>DXYS01000096.1:57913-99577 GCA_019415705.1 Bacteroidales bacterium | reverse complement strand
GGAAAATGAGTAATTCCTATATCAAAGTTTTGCACTTCGATTTGGAATCTTCACGCGATTTTTTCTGAGCCTAATCAAAAACTGATGCCTTCTCGGCTGATAATCTCGTCTATACGAGCCATTTCCTCAGGCGTAAACGCAGTGTTGTCTAAGGCTTTGAGATTTGCCTCCAACTGAGCGACCGACGAAGCTCCGACTATCACCGAAGTCACACGGCGGTCTGAGAGAATCCATGCGAGCGCCATCTGAGCGAGGGTCTGTCCGCGGCCGGCAGCGATTACATTGAGTTCGCGCGAAGCTTCGACACGCTCGGCGCTGACCTGCGAGCGCTGCAGAAATCCGCTTTCGCGTGCCGCACGCGAGTGCTCGGGTATGCCGTCTAAATATTTGTCAGTCAACAGGCCTTGTGCCAAAGGTGAGAAGCAGACCACACCCGTGCCGTTTTCGGCGGCTACAGCTATATTGGCCAAAGCCTTGCGGTCATACATCGAGTAGCGGTATTGTCCGACGAGACATGGGACGGCGGCCTCGCGCAGCAAATCGCAACAGCGCTGCTGCAGTTCGGGCGGATATTTTGATATGCCGGCGTAAAGCGCACGTCCCGAGCGCACTATGTCGACAAGCGCCTGCATGGTCTCCTCGACGGGAGTCACCCCGTCGTAGCGATGGCTGTAAAAGACGTCGAAATATTCAAGGCCGGTGCGTCGAAGCGACGCATCACACGAGGCGATGAGATTTTTGCGCGACGAGCCTGTGCCATAGACACCGGGCCACATGTCATGCCCGGCCTTTGACGAGATAAACATCTCGTCGCGGTGTGAGGCAAGTTCCTCACGCAATATGCGCCCGAAATTAGTCTCGGCGCTTCCCGGAGCCGGCCCGTAATTGTTGGCGAGGTCAAAATGGCAGATGCCGTGACCAAAGGCACTGACAATCATGCGTTTTGCTTCGCCGTAATCATCGACATCACCGAAATTGTGCCACAATCCGAGCGAAATCTCGGGCAACTGCACACCGCTGTGTCCGCAATATCTGTATTTCATTGTCTTTATTTTAGTTATGTTGTTGCAACTGATAGGCAATCCACTCTCTGAGATTGTCGGCTCTGACATCCTTGGCCAAGACGCGGCCGTCACGTCCGATAACATAAATCGATGGAGTGGCGCGTATATCATATATTTCGTCTGCATCTATCCGTCCCTCGGGCGAATATCCGACTGTCCACTCTCCGGGGAAAGTCGCCGCCTGCGCCGACCATTCGTCAGTATCAACCTCAAAGGGACTCACGGCAACGAAACTCAAGAGTCCGGCAGCGATGCCGCCACCCAACTCGGGGGTGGTCATCAACCGGTGCTCGATCTCCTTGCAGTCCTCGCAGTCAGTATCATAGAACATTACGACCGTGTACGGTCTGCGGCTGACAATCTCCGACAGAGACAGACTCTTCCCGTCTCGGTCGGTCAAAACAAAATCAGAAGCCTCTGTGCCGACACGGTTGAGCAACATGCGCCGGCGACGGTCAGCGAGCCTCACCATCTCACCCTCGTCAAGACGATTATCAGCCACAAGACGGTCTGTTACAATCAGATAAGACTCCTCATTAAGCATAGGCGAATTCGGGTCGTAGAGATATTTCTCGGCAATCTCGGCTACAATACGATAAGACTTTGGCGATACTGCCGCAGCCTCGAGCATACGGGCCGTAGCCGCCGACGCCGTCAGGCTGTCAGTGAGTCTAAAGAGGTCATAGAAATTTGCCGCGTTCTGCTCCATAAAATCCTCCGAATCGACGTGCTTGTCGTCACGCCAGTCCATAGCATCCCAAAAGTGCATTAACAGATATGCGGCACGAGCCTCCGGCTCGACAAGAGTGTCAGGCAGCGCAGGCAGCGCAAGTTGCAACGCCTCGGCAGTGCTGTCGGCAGGAATATTGCCCCGTTTGTCTGCATTTGCCGACGGGCTGCATGCAGTGACAGCAGCCGATACAAGAACAAAAAGTGATAATGAAACAGATTTCATACAAAATTTTTACGCAAAAATACTAATAAGCATGCCACAGACCAAATAATTTGCTCCATGGCATACAAAACAACTAAAAGCTATAATCTTTTCAGACCGTTTTATCCTTAGTATTCTACCATCGGCTCCAGCGCGGCGGCACACTCTATCATTCGCGTCATCTCAGCCACTGACGGCACACGGCGTGTGAGCTTTTTCTCGGCGTTGACACGTTCCATAGCAGCCACAAGATTCTCGGCTTTGCGATGGCGCATTTCCTTGACAGTGTCCACGCCCGACGCTTCAAGGAGCTCGGCGAACTGAGGACCGACACCATCTACACGGAACAAATCGGCATGATTGACCCACTTGAGGATGAGTTTGGGCGAAATGCCGGTTTTCTCGGCAATCTCCTTACGTCCCGCCGGTTTGCGACAACGCTCGAGCAACTCGTCGACCGTCGATATGCCCTCGGCTTTAAGTTTCTCGGCGTAGGCCTCGCCAACGCCTTCGATTTCATCGATTCTGTATTTCATAGTCCATAAAATTTGTCCGATACATAAATCTTACAACAGATGCACCGGCAGTTAAACTTATCAATCCTATGTTTAAAACAACAATGACATGATGGCAGTTCATGTTTCGGACTTTTTTACCACTTTTCGCCGACGGATAAACAACGCCATAGACAAAACAATGGACAACGCATCTTCGGATCTAAAATTATTTATAATCATCTAATTTTCAAACTCTTACCCCCCCCCGTCAAAAATTGTTTCTCCCTATGTTAAACTGCGTTAATTCAAGCGTTAACAAGTGTTCAATATTTTTATTTTTCACACAAAATCCCGACATTTGTAAACAATTTGAAAATACACACCTGAAAGAGCTTTCAGTACCTCTCTACCGTAATCAATCATTACTTTAATATATAGCTACTTTCTTACACACTCGTACGGACACAATCCTACAATTGCTGCAAGATCCCCAAATAAGACAACACAATGAAACAATTAGCCCTGTCGTTACTATGTCTTGCCGTCCTCACTCCGGCAGGACGGGCCGAAAACATCGAGTCCACCGCCGCCATCAAGACCAATCTGCTTTATGACGCAACAATGACGGTCAACCTCGGGGCCGAATTACGCGTTGCGCCCGAATGGACAATAGACCTTTCAGGCAATATCAACTCGTGGACACTGTCGCACGGGCGACGCTGGCGCCACTGGATGATTCAGCCCGAGGCTCGTCGCTGGACCAAAGACGCGTTCCGCGGCCATTTCTTTGCAGGACACCTTTTCGGCGGACAATTCAACTACTCATTTGACGGCCGTCAGCGTCGTCAGGGCTGGGCTGCAGGTCTCGGCGTAGGCTATGGCTACGCATGGCAGTTCGGACGCCGATGGGGACTTGAAGCCGAAATTGCCGTCGGTTACGCACGCTACAGCTATGATAAATACCCCTGCACAAACTGCGGCCGCGTCATAGCGTCCCACAATAAAAACTACTTCGGTCCGACAAAAGCCGCCATCAATCTTGTCTATCGCTTCGATCCTGAGCATAAGAAGGTTAAATATGGCATAATAGACATTCCGCCGACATTTGCAACAGACACGCTTGTCTCAGTCGAAACCCCTGTATGTCTGCCGTCATTTAATTTTGTTCTTGTCGAAACACCGTCGGCGGTCATCAACCGCGCAAGTCTGAGCGGGTCGGCCGACATAAAGTTCCCCACCTCATCAACCGCCATCGACCCGGCATATTTAGACAACAGTCGCGAACTTGCAAAAATCGACAACACGATTGACTCGATAACGTCATTAGGCAATGTCGAGATTACCGGAGTATGGATTAAAGGCACTGCATCACCCGACGGTCCGTATGACAAAAACGCACGCCTCGCCGCCGCACGAACCCAATCGATACGCGACTACCTGCTCAAACGACATGACTTCCCCTCACACATAATCGTGGCAGAGTCTGAGCCTGAGAACTGGGACGGGCTGCTCGCCGCCGTCACAGCCTCTTCGCTGCCACACCGCGATGAAATAATCAGCCTGATTAACTCCGACCGTGACCCCGACGCCAAAGAAGCACTGTTGCGCAAAAACTTCCCTGCAGACTTCAGATCTATACGTGCCAACATCCTGCCGCTGCTCCGTCAGACCAACTATCGCGTCGATTATGCACACTATTATAAAACAGAGGAGCTTTCGGCGCTCCACGATGTCAACGAAGCAATCAGCTCGGGCGACTACACACGCGCAGCCGAACTTTTAGACAAACTGCCGCACTCCGCCGAGACCGTCTACGCCCGTGGAGTCATCGCCGCTCTCGAAATGCATCTCAACGAGGCGCTCGCTTTATTTAAAGAGGCCAAAACACTCGGCGTCAAACAGGCCGACGATGCTATCCGTCAAGTCAACGATGCTATCGAAGCATCGTCGTCAGACTGCGCCGCAGACACTGACAACTGACCGACATGAAATCCTTACACAAACCATCATATATCCGCGTAAGCAAAATCAATCATTTCAATAACTTAATTCATTCATCTATGAACAAATTTTTCAAACTGGCGCTCGGTGTTCTCGCCATAGCCTCAATGCAGGCTTGTTCAGACACCAACGACCAGCCGGCTCCTCCGACTGCCGAAAACGACGAAACCCGCTATCTGCGCGTGTCAATCTCCAGCAACGACGAAACCGGCACACGTGCGCTCTCTGACTTTGACGCCGGCACAGCCGCCGAAAGCGCAGTCAACTCTCTTGACTTCTTCTTCTATGACCGCAACAAGGATTATGTAAGCCATGTGCGCATCGACGCAAGCGAGAACAAATTCCAAGTAGGTGACGCCACATCACCCGACCATGTCAACAAAGTCATCACCTCTGTTGTACCCGTCGAACTCGTGCAGGGCAACACACTGCCCAACTATGTCATCGTCATAGTCAACGCCGTCAATCCGGCCATGCACATGAACAAGAGCATGCACGATGCTCAGCAAGACATCCTTAACTCTGTTCTCGAGTCAAACGGCACCAAAACCGGCTTTGCGATGAGCAACTCGGTATATTACGGCAAAGACGTTGCCAGCAATACCGACAACACTCTGATTATGGCCACTCCGTTTGAAACAAACGTGCTCAAAACAAAAAGCGAAATGGACAAGCTCGTTGCTGACGGCACCGCCGCCGGAGCTGACCAGACGGCAATCGACGCTCTCAAAGCAGCGACAATCGACTGCTACGTAGAGCGATATGCCGTAAAAGTCAAACTCAGCGGCACCCAGACTGCAGGCGAAGGAGCATCAGCCGTGAACAGCATCAAGGTCGACGACTATGTCACCAACGGCATTACTCTGACATTTGTGCCCGAGGGCTGGACAGTCAACAACTATGAAAAAAGCTGCTACTTTATCAAATCTTACCGCCAGAGCACTAATACTAACCAATTCCGTGATTTTGCCGATGTCAACAGCAACATTCCATGGGACTGGAACGACGCCACACGCTATCGCAGCTACTGGACCGCATCACCGGCCTATTACAGCGAGAGCTATCCTGTTGTAGCCGATGACATCCTCGACGTGCTCGGGTCGACAAAATACGATCCCAACACGACGATGGCCAACTATCCTTACAACACATTCTATCAGAGCTATAACCACTTCAAATCAGCTAACGGCTCGACAAAAATAGGCGAAACCAACTATTTCTTCGAGTCTACCGTCACCAAAAACGTGCTTACCGGCAACAATATGCCTTCGCAGCACAATCCCCTTGCTGCAATCGCATCAGCCATCGTGGCAGGCTATTATGAGGTAAAGGTCGGCGACACTAAAGTCCAGACCGCCGACAACAAATCTCCGACATTCTACACATACGGCACAAACGGCACAGGAGCCGCCGAGCGCGTGACAATCTACACCGCCGAAACCGACAAAGGCGGCGCAGCCATCACCGGAGCTACCTCACTGCGCGATTATATGCTCAAGTCTCAGAAAGTCGTTTACTATATCGACAAAGACGGCAACAAAAACTATGACCTGACCGACGTGTCAAACGCTCCTGCCGACGACGCAACCGCTCTCGCAAATCTCACCGCCGAGTTCTCAATCGAACATCCCGCCAAAGCATCGCGCGAAGGTCTGAGAGTGGCAAGCCGCATCGTCACCCTGCAGCACAAAACCAACACAACCAACGCCAAGCTCTTCTTCCACGACCCGCTGGCTCCGGTCGGAGCACAGGAGGTTGCTCTTAACTCCGAGGCCAACATCGCCCGCGCCAACCGTCTCCTCTACGAGACTCTCGGCGGCGCATCGGCCTACACCAACGGCCGTGCCTTCTTCTCGGCTCCCATCCATCACTTCGGATGGTATCGCAAAGGCACCAATACCATCAACACCGGTAATCAGAAGACCAACCCCAACTACGGCAAAACCCAGCGCGAATGGGACTGGACCAAGATGGAAGCCGGAGATTTCGGCCTCGTCCGCAACCACAGCTATCAGCTCGTGGTCAACCAGATTTCGGGTTTAGGTACCGGTATTCTCGGTTTTGACGATCCCCTGCTGCCCCCGTCAGACAACGTGACCTACAACATGCGTTTCAGCATCCTCATCCAGAAATGGGCCGTTCTTCCCACTCAGGGAATTGACTGGTAATCATCCCGGCGATCCTGCCGCACGACATTAAACCGCGGAGGTGCTCCGCGTTAAACATGGCACTGCCCGGCGGCACTTAACTGCTGCCGCCGGGAACTAACCAAAACAAACCGAATCCATAATGGGACTTACTTATAAACATATCATATCGTGCATCACCGGCTCTCTGCTTCTCGGAGTCGCGTCGTCATGTGTCACGCAAGACTTGGACACATGCCCCAACGACTACTATGCCACCTTCCGTTTCGATATGAACATCCACGATGTCGACGCTTTTGCCAAAGAAGTCGGCTCGGTCGATCTCTACTGCTTTGACCACAACGACGGCCGGCTCGTTTACAAGGCCCACGACCACAGTGACGCTCTCGCCGCCGAGGGTTACCGCATGCGTCTCGACATCGAGCCGGGCACATACGACATCATCGTGTGGGGCGGCATGCACGAGAACACATCGTTCACGGCCCCGCCCACATCGCCGGCAACCATGAACGAGCTCGCCCTGAGCATCGCCTCCGGCGCCGAAAGTGCATCGTCGCTCACCTCGCTGTGGCACGCCTCTCAGACTGTCACATTCACCGACAACAACATTACCGGCACACCCGAGCCGCAGGTCGCCACACTATCTTTGGTCAAAAACACAAACCGCGTCAACGTTTATCTCGTGCGCCTTGACGGCACGGAGATGCGCGAGAGCGACTTCACCGTGCGCCTGAGCTCGGCCAACGCACGCATGGCACATGACAACTCTGTCAGCGGCAACATACTTTATCGCCCGTGGGCCGTAGAAATCCTCCACGACTACGAAACCGAGGCCGATAAACTCAGCGCCCTCGCATCGCGAGACATGACAGTCACCACCCCGACAGCACACCGCTCGGAGATGTCTGTCGGCCGCCTGATGGCCGACGCCCGCAGCCGCCTCGAGGTCATACGCAACTCTGACGGCAAGACAATCGCCGCTCTGCCGTTAGAGCCTAACATCCTGCTATACCGTAAGGAGTTTTTCGCCTCAATGGGCGAGCAGGAGTATCTCGACCGTATCGACACGGCCGACATCACTTTCGTACTCTCCGAAGACAACGGCTGGGACATCAATTCTAAAATTCTCATCAACAAATGGGCCGTATTGCCCATACAATATGTAGACTGGTGAAATTTATATACAGGACATCTCATGTACTGCTGACAGTCGTCGCCGCTATGGTTGCGACGGTCCTCGCCGCATGCGGCGACACCGACGACACTCCGGCCGTATCAGACGGCAACGTCTATATGCGTTTTGTCATATCGACAGGCGACCGCATAACCGGACGCAACACCGGTGTGTGGGAAGAAGACGACGCTAATGCAGCCGAACGCCTGATGTCGACATCAGACATGTGTATATATCTTTTTGACGGTGCCACAAACCAACTGATAACCACACTGCGTCCGGCCGACTTCCCGTGGATAGGCGGCAATGACGGCTATTACACACTGACTGCATCGTTTCCGGTCGACTATCTCGAACAGTTTGCCGACTTCGGCTCGACCTCAATACGTCTCAAAATCGCTATTGCAGCCAACATCGAGGCCTGCGGCGGCAAATACCCGCCGCTTGCCGAGGGCATGTACTACAGTTCGCTCGAGCCGACATTCGCCATGCTGCCCTCATATTTCCCGTCGTCTGACGCCGGGACCGGCATCCCTATGTACGGCGTGCGTGCCTACACTGTCAGCCTGAGCGCACTGCAGACAAGCATCGAGGCCAATCCTGTCGACATAGACCCGCTATACATGCTGCGCTCGATGTGTAAAGTAGAGCTTGCCGACGTTATGACCAATAAATTCACGGCCGACGACGGTAAAGTTTATCCGATCGTAAACAGTGTGTCGATGACGAGCTGGAACCGCAGCGGACACGTCCGCTTCGCTCCGGAACGCGACGGAGACTATTTTCAGAACAACACCATCACCCGGGCTCGCATCCTCGAGGACATCATAACAGGCACCGAAAACTTTACGAAGGTCAGCGACGGCAAGTGGCGCATCTATCTTCCCGAAAGCAAACTGACCGACGCCATAATGACAATTAACGTCACTCGCGCTCCCGGACTTGCCCCCGAGGACTTTGTCTACAATTTTGCCTCAGCCGACAGGTTTGAGACAACAGAACTGATACGCAACCACATCTACCGTTTCGATCTGACAGCTGTCGGCGCAACCGCCGAACTCATCGCCAAGATCAGACCGTGGGTCAGCGTCGACACTGAAATTGACTACTCCGAGACAATCACCCTCAACAAATATCCCACATGGCTCGTCCCTCAGGGAAACAGCAACTTCGAGGACGAATCAGGCTCAACATCGGTAAAACCGCTGCTTCACATCTATAACGGCACATCAGACTATATCGCCTGCACTTTTGAGATTGCGTCGCCCAAAGGCGCCACATGGTCAGCCCAGCTCATACCGGGCCAGAACGGCGTCAATGCCTTTGAATTTGTCACTCTTGACGCTTACGGCAATGTCTCGGGAGGCTCTCAGGTCGTCTCGGGAAACGTGGGCACTGCGACAACAATCTATCTGCGCGGCAAGGGCGACGCCCCGCTTATCGACTGCTATGCAGACATGGTGATTCTCGTCCGCAACGCCGACGGCACAGCCTTATACTCGCCTGTCGACGCTCATCAAAACACCCGTTACGGCATCATACGCCATCGTCCCATGATTTGATAATACTCTCAATGACAACCATTAAAACCTTTACACGACATATAATCCTCACACTTCTTGCCGCAGCACTCGCCACGGCGGCGGTTTCATGCGCCGACGACGGACCGGCCCGACCGGAGATACCCGACAGCCATGACGCCGTACTCTCGCTCGGGGTGCCGTTCGAGGGCACAACATCGCGTGCATACGACGACCTCGACGCTGAGTTTCAGGTCGACGACATGATACTTTACTTCTTTGCTGCCGACGGATTTGACGAAAACACCTCGACTTGTCTCTACCGCTGGCACATACCGGCCGACAAACGCTTCAACGGCATAAAAGACGGCCGTCAGACACTCAGTTTCGCCTTCCCGATGGATGTCAAGGCTGTTCTGTTTCCCGCCGGTGCGACACAGGCAGTGGTCTATGCCATAGCCAACACATCGGAGACACTACCCGACGATCAGCAGACTTTGCTGCACGAATCACCGGCGTCACTGACCGTCAGCCGTCTCAAATCCGTCATCTCAAAGGCCGGTTTCGCCAACGGAACAGACAAGCACTTCCTGATGGACGCCACAGTCACCCTGCCATACGCCCGCGGCAAACTGACGGGCACTGTAGACCTCGAGCGTCTCGCCTCACGCGTCACACTGCGGCTGCACATACCTCAGACTATCACCGTCACCGACATTATCAGCGACGGCACGACACAGACTACACGGAAACGCACATTCACAGCCGTCGACAACGGCATGCACGCATGGATGACCTACGGCGTCAATCAGGCGTCGTTAGACGGCAACAACGACAATGTGGCGTTCTACAGCCACGACAATACCAACAGCTCCGGCGCTACATTCTCCAAGATTGGCGACATCTACGATCGCCCCGACGTTGGCGATGACGCCCCGGTCAGCAAGGAGACACAGGACTATGCGATTGACATGCCCTTCTACACCTATCCACACACTTGGGACCCCACACAACCCATCAACAACACATACATCACACTACGTGTCTACTGGCACGGACCCGGCATCAACGACAAAGGCGAGCTGACTCCCGAACAGACTCAGGCCACATATTACAAGATAGGCGTGCAGGCTTCGCAGGCCGTAATCGAGCGCAACCGCTCATATGATATCGGCCTGACACTCGGTAAGCTCGGAGGCACCGAGATACAGCGCCCGATCGAAGTCTCGGCGGAGTGGAACTATGACATGCCGTGGAACACCAAAGATTTCGAGACATCCATCAAAGAGCTGCGCTATCTGCTGCTAAACAACAACGACTATGATGCCGAGGCCGGAGCATATGTCTATCGCATCTACAATGAAACCGATTTCACAATTCCGTTCAGCTCATCACATCCCGTCGAAATCTACGAGCTGAACGTCGAATGGGATGACATGGTCAACAACAGCACAAGCCTCACGGCGCGCAATTTCAACGCTAATCTCGGCACAGGCTCACGCGTCGCGACCTACAACAACTATGTGGCGGCCAACCACCTCGTCGGCCTCAATCCTGACAACACGACGCAAAACCTGATGTTCCGACGCAACTATACAAACTACAGCTACACCGGCTCAGGCACAACGACAAGCGAAGGCAACATAACGATACAGACCGACCGTCAGTCGCCGTGCCCCTACATTTATACCGTCAAGCTGCGCCATAACGACCCCGACGGCTACGACAACACCGCCACAGTCCGCATCATACAGTACCCGGCCATCTATGTCTCGCGTATACTGTCGGGCGTCGACGAGGACGGCGATGAAGTCTGCCGCCGCTTTGTCAACAGCTATCAGAGTAATAGCGGCAATACAAGTGATAACAAAGGATATACGAGCAGTAGTAGTACCAGCAGCAACAATTACTATCTCGGCTCACTTGGTAGCAGTAGCAACCACAATATTTACACAATTCACATTTCACGTTTTGCCTCACTTTCAGACGATTATATTATCGGCGACCCGCGTAGCCTCGCTGTCGATAATCTGACTGCCGACATCAATGGTAATGACTGGTCAAAAGAAGGCAAAGATATAGCCAACAAACCTAACGGCACCAAATATCTTACTAATTATTACAAGGCAAACGAAAACGCTGATTTCAAGCGTTTTATCGCACCTGAGTTCTCCATTGCCTCACAATGGGGCGTAACACAAATAGTTACACGCGCGCAGGCACGCCGCCGCTGCGCCTCTTATCAGGAGCAGGGCAAGCCGGCTGGCCGCTGGCGCCTCCCGACAACGGCTGAAATCGAATTCATAGCCGGACTGTCTTGTAATCAATTGATTCCTTACCTTTTTGGTGATGAAGATGACAGCAGCATCAGCTATTGGACCGGCACAGGCCGTGCTATCGTCAATAACAGATCTAATCCCCCTTCAGTAACTGAAGAAAGTGACGATGGCAACCGCTACTATGTCCGTTGCGTCTATGATGAGTGGTATTGGAAAGGTGATGACTGCGACCCCGCTCAATTTACTTGGGGCGACCGCCCGCGTGACCTCACCCGCAGCGCGGCCCTGCTAAAGAATTATCGCAAATGACAAAATATCTCTCATACATATTCATCCTGCTGACAGCCCTGATGCTCCCCGGCTGTACCGACGAGACCGACGCTCCGCGCCGTCCCGTAGCCGAAGGAGAGCCCGTCACTCTCACCGTCTCGGCCGAGATACCCGAACTTACGGCCGGCGTCGGCTCACGCTCATTTATCGACATCCCGACAGCCGACTACGTGCGCTCGCTCTCGATGCACATCTTTGTCTTCGACGAGTCGGGTGTGATGCTGCAATATATCCGTCCGACTGATGTGAAACTGATATCCATTGACGAAGAAAACCGTGTTGTAACATTCACTGTCGCCAACCTCATGACCTCGTCAAACAAACGCATACTCCACATCATCGCCACCACAATCGATGACCTCACCGATGACTCAAAAGTCGGAGGCGCCGAAAATATACGAGCCATGGCCAACGAAAACACATCCATGGCCAACCTTATCATAGGCGACAACAACGACGCCTACTGGGCACGTGTCGAACTCGACAGCGGCATCAGCGACGAGACAGCCCTCGCGCTACGTCTGCTGCGTAATTTCGCCAAAATCACCGTCGAATATGCTCCGTCACCTGACGCCTCGTCGGCCCACACATTCAGTCTGCTCGGAATATCAGTGGCTAACCGTCCCAACATCGGCACGATAGCCCCCTTCCAGTTCCGCGACAACTTCTTCGCACAATTTTTCGACGACAATAAAGAGCCTATCGGCTATGATGAGATACGTGCCACCGGCTATGTCGGTGTCAACCCGGCCGGTGTCGACGAGTCGCTGCTGAACACCACAGCCGAGTCTATAGCCGACGAGCTTTCACGCAACTCATTAGAGCCGGTCTATTTCTACGAACGCTCCCAGAGCGGTTATCTGAGCGGCTCGGTCAGCGACAATCTGACATACATTGTAGTCAAAGGATTCTTTGACGGTGAAGTCAACTACTATCGCATCGACATCGGCGCCGACGACATGGGCCGTTTTACTTTCTTCGACCTCCTGCGCAACTTCCAGTACACGCTCCATATCACCGAGGTCGGCGGACCCGGTGCAAAAACAGTCGAGGAAGCCATAAACTCGCCGGCACACAACAACCTCTCGACATCGGTTGTCACAAAAGACCTCTTCTCTATCGGCTACGACAACCAGCGTATCGAGGTGAGCGCCACCACAGCCATACTCGTCACCGGAGAGGACTATGACCTGCGTTTCCGCTACACACTCTCTGACGGCTCTTACGGCGAGCCGGCAAAACTGTTCGTATATGACCCGACCGACGAACTCGACGAAATCAGCATGTCAGACTGCCGGACAACGGCCAAGCCCGTCAATAATCTCGAGGGCGCCGTCATCAGCTCGGCGAAAGTCAAAGGCCCCGACTCCGAGGGCTGGTATACCATGACCATCACCCCCAAGGACGCACCGACCGCCGGCTACCGCAATCAGAACATACGCATCTATTACAAAGACACCAACGGTCTCGGACGCACAGTGACACTGCAACGGCGGCAACCTTGGAATTTTGACGCCGACGACCTGCGCCACGACGACCGCACATACACCGCCGGCATGACGGCTCCGGCGGTCTCGACCATCACCGGCGCCGCTCGTCGTGACCCGGTCAATATCTACACATTCATGCCGGCAGGCATGGCTGAGTCGATGTTTCCGCTGACGCTGCTATTCGAGTCTGACAAACAGAATGTCTACGCCAACCCCGAGGGGCCGCTGACAGTAACGTCGCTTGACCGCAGCGGATTCACAGACGGGACAGCCAACCGTGTCATCGCCTACGAACGGCGCATCGAGTGGAGTGAATATCGCGACGCCGCACGCACCGGCATGTGGCTGACTACGCCGTTCCTCTACAACACCACACTCGCCGAGGATCAACAGTTTTCGACAGCCCGTCTTGACCGCGCTGACGACACTGCCAATCCCGGTCGTCAGGCAAACAACGGCACAGGACGTTTTGCCGTGCGCATAAGCAACAATGAGGGCTATATCGACGACGTAATCGACAATATATTGCGATTAGCGAACGTATCAGGCTCCATCGTCATGCGCTGGAACACCAACCCGGCCGTTTCTACTACCATGCCTACGGGCAATGATAATCCTTTTGCGTTCCGCAACTCGGTCTTCACTCTCTATTATCAGCTTCCGGCCGGAATACCCGAGGAGGCATTCACCGACGGCTCTATTACCATAAATATCAACTCTACCACCGATATGGCTCTCGGTTCCGTGCGCCCTGATAACCTGACTGCCCTCGACAGCCGCAACTTCACTCAGACCATCAGCTACGAGCGCTATCATCAGAGCCGCGTACTCGCCGTCCCCGTCATGCTGACCGAGGCCGGGACATCGTTTAACGTCAGCATTTCGGCTCCGTTGGTCAACACCGCCACCGAGACTGTCACACGCCGCACCTACGGCGCACCCGAGCTCCGCTGGACCATCAGCACCGACTCACCCTCAGGCTCCATGGTTGCTTGGCCCGGCACTCAGATCAACCCGTACCGTTACCGCGGCGCCCACTGGATGCTCTACTACCGTCTGCCGGCCAACCTGCCCGAGTCTGTCTTTGCTGACGGCGGCATGGCTGTCACAATTACCTCGTCAATCAACATGCTGACTGCAGGATCCACACCCGACGGTCTTACAGGCTCCGCGCGAAATTTCACCCAGACCATCAGCTATGCCCGTTATCAGGCCAACCGCGTCGTCGCCGCACCCTTTATCCTCGACGAACGCAGCAACAACTTCACAATCTCCCTCGCTGCCGAAGGCTTGGATGCTGTGAATAATACGCAAGTGACAAGACGGGCTCTTGGAAATATAGTTTTGAGGTGGAATACGAATACAAGCGCCACACCGGCTGATTTCCCCAACAGTAATACAAACCCGGGCCAAAACGCAAACTCTCCGTGGATGCTCTACTATCAACTGCCGGCAGATTTACCTGAATCGTTCTTTGGCGCCAATGGTATATCTGTTTCAATAACTGCATCAGGCTCAGGTTTAGCGTCTGCTCCGACTCTGACTGCAGTAGATAATCGCGACGGACTCAGCGGTTCAGGACAGAACTATACACAGATAATCACTTATGCACGCTATCAGCAGAATCGCGTTATCTGTGCTCCGTTCACATTGTCGGAAGATACAAGTTGGTTTACCCATAGATTTAACATTGCAGTCGCAGTAGACGGATTTGACACTGTTAGCAGCTCTGTAAGCCGAGACTAAAATCACACAATCATCAAAAATACTCCGACAATCCCACCGATTTGAAAAATTTGGTGGGATTGCCATATTTATGCCATCCTTATTATCAACTCCAAAAAGCACCGGACGCGCGAGTTGCCGTCCGCGTAGCGGTCGCAGCCGCATCGCGGCGTCAGCATGTGAGGCCACGGTAAGCAGGCCGTAGGTCTGCGCAACCGTGGTATAAAACCGCCCAAAAGATAGCGCGCTGTAGGTGCGCCGCTCTAATAATAAAGGTTTGCAGTGCGTAGCCCGGGAATCCTCTGCACCTACACATTATCGTTTGTTGTAGAAGGCGCCTTTTCTCTTTTAAATATTTTTTGCATATTAAAATAATATGTTATAAATTTGTCGCTATCAAATACAGCCGATCAATCGACATCACAATCTACATCTAAATAAAACATAATTCATCATGATTATCAGGCTTAAAGACATCAACAAGACCTATCCGGGTGTTGTACCGCTGCACGTCCTCAAGGACATCAACTTAGACATCAGCCGTGGAGAGCTCGTCGCCATCATGGGTGCGTCGGGCTCGGGCAAATCCACGCTGCTTAACATTCTCGGCATCCTTGACAACTATGATTCCGGAGAGTATTATTTAGACAATGTGCTCATACGCAATCTCAGCGAAAACCGCGCCGCAGAGCTGCGCAACCGCATGATAGGCTTTGTCTTCCAGTCATTCAACCTCATCAGCTACAAAAACGCCGTCGAAAACGTAGCTTTGCCTCTCTTCTATCAGGGCGTGCCGCGTCGCCGCCGCAACGCCTTGGCCATGGAACAGTTAGAGCGCATGGGCCTCGCCGACCGCGCCCATCATCTGCCCGGCGAGCTATCGGGCGGACAGAAACAGCGTGTGGCCATAGCCCGCGCTCTTATAACCAAGCCGTCTATCATCCTCGCCGACGAGCCTACCGGCGCCTTGGACTCGACGACCTCTCACGAGGTGATGCAACTCTTCCGCGAGCTCAACTCAGAGGGCATGACCATCATCATCGTCACACACGACCCTGAAGTCGGAGCCGCCACCAACCGCATTGTGCGCATCTCAGACGGCCGCATCGTCGGCAACGACGGACTCGACTCAGAAGACCTGCCCGAAATAATCACCGAGAGCCATGTTTGACCTTATCAGCGAAATCTCACAGACCATGCGCAACAACAAGCTGCGTACCGGTCTGACGGGCTTTGCGGTCGCATGGGGCATCTTCATGCTCATAATCCTGCTGGGCCTTAGCAACGGCATCTTCAACGGATTTGAGGAGCAGAGCACAAAACGCGACCTCAACACCATACAGATATGGTCAGGCTCGACAACAATGCCATACAAAGGCTATAACAAAGGGCGCCGCATCCGCCTGATGGCCGATGACGTTGTCAAATTGGAGGCATCCGGCAACAAGTATATCGGCTCTGTCATGACAACAAAATACATCGACTCGGCCAAGGTGGCAAGCGAGACAGAATATGTGGCCAACGGTGTCGACGGCGTCTTCCCGCAGGCCAAGAAAAATCTGTGGGTCGACATGGTTGACGGACGCTGGATTAACCGCGCCGATATCGACGGCAAGCGCAAGTCGATGGTCATCGGCAAAAAAACCGCCAAAATACTTTTCAAGACCGACAGTGCCGTTGTCGGACGCCGCGTCAAGGCTCTCGGCCTGTCGTGGCAGATTGTCGGCGTCTACTCACGCGAGTGGAACGAGGATGACAACTTCATACCCTTCACCACGGCCATGGCCCTCAGCGGCACCGATAACCGTGTGTGGAGCCTCAACGTGCTGACACAGGGAGTCGCCGACGAGGCCGACGGAGCGGAAGCCGAGGCCGCCATACGCCGTGAACTCGCCCGCATACACAACTTCAGTCCCGACGACCCCGGCGCCGTCAACATGTGGAACCGTTTCACCAACTATCTGCAGAGCCGCGACGGTCTGGGCATACTCAACATCGCCGTGTGGCTCATCGGCATCTTCACGCTGCTGTCGGGCATCGTCGGCGTCAGCAACATCATGTTTGTGTCGGTGCGCGAACGCACTCACGAGATAGGCATACGCCGCGCCATCGGGGCCAAGCGACGCCAGATACTGACACAGATTATCCTCGAGAGCGTGTCGATAACAACACTCTTCGGCTATATGGGCATCATCGCCGGCATGGCCGTCATGGAGGTGGTCAAAGTCATCATCTCGGGCATGGACGAGAGCCCGTTCGGCAACGTATCGGTCAATCTGAGCCTCGCGCTCGAGGTGACAGCCGTGCTCATCGTGGCCGGAGCACTCGCCGGTCTTTTCCCGGCCCTTAAAGCAACCAAAGTCAAACCTGTCGAAGCACTGCGCGACGAGTAACACACCGCATCAATCATGAAAAATCCTGTTTTTGACATCGAAAACTGGCGCGAAATCGGTGCGACACTCGCACGCAACAAGACGCGCACATTTCTGACGGCGTTCGGCATTTTCTGGGGCACGGCAATGTTAGCCATGCTCTGGGGCGGTGCAAAAGGACTCGAAGGCATGCTGAGCCGCCAGTTCTCAGGCTTTGCCACCAATCTCGGAGGCGTATTCACCGGGCGCACCACTCTGCCCTACAAAGGTTTCAGCAAAGGCATGTACTGGTCTATGACCACCGCCGACGTCGAGGCTATACGCCGCACGACACCCTATATCGAGTACTCGTCGGCGATGTATAGCACTTACGGCAATATCGAGTATGACAGCAAATCCGAGAGCGGCTCTATCTGTGGCTATGAGAGCGATTTCTCCAAAATCCTGACCCCGATAGTCTATGCGGGCCGCATGATAAACAGCTCTGACGTGGCCGGAGGCCTCAAAGTCGCCGTCATCGGCAAACAGCTGGCAGACAAACTATTCGGACTTGATTCGCCTGTAGGCAAGTTTATCAAGGCCAAGGGCGTCTACTTCCGCATCATCGGTGTGGCCGGACAGACCTCCGAAATCAGTTTCGGCGGACGTGTCGACACATCCATAATCATTCCGTCGACGACATTCGCCCGCGCCTATAACCGAGGCAATAAGGTCGACTTCTTTGTATACACCGCCGAACGCGGCCACACGCCGACCGAGCTACAGCCCTACATGCGGCGTGTTTTTGTCGCCAACCATCCGCTGTCGCCCGACGACGAAGACGCCGTATGGTTTATGGACATATCGGAGCAATTCAAAATGGTCGACAACCTCTTTCTCGGCATCAGCCTGCTGGCTCTGTTTGTCGGCGCCGGCTCACTGATGGCCGGCATCATCGGTGTGGGCAACATAATGTGGATTATCGTCAAGGAGCGCACTCAGGAGATAGGCATACGCCGCGCCATCGGAGCCAAACCGCGCGACATAATCATACAGATACTCTCCGAGGGCGTCGTGCTCACCTCCGTGGCCGGTCTGGCCGGTGTGACATTCGCGACAATCGTCCTCGGCATCGCCGATTTCGCCACCGCAGACCCGGTGCTCGGCAAGGCACACTTCGAGCTGAGCCTCAGCCATGCCATAGCCATAATCGCCACATTCCTTGTGCTCGGCACCCTTGCGGGACTGCTCCCGGCCGTCAAGGCAATGCGCATAAAGCCTATCGAGGCAATGAGAGACAAATAACAATCAATCTACAATCATAACAACAAAAATCACCTCACTCAACCAAGCATCACGCGTCATGAAAAAGTTTTTTTCGCATCCTCATCTGGATTATCGTAATCGCCGTCTTCTGCGGCACGTTCTACTTCCTCTACCGCAACTCGCAACCCGAGGAAATCACTTATGAAATCGTCCGTCCCGAGGTCGGCGACATCGAGCGCTCGACTGTGCTCACAGGCAAAATCGAGCCCCGTGACCAGATTGATATCAAGCCCCAGATATCGGGTATTATCTCCGAAATACTCGTCGAGGCCGGCCAGACCGTCAAGGAGGGCGACATTATCGCCCGCATCAAGGTCATCCCCGACGCCTCACAGCTGTCGTCGGCTCAGAGCCGCGTCGACGCCTGCAACATCACGCTCGCCGACGCAACAGACAAATATGAGCGTGCCAAAGCGCTATATGACCGCAAACTTATCTCACGCGAGGAATACGAGACCGCGGTCACAACTTACGAATCGGCCAAGAACGACCTCGAGGGCGCACGCGACGCCTTAGATATCGTGCGCAACGGTGTGTCACGTTTCAACGCCAAAGAGAGCAACACAATGGTGCGCGCCACCATCGACGGACTCGTGCTTGACGTGCCTGTTAAAGTGGGCAGCTCGGTCATTCAGGCCAACACCTTCAACGACGGTACGACCGTGGCCACTATCGCCGATATGAGCAAGCTCATCTTCAAGGGCAATGTCGACGAGACCGAGGTCGGTCAGCTCGCCGTAGGCATGCCCATGACCATAGCCGTCGGCGCCCTGCCTGAAATCGAGCCCAAGGCCGTCATCGAGTATATCTCTCCTAAAGGCAACGAAAGCAGCGGCGCAAACACATTCGAACTCAAGGCCGCCATTACAGTCGACCCCGATGTGCAGCTGCGCGCCGGCTACAGCGCCAATGCGACAGTCGTGCTCGCCAACGCCGACAGTGTGCTGATGATACCCGAGAGCGTCATCGAGTATAAGGGAGACTCGACATTTGTCTACTGCCTGACCGACAGTGTCAAGCAGAACTTCGAGCGCCGCGCCATCGTGACCGGCACAGGCGACGGCATCAACATCGAGGTCAAGAGCGGTATCGACAAGGACGCCGAACTCCGTGGCGCACAAAAAAAGAATGAATAAGTCAGCATCGCAAGAGCTAACACATTGACATCATCGCAATTATGAAAACATATGCTATTCTTTGCTCCATCGTGCTGACTTCGGGCATCGCAGCCTCGGCCAATACATGGACCCTCGACAGTTGCATCAACTATGCTATCGAGCACAATATCAATATAAAGTCACAGAGACTAAATGTGAAATCGGCCGAACAGTCAGTCACCGAGGCCAAAGACCGCTTCCTGCCCGAGCTCAGCGCCGGTGCCTCGCAGTCATGGAGTTTCGGCCGCGGCCTTACATCCGAGAACACATATACAAACCGCAACACCTCAAACTTCGGATGGAACGTCAACATGTCGCTGCCGCTCTTTCAAGGTCTCTCGGCCGTGCGACAGAAAGCCTACGCCAAGGCCAACCTGCGCACCTATATTGAGGAATTGGAGGCAGCCAAAGATGACGTGACACTCAACGTCATCTCGGCCTATCTGCAGGTGCTCTATAACGGCGAAATATGTAAGGTCGCCGCCGAGCAGCTGCATCTGTCTGAAGTCGAAGTCGAGCGCCGTAAGCAGCTACTCGAGGCCGGCAAGATAGCCGAACTCGAACTCGTCGAGGCACGCTCGCAGGTCGCTCAGGACAAACTGTCGCTGATATCGGCCGAAAACGACCGCACACTCGCCTTGGTCGACCTCGCCCAGCTCTTGGAACTGCACGTAGTCGAAGGCTTTGACATCAGCCCGATTGATGACGAAGGACTCGGCATTGTATCGCCCGAGTCTGTCTATGAGCGCGCACTTAATTCCAACCACTCCATCGTCGCCGGACGGCTGCGTGTGGCTGCCGCCGACCGCAACGTGTCGCTCGCCGCGTCATCCTATCTGCCGCGCCTGTCGTTTAACGCCGGTCTCGGCTCGAGCTACTACACGGTCAATGGCTTTGACAATGAGCGCTTCTCGACTCAGATGCGCAACAATTTCAACAAGTCGATAGGATTCTCGCTGTCAGTGCCTATCTTCGACGCTTTCTCGTCGCGCAACTCGGTGCGCCGCGCCAAAATCGAGCGACTCAACGCACAACTGCAATATGAAGACGCGCAGCGTAACCTTTACAAAAACGTACAGCAGGCCTATTACCGCGCCGTCGGCGCCGACGAGCGTCTTGTAGCAGCTAAAGCTGCCGAAGATGCCACTCACGAGGCGTTTAAGGCCATGCAGGAGAAATATAACTTCGGCCGTGCCAACGCCACTGAGTTCGAACAAGCCAAAACAGCCTATATCAAAGCGATGGCACAGAGCGTACAGGCCAAATACGAGTCAATTCTTCGCCGCCGCATCCTCGCTTTCTACAATAATGAACCCGTCGGCCGCTAACAGCGCCCGACGGGCAAACCATATACTGTGTCAGGTCTTATAAGATCTGACACTTTTTATTTTGTAGCCAAAGCGTTGCGGGCGGATATTATTATAAGTTTCTAAAACGCGTCTGCAAATGTTCGATTCGCTCTATTAACTGTTCAAAAGACAATTTATCGCCATAAATCATCGATAATTTCATTGTCTCATAATCAGAGCGTAAACTTTCACGCAATTTCCCTGTCGGACAAAATGAAATAGTTGATGGATTATTCATATCATAATCCACTCCGCCTAAATGATAGAAATATTTGCGATGAGCTATAATTTCTTTATACAAATCTAAGTCTGTGAGTGCAATCTCGGCATAAGGTGTATCCATCAATCGCTCTAAGTCATAGAGATGCCGGCTCATCCGCTCGGTTCTCGGATTTTTCCGTTGATACTCCTCGTTAAGTAGAAAAGCTTTCTCAAGAAATGTTCTTGTAGGAGTAATAGTGGGTATATCCGCAAATGTCTCGTCATCAATTTCCGAAAATCTTTCACCAAGCAAAGATGTAATATGTTTTATCTCATACGGCTCTTTCATCGAAAGACAACTAATCTCAATTTTCACTACAGGGCGTAGATAATAATCCGTGTTTATTGTCGAAGGATATTCTACTTCTATCACAACCGGATCGCTATCGTGGTCCACAGGCGTGCCATCAGCCTTAAAAATTACGGGATTAACCTTACATTCTCCATAGCCGTCTTGTTTCAATTTCGCACGTAATTCCTCGGCAAATTCTCCAACGATATAATCCCTGTTAACAACGCGCAGTTTTTTAATCTGATTATTGTTAACAGCTCGCGCACATTCTTCGCTTAATACGTCTAAATAGAAATCTCTATATAGAGCTATGTCTATATCTTCAGAAAAACGGTCAATAATGTTCCATGCCTTGCTAAGACTCGTTCCTCCTTTAAAGAACATATATGGCGACGGAGTGAGAGCGAACAATGATTTAAGGATGGCAGTTACCCACCAATCCTTTTCGATTGCGCCATCACTGATGTTTTTCTCAGTGGCGATTTCATACGCTGTATATTGACGCAACTGAAAAGGCGCTTCAATCCATTTGCTCATTATGTGAAATTTTATCTTTTATATCAGTGATTACTTTTCTTATCCATCGTGGCGTAAGTTTCATATCATATTGCCATGTCTCATCCTCAGGGTGTTTTTTCAAAATCCCATATACTACATCAAGGGTATCATCACTGACATTATGCCGCCCGATAGATTTCAGAGCAAGCACCAATACAGGCACAATTTCTCCTTTATAAGCAAAAGTTTTCGGAACACTGTGCTTTAAAGTCAGAGTCCTTTTCCCAATCCTTAATCGTCGTGATGTCCCTGATGTAAGATACACGGCATTCATTGGAACTTGAGTCGAGAAACCGAGATAATTTTCAGCGGTAGCACCCGTAGGAAGCAATTTTGACGAATCCCTATCAGCGATTGTTTTTGCTACCTCATACATCGAGGGCATAATAGGCCCGAGCGGACTCATAACAGGTTTTGTATAAATACCAAATGCTACTCGGACAAGAACACCTTCTTTGCATAGCTCTGACAATATATTAGATGCATAATGGGTGTCTATAGGCAGAAAACTATCCGGTAAAAAAATCGTACCCTTTTTACTGCGATTGATTTTAGATATTATCTTCTCCTTTTGATTCATAGCTATTCAGCCGAAAGGATAATTATACGTTTATTTTCCTTTTAAGACAGCACAAAACTACATATTTATTATCACATTACCAAATAGTTGCATAACCAATTACGCAAATCCACATCCGTGCATAAAACGCTGCAAACTTCGAGAAAAATAATTAAGGTCTTTAAGGTCAAAAACTACTAAATTCGACCTTAAAGACCTTAGTTTTATCTTGCAGTCGCCAAAGCGTTGCGGGCGGCGGTCTGAAGGACTTCAGAGAGGGTCGGATGTGAGTGGACGAGTTCGTCGGCGATTTCTTCCATGGTCAGCATGCCGAACATGGCCGCTGCGGCCTCTGCCACAAGGTCAGAGGCATGCGGACCGATAACATGGCAGCCCAACATAAAGCCGCTGTCGCGGGCAAAAACCATCTTGACGGTGCCGTCAGCCTCGCCCATTGCGAGAGCCTTGCCGTTTGATGCGAACGACGCACGCCCGATGACCACATCATAGTCGCGCTCGCGGGCCTGTGCCTCGGTCAGTCCGACCATCGCAGCCTCAGGCTCTGTGAAGACAGCCGACGGTATAATGTCGAGGTTGACATCAGAGCCGCAGGCACGACGCGCCTGTGCGGCTGCGGCATGGGCGAGCATGCACAGACCGTTGACGTCGCCGACAGCATAGACGGTGTCGACCGAAGTCTGCATCAATTCGTTGACCTTGATGAATCCGCGTCCGTCAAGCTCTATGCCTGCATCGACCGCACCGCGCGGCACGACAGGGCGACGCCCGACAGCCATCAGCACCATGTCGCAGTCGACCGCGTCACGGCCGCGTTTGCCCTCATAGACAACACGCATACCCGACTCGATGGCGCGCACGGCCGCACCGGTCAGGAACTTGATGCCGCGCCGTGTCAGCGCCATGCGCAGACGCTTGGCCATGTCGGCGTCAAACGGCGGCAGGACCTCCTTGCAAAACTCTATCACCGTCACGTCGCGACCCAACGCAGCGAGCGCCGACGCGAACTCCAAGCCAATGACCCCGCCGCCGATGACGGCGACGCGCTGCGGCACGGAATCAAGCTGCAGAAATTCGTCACTCGTAAGCGCGAGATTTGCACCCGGGATGTCAAGCTTGGCCGGAGCCGAGCCGGTGGCGATGATATTCATTGAGGCCCTATACTCCTCGCCGGCGGCCTCGATGACCGGACCCGGACGCAGCGAGGCTTCGGCATTGATGACCTCGACCTGCGAAAGCATTGATGTCACACCTTCGCGCAAAGCAGCCGTCACATCGTTGATACGTGCGGCTATGGATGCGTAATCGACAGTCACTGCATCGCCGCCAATATTGATGCCGAATTTTGACGCCTCCTTTACACGCAACGCTGTCGACGCCGACGCCGCAAGACATTTCGTAGGGATGCAGCCGCGATTGAGACAGGTACCGCCGAGTCTGTCGCGCTCGAAAAGTGTAACACGACGGCCCTTGGCGGCAAGCTCGGCGGCTATCTCATAGCCGCCGGGACCTCCGCCTATGATTATGATATCTCTTTGTTGCATAAATCCTTATACTTTACAATGGGATGCAAAGCCGCCTCCGTATCATCGGGATGCGACACGGGCGTCTCGTGAGGGGCAGACTTGACCTCATCAGGTGTCTCGGCTGCCTCGCGGGCGATGCGACGCATCACGTCGATGAAACTGTCAAGCGTGCGACGACTCTCGGTTTCGGTCGGCTCTATCATCAGCGACTCGTGGAAGAGCAGCGGGAAATAGATAGTCGGAGCGTGGAAACCGAAGTCTAACAGGCGTTTGGCAACATTTAATGTCGTCACGCCGGTCGATTTATCCTTCAGGCCGTCGAAGACAAACTCATGCTTGCACGGCCCGGGGATGGGCAGTTCGTAGACATCACTCAGCGAGTGCATTACATAGTTGGCGTTAAGCGTAGCCAGCGGACCGACCTCGGCCAACGCTTTCGGCCCGAGGGTGAGGATGTAGGCAAGCGCACGCACAATGACCGTGAAGTTGCCTAACCAGCCCGAGATGCGGCCGAGCGAAGCGTCATCGAAGATGACATCGTAACGTCCGTCGTCGGTCTTGACAACCTGAGGATTAGGCAGAAAACGCTCGAGGCCTTTGCGCACGCCGACCGGACCTGCGCCGGGACCGCCTCCGCCGTGAGGCGTCGAGAAAGTCTTGTGCAAGTTTATGTGCATGACATCAAAGCCCATGTCGCCCGGACGGGCTACGCCGAGCATCGGGTTGAGGTTGGCCCCGTCGTAATATAGCAATGCGCCGGCCTCGTGGACCATACGCGCAATCTCGGGGATATGTTTCTCAAACATGCCGACCGTATTGGGATTGGTCATCATGACCGCAGCCACACTGTCGTCAAGTTTCGACGCGAGGTCGTCGATATCGATAGTTCCGTCGGCGAGACTCTTGACCTCGACAATGTTGAAACCTGCAACGGCTGCACTGGCCGGGTTTGTGCCGTGTGCCGAATCAGGCACGATTACCGTGCGTCGGCCGAAATCGTCGCGCGAGGCATGATAGGCGCGTATGACAAGCAGACCTGTCAGTTCGCCGTGAGCTCCGGCAAAAGGATTGAGCGTAAAGCGCGACATGCCGCCAATCTCGCTGAGCGCAGACTGCAGTTGCCAGTAGACGGCAAGAGCGCCCTGCACGGTCGAAACCGGCTGCAGCGGGTGCAAACGGGCTATGCGCGGGTCTGCAGCCAACTCGTCGTTGATTTTGGGATTATACTTCATCGTGCACGAGCCGAGGGGATAGAAACCCGTGTCGACGCCGAAATTGTTGGTCGACGAGTTGGTGTAGTGTCTGACCACGGTCGGCTCGTCGACCTCGGGCAGCTCGGGAGCCTTGTCGCGCAATATCGCGGCAGGAAGCTCGTCAAGATGATGTGCGTAATCGTTTTGAGGCAGCGCGTAGCCGCAGCGTCCGGGCTCAGAGAGCTCGAATATCAGTTTGTCATATAGTTTGCGGTTCATGGCTGCATATTTTTTACGATTGAAACATAACGGTCTATGTCGGCCTTAGACTGCTGCTCGGTGACGGCCACAAGGAGCTGATGCTCGTCGACCTTGACGCCGGCAAGTATGCCCTCGGCGGCGGCGGTTTCGATAATACGGTCGGCGGTATATCCGTCGGCAATCTCCATCAGACATTCGTTAATAAACGGCTTGTCAGGATGTTTGACCTTCATCACGCCGGTTTCAGCCATGCGCTCGGTGAGATAGCGGAGGCCGCCGTAGCCGAGCTCGTTGACCTCGCGCAGACCGCCGGCGCCGAGCAACGACAGGTAGACGGCCGTATGGAGCGCCATCAGACCTTGGTTAGAGCAGATGTTTGACGTGGCCTTCTCGCGGCGTATGTGCTGCTCGCGCGCCTGTAAAGTCAGCACGAATACACGTTGGCCTCGATCGTCGGTGGTAGCTCCGACGATGCGTCCCGGCATCTTGCGTATAAGCGCCTTGGTCGTACACATGTAACCGAGATAAGGACCGCCGTAGTTAAGTGGCATACCGAGCGACTGGGCGTCGCCGCAAACTATGTCGGCGCCTAAAGATGCCGGTGTACGCAGCACGCCGAGAGTCGACGCCCGACAGTTCATAATAAACAGCGCTTTGGCCGAGTGGCAGATGTCGGCGAAGCCGTCGTAATCCTCGACTATGCCGTAATAGTTGGGATAGCCTACAATTACACCGGCCACATCTCCTGCGCCCATCATGGCCTCGAACTCGGCGCGATCGGTGACGCCGTTATGGTCTGGAATCACCTCTAAGGCTATGCCGTGATAGCGGGCATATGTAGTGCAGACAAAGGCCACGGCCGGATTGACGGTCGCCGAAATCAGCACTCGGTTTTTACGGCGTGCGCTGTTGACAGCCATCAGCATGGCCTCGGCGGTCGCCGTAGCACCGTCATACATCGAGGCATTGCTGACATCCATGCCGGTAAGCTCGCACATCATCGACTGGTACTCAAAGATATACTGCAACGTACCCTGCGAAATCTCAGGCTGATAAGGCGTATATGCCGTCAGAAACTCCGAGCGAGCGAGTATGGCGTTGACCGCGGCCGGAGTATAGTGGTCATAGTAACCGCCTCCGGCAAAGCAGGTCAGCGTGCGGTTTTCGGCATCAAGACCGTCGAAAAAACGTCTCAGCTCCGGCTCGCTAAGCGGACCGGGCAGATCATAGGGCTTTTTGAGCCTCAGTGACGGGTCGACGTCGCTGTAGAGGTCGTCAAGCGTGCGTGCGCCACAGCGCTCGAGCATCTTGTCGACATCATCAGGCGTATGAGGGAAATATCTGTGTGCCATAGGGCGTCAATGTTTCTCTGACTCGCAGAGTTTTGCGTAATCTTCTGGGCTGAGCAGACTCTCTAACTCGGCAGGGTCTGACATCTCGACCTTGATAATCCAATTGGTCATAGGATCGTCACTGACCAGACGCGGGTTGTCGATGAGGTGTTCGTTGACCTCGACCACAGCGCCGCTGACAGGCGAATAAAGGTCAGATGCTGCCTTGACGCTCTCGATGGCACCGAATTCCTCTCCTTTGACCACGTCGTCGCCGTCTTCGGGCATGTCGACATAGACGACGTTGCCGAGCTGGCGCGCTGCAAATTCAGAGATACCGATATAGGCGATGTTGCCCTCTACACGGGCATATTCATGTGAAGGAAGATAGTAAAGCATGGTAATAAAGTTTTTAGAGTAGGCTATTTTTTATAGTTAGGTATGTAAAAACGTTTTTTAATGACGCGTGCCGGGAAAAGTTTGCGGCGCACACGCACCTGCAGCTCTGTGCCGAGAGCGGCCGATGAGGCAATCACCTTGGCCATGGCGATGTTGCGGTCGAGCGTAATCGAATGATAGCCTGTGGTAATCGTGCCGACCTGATTGCCGTCCATATCGAGCACCTCATAACCGTGGCGAGCGATGGCTCGGCCGTCAATCTCAAGGCCCACGACCTTATAACGCACGCCCTCGGCCTTTTGTGCAGCCACAGCCTCGCGTCCGATGAAATCATCCTTATCAAACTTGACAAACATCGACAGTCCGGCTTCGACAGGCGACGTGCTATCGTCGAGTTCATTGCCGTAGAGAGGCAGTCCGGCCTCAAAGCGCAGCGTGTCACGGCATCCGAGTCCGCAGGGCGTGACTCCGGCAGCCATCAGACGCTGCCAGATGCGGTCGATAGCCTCGTGAGAACCGTAAATCTCGAAACCGTCCTCGCCCGTGTAGCCCGTGCGGCTCACAAGCAGCTGCGAGTCGGCGTCGTCGCGGTCAATGACACATTTAAATGTGTAAAACGCCAAGTCAGAGGCGTCGATGGCAAGCACGTCGCGCATCACACACTCGGCCTCCGGGCCTTGCACGGCGACCTCGGCCCATTGCTCCGAACAGTCCTCGACGCTGACATTGAATCCTGCGGCTTGAGCGGTAATCCACGCCACATCCTTGTCGATGTTTGAGGCGTTGATTACGAGCAGATAGTCATTGTGAGCAATGCGATAGACCAAAAGGTCGTCGACCGTGCCGCCGTCCTCGCGTAGCATCATTCCGTAGAGTATGCGGCCGTCCTCGATGACAGAGACATCGTTGGTAAAAATCCGGTTGACAAATTTCTGCGCGTCCGGGCCGCTGACAGCGACCTCGCCCATGTGTGAGACATCAAAGACGCCGCAAGCCGTGCGCACGGCGCGGTGCTCAGGCTCGATGCCCTCATACTCTATGGGCATATCAAAGCCGCCGAATGGCACCATCGTGGCCCCGAGAGCGACGTGACGACTGTGAAGGCAGGTTTTCTTAAGTGATTGTTCCATGGTAAGGTATATAGTAAAATGACTTTATATCATATTGGCTCGGCTGCGACTTCGGCAAGTAAGCCTGCAAGAGTGTCTCGGTTCAATCCGCGTATAACATCATGTACGCGGCAGTCAGCCAATGCACGCGACAGGCTGTCACGGTCAGTCGCACAGCCTTTCAGCCTGTCAAGCAAACCGTCGAGATCGCCCGTCAGGAAGAAGTCGCCCGTCAGATTTATGCTTGCTATGCGGCGGTCCCGGTCAAATCCGAGCTCAAACGCCAATTCGCCCACTCCGTCAACGCGCCGCGTGCGGGTGATAGTACCCTGACGACGTCGTCCTTCAATCCACGCCGTGTCATAATAAGGTCGCTCTATCTGCTCAATCTCGCGCACATTGTCGGCACTCAGCAGCATCACGCTGTCACAGAGAGTATTGCTGATGAAACGCTCTAAACTCTCGATGTCCATGTCTAAATAACGCGACAGAGTGGTGATGTGAGACTCGACCGAGCTGACTCCCTTGCATGCAAGTTTTGAGCGGGAAGGCGTGATTGCACGCGACATGTGCTCGACATCGGTCGAATAAAGCATGGTAGAGTGTACGATACTGCGCCCGGGCAGACGGTAAAATGCCGCGCCCGAGACCTTGCGGCCGTCTATGACTATGTCGTTGCGGCCGGTGGCATGTGCATCAACTCCCGCGCGCCTCAGCATGTCGGTCACAGCCGCCGTGTAACGGGCAAATGTAGACTCTACATCAGCCGAAGCCGTGATAAAAGAGAGCATGATATTGTCGAGGTCGGCATATACACATCCACCGCCGCTCTTTCGGCGGTAGAACTGTATGCCGTGCGCACGGCAATATTCGCGGTCGAGCTCGACATCAGGCCGCTGATTTCGTCCGAAAATTACGGTGGGCGATACACTCCACGTGAAAAAGTAGTCTGCGGCAGGCAGGCGTCGGGCGGCCCATTCCTCCATGGCGAGATAGAACGGCAGCCGCCGGTGGCTATTGTCGGGTAGTCTGAGATGTATCATTGACCCGTTTGTATCGGCTTAATTAGTTAATGCTCAAAAATACATATTATTTTGACACTTTCAAAAAATTATATCTTAAATCAGCCAACGCTTTGACGATGAGAAGTGATTTCTTAAATTTGCAGCTCGCGTTAACTTAATCTGCCGAAATTTTATAAAGAAGGCCAAACAAACATCGCACCGACATGGTTTTTATTTAAAGTGTTTTAAAGCCATCAAACAGTTCATCACCTCCCGTGAAAATCAAAAAGATAATCACTACAACAGCCAAAGTGCTGGGCTACATAATCTTCGGCCTTATACTCCTGACGGTCGGAGTCATCATAGGCTTATATTCGCCTTGGACGCAGGAGTCGCTGCGGGCCAAGATAATCGAGCGCATGAACATGCGTCCGGGTGTCGAGATGAGTCTTGACCGTCTCAGTCTGCGATTTCCGCTTGAGCTGAGCCTCGGCGGTCTGTGCGTAGCTTATGAAGGCGACACACTGATTGCAGCCGGAAATCTTGACGCCGACGTAGCCATCCGGCCGCTTATGGCAGGCCGTGTCGAGGCCGACCGGCTGAGGCTTGACGACGGACGCTACACGATGGGCTCACCCGACTCGGCGATGTATATGGTCATCGACGCCTCGCAGCTCGATATCGGACCGGTGAAAGTGGGACTGAAAGACATGGACATCGACATAAGCCGCGGACTTATCGCCGGAGGCTCCGTCGACATGACACTCAACGCGGACACAACAGCGGCAAAGAGCGCCCCGGCAGACTCGACAACGATGAGCATACGCCTCGGACAGCTGAATCTCGAAAACTTTACCTATCGCATGAAAATGCTCCCGACAATCGACTCCTTGGGGGCATCTATCGCGCACGCATCACTTGACAGCGGCCTGATTGACCTGAAGTCGCAGCAAATCAGGCTCCGCAGTTTTACAGGCACAGCGCTTGACGCCGCCTATATAGCCCCCGACTCGGCCACTATAGCCGCCACGCCCGTAGTTGCTTCGACTGATACCGCAGCTGCCACGGCACCTTGGACCATTGAGATAGACTCGATTGGATTTGCAGACTCACGCGCGCTTTACACCACACGCGGCATCGTCCCTGCGCCCGGGCTCGATTTCACTTATATCGAACTTGACTCCGTAGACCTCGGCGTCAGTCATTTCTATAATCAGGCAACTACCCTACGCCTTCCGGTCAACGTCAGCGGCGTCGAGCGCTGCGGTGTGAGACTCAAAGCCGCCGGAACGTTCTCACTTGACTCTGCTGCGATGCGCCTTGACGACTTCACTCTCTCGACGCCTGTGACCAAACTCGATTTCAACGCTCTCATGGGTATGGGCAACATCACCGCCGACCCTCAGCTGCCCGTCAAATTAGACGTGACGGGCGGTGTCGGCGTCGATGACCTGCGCAAAATGTTCCCGGCCTTCCTACCCTATCTGCTCACCCTCCCGGCCAACGACGACATAAAAATAAATCTCTTTGCCGACGGCTCGATGAGCCGTCTCGAGCTGCGCCATTTCGACATGGCTGTCAACCGCTGCGTAAATCTCAGGACCAAAGGCTATCTGACAAATCTCACCGATCCGGCTGCTCTCGGAGGCGACGTGGCACTCAGCGGCAATATCATCAATGTCACCGGCATCAAAAATAGCCTTTTGGATAAGGCCACGGCCAAGTCTGTCAACATCCCGCCGATGAGCCTGAACGGCCGCGTAAAAATGCTTGCCGGCACTGTCTCGGGCAATCTCAAAGCCATTACCGGCGGAGGCACCATCGCGTTGGACGGTCGCTGGAACTCACGCGGTCAGGACTATCAGGCCGCAGTCAAGACCGATTCATTCCCCGTGATGACATTCATGCCTCTTTTGGGTGTAGGGCGCGTCACTGCCACCCTCGACGCCAAAGGCCACGGTTACGACCCGTTCTCAAAAACCATGAAGGCCGATGCCGACCTCAACGTCAGCCTCGCGCAGTACGGCGGTTATGATTACCGCGACATCAAGGCTACAATCGCTCTCGCTGAAGGCAAAGCACGTCTGCAGTTGAATTCAGATAATCCGGCCACAAAGCTACAGCTTATGGCCGAGGGTAATCTTGACGGCAAGACCTATGACTGGACCGTCATAGCCGACGGCAACAACATCGACCTGCGGGCCATCAGGATGAGCGATGTAGAGTCATTACTGAGTTTCAATATCTCAGGCCGAGCCGTCATGACACCTTTGACACAGGACTACGACGCCTCGCTGACTGTCAACGACTTCAACTACCACACACAGACCTCTCGCATAGACCTGTCAAACATCGACACACATCTCAGCGCCTCTGACTCGCTGACACGTATCACCATCGACAACCGCGACTTCCATGCATCGCTGACAAGTCCCAACGCACTCGACAGTCTGATTGCCGACTTCGGGGTGCTCTCAGACAGTCTTGCAGTACAACTCAAGGACCATAAACTCGATGTCGGACGTCTGCAGGCGGTTTCGCCACGTTTTGAGCTGCAGGCCGACGGCGGCGACAACAACTTTATCAACGACATCCTATCGTCATCCAAAACGACTATCCGGTCACTCAGCATCAACGCCGCCAACGACAGTATCATGCACATGTCAGGCCGCGTGCTCGGCCTGAAAACCGCGACAACAGCCTTGGATACTATCACTGTCGGACTTAAACAGCATAAGAGCCATCTCGACCTGAACGCCCATATTGGCAACCGGCCCGGCACACTCGACCAATGGGCACAGGTCGATGTCAAAGGCATACTCACAGATCGCCGCGCCGGCCTGCGCCTGACTCAGCATAATATCGCAGGTCGCATGGGCTTTGACCTCGGCGTCAAGGCCGCCATAGCCGACTCGACGCTCACACTAAATATTGTACCCTATACACCGGTCATCGGCTATAAAGACTGGACTGTCAACGATAACAACTTCATATCCTATAACTTCCCCACTAAACACATCGACGCGTCGCTTGACATGAAGGGCGCCGACAGCCGTCTGCAAATATATACCGAGCACGTCGATGGAGCGTCCGAACAGGAAGATTTGTTCATAAAACTCAGCGACATCCACCTCGCCGAATGGATTTCATTTAATCCGTTCATGCCTCAGGTCAAAGGCGACCTGAGCGCCGACATACGCCTCAACCGCAATCCCTCCGGCGACATCAACGGCAAAGGCGCGATGTCGCTCGAAGACTTCTTCTACGGCAAACAGCGCGTGGCATCACTCAAGGCCGACTTTGACGTCACGACACGTCCCGGCGGCACACTCTACGCCACATCAGACGTATATGTCGACGGAGCCAAAACCATGACACTTGCCGGCGCCCTCAACGACTCGACGATGACATCGCCGTTCAATCTTGACTTCTCGATGATTCGATTCCCGCTCGCAACGGTCAATCCGTTCATGCCCGTCGGCACCGCCAAACTCTCGGGCGTGCTCAACGGCCAGCTCAAAATCTCGGGTGACTCAAAGGCACCGATACTCAACGGATGGCTTGACTTTGACAGTACAGCCGTCCGTCTGGCCATGACCGGCACCGACTACCGTTTCAGCGAGGTGAAAATACCTGTTGTCGACAATCTCGTCACCTTTGACAATTTCGCCATAAACGGTGTCAATAAAAATCCGCTGACAGTCAACGGCACAGTCGATTTGCGCTCACTCTCATCGCCCGACATCGACCTCACTCTCAAAGCCGATAACATGCAGATAATCAATAACAGCCGCCGTGCAAAAGGCGCCGATTTATATGGCCGTGCGTTTATATCGCTCGACTCACATATACGCGGCAATATGAGCCTGCTCTTTGTCAAAGCCAAACTCGGCATCATGCCTCAGACAAATGTCACATACGTCATGCCGGAGGCCGTCAGCGCCATACGCTCCTACGGCAACAGCGACATGGTCAAATTTGTCAACTTTGCCGACACGACGGCTGTGGCAAACGCCGACAGCATCAGCTCCGAGTCATTAGCCATGGTGCTCGACGCGTCTCTGACTATAGACAACGGCTCGACAATCGGCGTAGACCTCTCGAGCGACGGCAAAAACCGTGTGCAGCTCCAAAGCAACGGCACACTCAATTTCAATATGTCGCCCCTACAGTCAGACGGACGGCTCACCGGACGCATCAATATCAACGACGGATATATCCGCTACTCTCTCCCCGTCATATCAGAGAAGCATTTCACGTTCAAGAACAACAGCTATGTAGCCTTCAACGGCGACATGATGAATCCGACACTTTCGGTCCATGCCGTCGATGTGATGAAAGCCAACGTAACACAGCAGGGCCAGAACTCGCGTTTGGTAGACTTTGACGTCGCACTGAATGTCACCGGCACGCTGAACAATATGGACGTCGCCTTTGACCTGTCGACCAACGACGACGCGACCGTGCAGAACGAACTCCAGTCGATGAGTCCCGACCAGCGAGCAAATCAGGCCATGAACCTGTTGCTGTATGGCATCTACACCGGTCCCGGCACCAAGGGCGACACATCGCTCGGAGGCAATGCGCTTTATTCGTTCCTCGAGTCACAAATCAACAGCTGGGCCGCCAAGACCATCAAAGGCGTCGACTTGTCATTCGGCATCAACCAGTATGACCGCACCGTCGACGGAGCGAGCTCACAGACTACAAGCTACAGCTATCAGGTGTCTAAATCGTTATTCAACGACCGCATCAAGATTGTCGTCGGCGGCAATTACTCGACCGACGCCAATGCCGACGAAAACTTCTCCCAGAATCTTATCAACGACATCTCGTTTGAATATTTCATAAACCGTGCGCACACGATGTATATCCGCATCTTCCGTCACACGGGCTATGAGAGTATTCTCGAAGGCGAAATAACCCAGACCGGTGTCGGCTTTGTCTATCGCCGCAAGCTCGACCGTCTGTCAGATATGTTCAAATTCCGCAAAGCAAAGAAAAATGCCGAAACCGAGAATTAAAATACGATTACTCACTGCGGCGACATTGCTTGCCGCCCTCACGGCCATCATGTTAAGTTCGTGCTCGACGACACGTCGCATTCCGGCTGACGAGACTCTCTACACGGGCATTAAAAAGATTAAATATCAGAACGATTCCATCAAGTTGCCGGCAGCAATCGCCGAGTCTGTCAGCGAAGCCGTCGATGTGGCTCCCAACAACTATTGGAAACTCCTGCGCTGGCGCTATCCTTTTCCGCTTGGTCTGTGGGTATATAACAACTGGAGCAATCCGCCAAAGGGCCTGAAACACTGGCTTTACGAGAAACTTGTCGAAGAGCCTGTGCTTGTCTCCGACGTGCGCCCCGAGGTGCGTACAAAAATGATTGACGAGATACTCGACAATCAGGGTTATTTCCGCGGTCAGGCCTCATACGAGCTTATCAAGGGACGCAACCCTAAAAAAGCAAAAATAGCCTATACGGTCAACCCCGGACCGGCATTCCCGATTGACACAATCGCCCTGCTCCCAGACACCTGCCGTCTCAACGTATTGATTGATTCGTTTGCTATACGTGACCCGTATCTGACAGGACGGATGCGATACTCGACAGACTCTCTGAGCGCAGCCCGCACACGCATCACAAACCGCCTGCGTAACCGTGGCTACTACTTCTTCAGGCCCGAGTATATCGAGTATCTCGCCGACAGCATCGCACGCCCGGGACACATACAGATGAAGATGGTGCTTGCATCAAATGCACCGCATTTTGCACTCAAGCCTTACGTTACAGGCGACGTGACAGTCTACGCCTACCGCCATCAGGGCGGAGGCACCCCCGACACCATCAATTTGGGACGTGCGACGCTCATACAGATGAAACCGTCGCGGCTGCGCACAGCCCTCATTCCGGAGTGTGTCACATTCCGTCCGGGCAAGACCTTTGCCGTGCGCGACATGGACCGCACACAGACATATCTGTCGCGTCTCGGCATATTCAACTCCATACAAATCAACGCGATGCCCGACACGGTGAGCGGCCGGCGCGACCGGCTCAATGTAGTAATCGGCTGCACATTTGACTCTCCGTTAGAGACCTCTCTCGAGGTCAACGCCTCGTCCAAGAGCAACAGCTATATCGGTCCGGGGCTGACGTTCGGCGTTACGAATCACAATATCTTCGGCGGAGGCGAGCAGCTGACGGTCAGTGCTACAGGCTCATACGAGTGGCAGACCGGCAAAGGCAAAAACCGCTCGATTTTCAACTCATATGAAGTCGGTCTGACGGCCACGCTTGCATTCCCGCGCCTGCTTGCGCCAAAATTCATTCCCCGTCGAAACTGGCAGCTCAACTGGACACGTTTTCAGCTCAACATCGACCTGCTCAACCGTCCCCACTACTTCAAGATGGCGCAGTTTAACGCATCGGTCAACTATGACTGGCGCGCCACACGTCACATACACAGCACATTCACTCCTATAAAATTTTCCTACACCAACCTGATGCACACCACCGCGGTATTTGACTCAATAATGAACGCCAATCAGGCAATCGCCCAGTCATTCCGCAGCCAGTACATACCACAGATGGTTTACTCTCAGACTCTCGAACGTAACATAGGTCGCAACAACACACTCAACTGGCAGTTTACCGTACAGTCGGCCGGCAACATTTTCTGGGGCATCTACCGAGCCTTCGGCAAAAAAGGCGAGAAGGAACTTTTCGGCACTCCTTTCTCACAATTTGTCAAAGGCCAGACACAGCTCGTCTACGGACGGCGCATCGCTCACGGCGACCACTGGCTGATGATGAGGGCTGCGGTCGGGGCCGCCCACGCATACGGCAACTCGACACAGGTACCCTACGCCGAACAGTTCTACTGCGGCGGCGCCAACTCTGTCAGAGCCTTTACCGTGCGCAGCATCGGCCCGGGCAGCTATCACGACCCCAATGCGGCCGCAGACTCCTACTTCGACCAGACCGGCACATTTAAATTCGAGGCCAACATCGAATACCGTTTCCCGATTTTCGGTCCGCTGCACGGCGCGCTCTTCATAGACTCAGGCAACGTGTGGCTGCTCAAAGACGACCCCGAGAGACCGGGAGGAAAATTGCGGGCCTCGACATTTTTGCGTGACATAGCCTTAGGCACGGGCTGCGGACTGCGCTTTGACATCGGCATGCTCGTCGTGCGCGGAGACCTCGGCATAGGCATACACGCGCCCTACCCGACAGGCAAAGGAGGGTACTACAATATGACTTCTTTCGGTGACTCGCTCGCCTTTCATCTTGCCATCGGCTACCCGTTCTGATACAATAAATCGCAGATATCCGCCGTTAATCAGACATGAAATTCGTATCATGGAACGTTAACGGCCTGCGGGCTGTCGTCGGCAAAGGATTTGCCGATATTTTCGCGGAATTAGACGCCGACTTCGTATGTCTTCAGGAAACCAAACTCAGCGAGGGTGCTCTCCAACTCGAGTTTGACGGTTATCAGTCTTTTTTTAATCACGCCGACCGCAAAGGATACTCGGGCACGGCTATATATGCACGCCGCAAGCCACTCTCGGTCACATACGGCATCGGCATCGACGAGCATGACCACGAGGGACGCGTCATAACTCTCGACCTCGGCGACTGCTATCTTGTGACAGTCTACACGCCCAACTCACAGAACGAACTTGCGCGTCTGCCCTACCGTCTGCGCTGGGAAGAGGCTTTCCGCGCATATCTCAAGGAGCTTGACAGCCGCAAACCGGTCATAGTCTGCGGCGACATGAACGTGGCCCACAAGGAGATTGACCTCAAGAATCCCAAGACAAACCGCCGCAACGCCGGCTTCACCGACGAGGAGCGCGGCGAGTTCACAAAACTTCTCGACGAAGGTTTCACCGATACATTCAGGGCCATACATCCCGACTTGGCCGACGCATACACTTGGTGGAGCTATCGCATGCGCGCACGTGAGAAGAACGTCGGGTGGCGTATTGATTACTTCCTGATTTCTCAACGATTGAACGAGCGTCTTGTCGACGCCAACATACGCGCCGACATCTACGGCTCAGACCACTGTCCCGTGACACTCGAACTAAGCGAATGATATTTACCGGCTGACAAGCTGTGTAAACGGCGATTTCACCGAGCCGTCGTCATAACTCATCCGGCTGATTATTTCTGTCAGATCAAAAATAGGCATAGGATAGGCCGCTAATTTAGTGCTCGCCGTGCGCAATGCGAGCATACCGCGCAGCGACCCGATAGTCACACTCAGCATGAGCCTCATCAGTTGAGCCGAAACAATGGCCTCGACGCCGTCGGCCTGCAGGTGCTCCGACAGGCTGTCGACCTCAAACTCGGCGGCGACAGTGTACTGCAGCAGACGCTCGCGCATTATGTGGCGCGTGGTGTTATAGACCACTCCGACCACCATTGTCACTGTTGAGCTTTTGACGTCACTCTCCATTCTGACGTTCAGCCCAACATCTATGCGGCTGCCGTCATAGCGACGTATGGCGCGGCGGTCGAGCGACGAGAGCGAGGCAACCTCGTGTAACTCCGAAAGACGTATGTCGACTTCTCCCTTTCTCATAGTAAAATAAAAACAAGCGAGGCCGCCGATTGGTTGCCCCGCTTGTCGTTTATGCTTATTGTCGCAATTAAATCAGTCGCCCATCGTGCGCAGCAGCTCGTCGTTATCGCGTGTGCGCTCCATGCGGTCTTTGATAAATTCCATAGCTTCGATGGAGTTGCGGTCTGAAAGGAAACGGCGCAGAATCCACATGCGGTTGAGAGTCTCGGTGCGCAACAGCAGGTCGTCGCGGCGAGTGCTCGACGCCATGATGTCTACAGCCGGGAATATGCGCTTGTTCGAAAGCTTGCGGTCAAGCTGCAGCTCCATATTGCCTGTGCCCTTGAACTCTTCGAAAATCACCTCGTCCATCTTAGAGCTTGTCTCGGTGAGCGCGGTGGCGATGATGGTAAGCGAGCCGCCTCCCTCGATATTTCGCGCAGCACCGAAAAAGCGCTTGGGTTTCTGGAGGGCATTTGCGTCTACACCGCCCGAGAGGATTTTGCCTGATGCGGGCGAGCAGGTGTTATATGCTCGTGCAAGTCGAGTGATGGAGTCTAAAAGTATAACCACATCATGACCGCACTCGACCATGCGCTTAGCCTTCTCGAGCACGATGCCCGCAATCTTGACATGATGGTCGGCCGGCTCGTCAAATGTCGAGGCGATAACCTCGGCGTTGACGCTGCGCTGCATGTCGGTGACCTCCTCGGGACGCTCGTCGATGAGCAGAATCATGATGTATGTCTCAGGGTGATTCTCGGCGATAGCATTGGCGATATCCTTAAGCAGCAATGTCTTACCTGTTTTGGGAGGAGCGACAATCAGGCCGCGCTGGCCTTTGCCAATCGGCGAGAACATATCGACAACGCGAGTCGAAATATTGCAGGTCGTGCCGCTTGTCAAATCAAATTTCTCGTCGGGGAAGAGCGGGGTCAGATGCTCGAAAGGCACACGGTCGCGGATGAAGTCGAGCGAACGGCCGTTGACGCGTCTGACAGCACTCAGCGGAAAATATTTCTCGCCCTCGCGCGGAGGTCTGATAGATGCTTCGACAACGTCACCGGCTTTTAAAGCATACTGTTTGATTTGCTGCTGTGTGACGTAGACATCGTCGGGCGATGCGAGATAATTGAAATCGGCCGAACGCAGAAAACCGCAGCCCTCAGGCATTATTTCGAGCACTCCGGTAGCCTCGATAATACCTTCGAAGTCATAACGCGGCTGCTGCATCATCTGATTGCCGGGCTGGTTGTTGCGGTTTTTCTTTTTCTTGCCCTGACCGGGCTGACCGGGCTGCTGAGGCTGCTGGGTGTTGGCTCCCGGCTCACCGATAACTATCGGGGCCGTAGCGGCTGCAAGAGCTGCGGCCTGAGCGGCTTCCTCTTTTTCACGCTGCGAACGCGGCACGAATTTCTGTCCGCCACTGCGGGGAAAGAACGAGCCGAAAGCCGAATCCTTAGGCTGCGAACGAAAATCGACACGCGGCTGCGGACGCTCGTTGTTATTATCGGTCTGTACGGCATTGGTATCGTTCTGCGTCTCATCTATTGCCTGAGAACTTGTCTCGGCTTCTGAAGGCTGAGCATTATCGGGAGACAGGGGCTCCGAGGTCTGAACGGGTGCGGCCGTTGTTTCAGTCTCCGTCGCAGACTCAACCTCAACAGGCTGTTTGCGGGGACGTCCGCGACGCTTGGGCGCGGGGTCCTGTACCGGAGCCTCAGCGGCAGCTTTCACCTCATTCTCGACAGGCATATTCTGATTTGTGGTATTATCATCAGCCTTGGTCTCGGCGACAGGCTGTGATTGTTCGTCTTCTTTGCGGCGGCGACCGCGTTTCTTTGCGGGTATGTCGTTCGTTTCATTCTCTTTGGCCGGCGTTTCAGACGCTGTCTGTTGGGCGTCAGCCTGTGCGCGCGGCTTACGTCCGCGACGTTGCTGGGGCTCCTGACGACGCTGGTTTTGCTCCGCAGCCGACATTGCTGCGCGGTCAATAGCCTGTTGGTCAAGAATACGATAGATAAGATCTTCTTTTTGCGAGAGGTCGATTTTTTTGAGTCCCATTGACTCGGCGACATTTTTAAGTTCGCCATCGGCCATCTCGTTAAGGTCTGAGATGTTATACATATAGTTATATATTGTGTTGTCGAAGAGAGTTTTATATAAATAAAGCGGTTTTGACGTCAGTTGCTTACGGCACAATCATCATAAACGTTTCAAATAGCCGGCACAACTGAGAGATTCCGGATTAATTCGGACGCGAACGATTGAGACTATCGTCAGTCACGAAAGTATAGTTTAGTTGAATTACATCTGATATCCCGCTTCAAGCCTATGGGGATATATGCAGCTAAAATAATTGTAAAAGGATAATAACAGCATGACGTCGCTTTGGTGATACGCGATTTGACGTCTTGTCTGTTTTCATCTGCAAAGTTACACTTTTTTATTTAAAAACCAAAATCAAGCAAAAAGTTCGTCTTTTTTTATCAAAAAGTCACGTAAATGGGCTTTTTTCACAAATGTCGTGCTATAAAATGGCCTAAATAAACTGCTGAAAGACCTACGATGAGGCTCAGCGATGCATAAACAAGGACGATTATGAATTTCGTGCCGCCGAACAGCAGAAAATTCTCGTGAATGAATGTCGAAAATGTGGTGAATCCTCCGCAAAATCCGACGGTAAGAAACAGTTTTGTCACCGGTCCGAGCTGATAACCGCGGCTGATCAGTCCGTAGATAAATCCGATAATAAGACATCCGGCGATATTGACGACAAATGTACCCCACGGAAACAGTGACGTCGCCGGCACAAGCTGTTGGAATCGCGTTGATACAAACCACCTCGCCAAACCGCCGAGCGCCGAGCCGCCTGCCACAGCCAATATAGCTTTTATTATTTCTACCGATGACATCACGTGTATTATAAATCAGTTAAGTCTTCCGCGCAGATATGCAATCGTGTCACGCTGTATCTGAGAGCCGAGCATGGCGTTAATGCCCATATAAACCGCGACGGCCGTGAGAGCGCCCGCAATAAGCTGAACTACAGCACTGTCTCCGACAAGCGCTATAACCGCACAGGCAGCGGCGCCGGCTATAAGTGTCTCTACAAAATATGGCAAAAGGTCACCGAGCCATGAGATGATACGCACGCCGGCGGCTCTGACCGATATAACAAGGGTCACAGCCCACGTCAGAGCCGACGCCCCGAGCTGTCCCCACATCATTAT
>DXYS01000096.1:0-57903 GCA_019415705.1 Bacteroidales bacterium | reverse complement strand
GGGTCTGACGCGGTAGACTCTGCCATAAACGGCATTGTCGCAAACAGAGCCGCGAGAGCGACGGTGTCACGCAATATTTCCATGGCGACTATATCGCGTGTTCGCCCGAGCGCAAGCAGATAATTATTGTAAAGGCCGCATAATGCGGTGAAGATGCCTCTTATGAGCAGGAGCTGAAAAAGAATAATCGACGGATCCCACTTCGTGCCGAAAAGCGTGTGGAAAACCGGCGTTGCAAGCACGGCTACGCCGATTGTGGCCGGGAAGACTACATATCCGGCCGAACGATTCATTTTAGAGGTTATACGTGCGAAACGTTCGGGCTCGTCCTGCACGGCAGACAATACGGGCATAAACGAGCCTGTCAGTACCTGAGTGATACATGTGACGCTCATTTTGCTCCATTTGTCGCTCTGAGTGTAATATCCCAATGACGCGAGACCGACCCGGTTACCGATAAAGAACGAATAAATATTAAGAAACAGAGTATTGAGGAAACTTGTCAACAACATCTTCGAGGCTACGGGAACAAACGTGCGGAACGCAGAATACGAAAATTTCAAGACCGGTTTCCATCGGGTGACGCACCATAATATAGATACTCTCACTACCGCAAATACCAATGTCTGCCAGACTATCGCCCATGGTCCGTAGCCGTATAAAGCCAGTGTGATACCGGCAACCGCTCCGGCGGCAAGACCTATACAGTTAGAGACTACGGCCATACGCACATCCATCTTCTTTAAGAGGATGTTGCCCTGTACGATACTCGCTCCATTTATCACAAAACTGATAAACATAACTCTCGACAAATCGACAAGGCGTTCGTCGCCGCCAAAAAGCATGGCAATAAACGGCGCGCAAAACCACAGTATGATATAGAGCGCCACAGACATGGCTATGTTAAACCACAACACCGAGCTATAGTCCAAGCGCGTAGGCTGCTTGCGCTGTATCAAAGCCGAGGCAAAGCCCGAGTCGACAAGCAGTGATGCAAATGCCTGAAAAACAAGCACGGCCCCGACAAGTCCGAAATCGTCGGGGCTGAGCAGATTGGCAAGTATGATGCCCGTAACCGCATAAAGCAACTGCGACGAGACACGGTCAATAAGATTCCATTTGACCGTGTTTGCCGTGCGTTTTTTTAGCGAAGCTTCTGCGGCAGAGCTGTTGTCGGGCATAGGTTAAAGAGTTGGGGGGGGGGCGCTTATTTGACCACTGTGTCAGTGTCGACAGACACTGCCTTGACGCCAAGCGAGCGGTTAGTGATTTTCTCGGGAGTGCCTCCATAGAACACCTTGCCCGAGCCGGCACCGACAACTGTCAGGCGCTCTGATGCGTTGCAGTCAATCGAGCCTGTGCCTACGACATTACATTTGACATCTTCGGCCTTCAGGCCGGCTGCTTCGAGCACACCCGTACCCACGTTAGACAGTTTGGCCCGACGTGTCACGCCGTTGATGACGATGTGGCCGTTGCCTGTGCTGATTGATGCATCGACCTTGTGTGCGCGTATATCGTTTACAATTAATGTCCCGTTGCCTATAACCTTGGCTTTAAATTCTGAGACAGCCACAGGGACAGACACTCTGACTGTAGAGTCGCCGGAGTTCTCGACTTTATCCAACATGGTCGAGTACACTCTGATAGTAGGGAGATTATCGACTTTCTCACCATTTAGGTCGACCTGTATCTGAAGCCGGCTTTTGTTATTGGTGAAAATGAGTTTACGCGTAAAATCCGGCTCACATTCAAAAAAAGCCATGCCTGCGGAGTCATTCGAACACTTGTAGACCACATTTATGCCGTCTGTGACTTTAAGTTCGTTGAAGTCCTTCACTTCGAGCTTATAAGGAGCGGTCTCAGCGTTGGCGCACCATGCAGATGCGGCAAACAGCAGCGTAATAAGTCTTAATTTCTTCATAATCTATATGCTTTATAGGATTTTAATTAGGATGATATGGAGCGATGGCTTTTATGCCGTCTTTATTTCCTGAAACCGAAACCTTGGAGCCGGCTTTATACACTATCGTTCCCGGGCCGTAAAGTGACAAATCGAGCATATCGGCCACAACTGATGTGCAGTCGGCACGTCCGCTGCCCTTTACAACAACAGAGCCACGACGTGCGGAGCCCGAGAGAAATATTTTGCCGCTGCCACGCAACGTGGCATTAAGCCGCGTGCAGACTGCGCCATTAACCATTATACGTCCCGAGCCGGTCAGAGAGCAGTTAACCGTCGAGGCCGAGATATCGGGTCCGACAGTAATCGAGCCGGCGCCGGTCATCGAGACATTGACCGTCGCAGCCTTGAACGCATCCGCTTCGAGACGTGCAGGCCCTGTGACGACAAGCGACAAATCGCCTTTTGACGACAGCCCCGTAGAGCCGAGCTCACAGCGCCCCTTGATATCGACTATACGCATGTCAGACGGACAGTAGACACGCAGACGGCTACGATGTGTCGGACGTGCGGGGTCTTCTGGCAGTTCGACAAACAGCGACTCGCCGATATGTTTCACAGTCGCCTGAGGCTGAATACCTGCTGACTCAAACGCAATGACACGTCCGGCTGAGTCGGCACTGACGACCAACTCGACAAGGCAAGGCCCCGATACATGCAGCTCGCGCATGTCGGCCGCAAGAGCGGATGGTATGCCTGTAATCAAGCCAAGCACAAACAGTAACAAAACCTTATATGCATTTATCATCAGCCGAGCGAAGGTATTATATCATTTTCTATATGGTTGATTATAGCGTCAAGCTCGTCATAAGTCGATGCACGCAGCATCGCGATACGGGTTTCGCGGAAATTGGCAATACCCTTGAATAAAGGCGACGCGGCCAGATGACGGCGGATATGGAGTATGCCGCGGTACTCGTCGATACGCGAGATGCTTTCGTTAATCTGACGACGGATGCAGGCAAATTTAGCTGCTATGTCAGGCTCGGAGGTTTCAACGCCCGATGCAGCAGCCTTAAGCGTGCTGAAAATCCAAGGAGCGCCTATAGACGCACGCCCAACCATCACACCGTCGACGCCGTAGCGGTCGAAAGCCTCTGCGACACACTCCGGCGTGGTGATGTCACCGTTGCCGATAACCGGGATAGTCAGTCTCGGATTGTCCTTGACTCTGGCTATCGTCTCCCAGTCAGCCTCGCCGGTATACATCTGCGAACGTGTGCGGCCGTGGACAGTAATAGCGGCGATGCCGCAGTCCTGCAACTGTTCGGCAAGTTCGACAATGATTTTGGAGTTATGGTCCCAGCCGAGACGTGTTTTGACTGTCACGGGCAATTTGACTGCATTGACAACCGCACGCGTGATTTCAAGCATCTTGGGGATGTCGCGCAGCATGCCTGCTCCGGCTCCCTTACCGGCGACTTTCTTGACCGGGCATCCGAAATTGATGTCGAGTATATCAGGATGAGCCTCCTCGACAATCTTTGCCGCCTCGACCATCGGACCGACCTCGCGACCATAGATTTGTATAGCCGTAGGGCGCTCTGCGGGATTAATCGCGAGCTTGCGCGTGGTGGCGGCGATGTTGCGTATCAGAGCGTCGGCCGAAACAAACTCGGTATAGGTCATATCGGCGCCAAATTCTTTGCAAATCAGGCGGAAAGATTCATCGGTGACATCCTCCATCGGGGCTAGCATCACCGGACGCGGTCCGAGGTCGATATTTCCTATTTTCATTGTCAGGGTTTATGACTACAAAATTAGCTAAAATTTATCGAGCTTAAAAGATGTGTAATAAAAAGAGTGGATTACCCGAGGCAATCCACTCCAATATTTTGGCATTTTCGGACAACAGGAAGTCTTGTTAATTCTCTGATGTCGTCACAGGCAGCGTATACGCGAAATCGGCGAGACAGAAATATGCCGGGGGATTGATGCCAAAATCACCTTTGTCATTAGAATCGACATAGAAAAGTATCTTGTCGACAACGCCGAGGTCGGTCAGCACAATACCGGTCCATTCGGTCAGAAAATTGCCATCGAGAATCATAGGTGCATCCAAACGGGCGGTGATTGCTCCGTTACGCACACCGACAATCTTCAGACTCAACTTGTCGTTAGCCGTAAACGGCTTGTTGAAATCAGATCCGTCTTTTGCGGAATAATAGGTATAGCTCGAGTTATTGATAAACACATACTGCGGCATAAAATATCCGCCGTCTGCACGTTTGAGCGTGCAAGCATCATTGTCAAGCACATTGTCTGACACCTGTGAGTTGCTGCAACCTACCATGAATACGCCTTTACGGGGATTCTGGGCAATCGAGGCCCACTGATAGTCAAGCCAATTATCTTTGTGGTCATCGGTATCGTTGACGCGCGAGGGACAGAAACCCGTCCACCAGTCGCCATAAGCCGAGCTGTTTGCAGTGTGGCTGAATTCAAAACCTGACACTCTTATGGGATTGACAGCCGTAGTCGTGCCATAAGCATCTGTTGTACCGCCTGTCACATCATAGCATCCGCTCCAATAGTCACCTTCGGTAAAATTGTCGATAGTATTAAGATAAATATACTCAATCTGCGGACCTTGCGGTTGGTCATCATTGTTACAGGCGGTGAATGTCGCAGCAGCAGCTACTGACAACGCAACGGCTAAAATTTTTGTAAACTTCATTATCGGTTGGTTTTATATTGTATGTCTTGATTTGGCTTGCAAAGTTATGTTTATATCGCGATTGTCACAAATTTTTTCAGGATATTTAAAAATTAAGTAATTTTGTAAATATTCAGTTTACAGAATTTATCGTAATAAAGATAAAAGCCGACCACGGCCCCCATCATATATAAAAAACAAAGCTACTGACAAGTCGTTATAATAATAAGATACGGCCGGCCTGTCCGGTCAAAAATCCATCTTACGAATATGGCTGACTCAAATTTCATCGACTACGTTAAGATACTTTGCCGTTCGGGCAAGGGAGGCGCCGGCTCGCGCCACTTCTATCGGGCCAAATATGTTCCCAAAGGCGGACCTGACGGCGGCGACGGCGGTCGCGGCGGTCACATCATACTCCGCGGCAACAAAAACATGTGGACTCTGCTCCCGCTCAAATACCGCCGCCATATCTTCGCCGGCAACGGCGAAAGCGGCTCGGGCGGACGCAGTTTCGGCAAGGACGGCGAAGACGTCGTCATCGACGTGCCCTGCGGCACGGTAGTCTTCGACGCCGACAGCGGCGAGTTTCTCTGTGAAGTCACCTATGACGGACAGGAAGTCAAACTGCTCAAAGGCGGCCGCGGCGGTCTCGGCAACTGGCATTTCAAGACATCGACAAACCGCACTCCGCGCTACGCCCAGCCCGGCGAGCCGGCCATCGAGAAAAGTATCATCCTCGAGTTGAAGATGCTCGCCGACGTAGGCCTCGTGGGCTTCCCCAACGCCGGCAAATCGACGCTGCTGTCATCAGTTTCGGCCGCGCGTCCCAAAATCGCCGACTACCCATTCACGACCATGGAGCCGCAGCTTGGCATCGTCAGCTACCGCGACAACCGCTCATTTGTGATGGCCGACATCCCCGGCATCATCGAGGGCGCGAGCGAAGGCAAAGGTTTGGGGCTCAGATTCCTGCGCCACATCGAGCGTAACGCCGTGCTGCTGTTCATGGTACCGGCCGACGCCGACGACATAGCCGCCGAATACGGCATACTGCTCAAAGAGCTGCAGCAGTTTAACCCGCAGCTCTGCGACAAACACCGCATACTCGCCATCTCAAAGAGCGACATGCTCGACGACGAGCTGATGGAAGAGATAGCGCGCACGCTGCCCGAAGACGTGCCTCATGTGTTCATCTCGTCAGTCACCGGTCAGGGCATCACCGAGCTCAAGGACGTGCTCTGGCGCGCTGTCAACGACGAGAGTAACCGCGCAGCCACCATCGACATCGTCCACCGTCCGCTTGACGGACAGCACCGTGTACGCGAGGAGGACGACTTCATATTTGAATACGAGCCGACCGAAGACGAGCTCGAGGAGGCCGAGGACCTGCAGTCAATCAACCCCGACGAATGGGGAGAAGACGAATATGATTGGGAGGAGGACGTCGAACCCGAGCAATGACCCTCGACGCCTTATATAAGGAAATTAAAGTCCGTCTGGCTGACGCTCTCGGCGAAGGCGAGGGCCAATCAGCTGCTCTCATTATAGCCGACGACGTGCTCGGCTATGACCACACAGGCCTTGTGCTCTACGGCTACCGCGAGCTGGAGGATTTCACCGTCGACCACGTCCGCAAGATTGTCTCCGACATCTGCGACAAAGGCGTGCCCGTGCAATATGCCGTCGGGACGGCGCGCTTTGAGGGCATGGACTTCAAGGTCACAAGGGCCGTGCTGATTCCGCGACCCGAGACCGAGGGTCTCGTCGACATGATAGTGGATGACGCCGACGGGCGCTCCGACCTGCGTGTTTTAGACATCGGCACGGGCAGCGGCTGTATAGCCATATCGCTGGCCCGCGCTCTCAAGTTTGCCGACATCGACGCCATTGACATCAGTGCCGACGCCCTCGCCGTGGCACGCGAAAACGCCAAGCAGTTGTCAGCCAAGGTCAACTTCATGCTCGGTGACATCCTCAAAATGCAGTCCGACGAGGCAGTCTATGACATCATCGTCAGCAATCCGCCGTATATCACTGACAGCGAGGCCGGCGCAATGTCGCCGCGTGTGCTCGACTTCGAGCCTCACGGCGCGCTTTTCGTGCCCGACAATGACCCGCTGAAGTTTTATCGTGTCATCGCCGACTACGCTTCCGTAGCGCTCAAAAGCGGCGGCCGGCTTTACTTCGAGGTCAACACGCTGTATGCCGCTGACACCGTCAAGATGCTTACAGCCAAGGGCTTTGACAATGCCACGTCATCACGCGATTATCTCGGCCGACAGCGCTACGTCACTGCCGTAAAACCTTGACAGACATGCTAAAACAGCGACATCCCATAACGCCCGAAAAAGCTGTCGAACGACTCGAAAGCCTCTGCGCACGCTCCGAGCAGGCCTCTGGCGAACTGCGACGCAAGCTGCGTCAATGGGGAATAGCAGACTCAAAGGCCGACGAAATCATCGACTCGCTTATCGACCGCCGCTTTGTCGATGACGAGCGATTTGCCGGCGCCTTTGTGCGCGACAAAATCCGTTTTGCCCGCTGGGGACGACGCAAAATCCGTCAGGCGCTCTATCAAAAAGGCATAGCATCCGAAATCATCAGCAAAGCTCTCGCCGAAATCGACGAAGACGAATATGAATCCGTTCTCGCCGGCATACTTGCTTCCAAGGCCCGCACCGCCTACGACATCACCACCTATGAAGGCCGCACGCAGCTCTACCGCCACGGCCTCTCCCGCGGCTTCGAGCCCGACCTCGTCGCCCGCCACCTCCGCTCCCTCCACCAAAAGAGCAAATAGGAGGGGCTTTGGTGCATCGGGGTGCTATGTGGATACGTTTACGGCCGCCATGATTTGCGCCTTATACATGCCGTCGCGACCTGCGGCCGCTTTGACATATCCCTACATTTCAACGATTTACAATCTATGGTGTAGTCTTATCCCCGATATAATCGTAAAATAAAAAGGGCGATTTTTTAATCGCCTTTTTTATCTAATTGTTTATGTATCAGGCTATACATGCCGAAGGCATGTCCCTACTTTTTTGGTGAGCCTACCGTCAATCGACGATGAGCATGGCGTCGCCGTAGGCGCCGAAGCGGTAGCCTTCTTTGACAGCGACTTCGTAGGCATGTTTGACATGCTCATAGCCGCCGAAGGCAGACACCATCATGAGCATGGTCGAGTAAGGCATGTGGAAGTTGCTGACGAGGGCCGTGGTGACGGTGAAGTCGTAAGGCGGGAAGATGAACTTGTTGGTCCAACCGTCGTAGGTCTTCATGTGACCGCCCATGCTGACTGCCGTGGCGATGCCGCGGAGCACTGATGTACCGACGGCGCAGACCTGTTTGTCGCGGTCTTTGGCGGCGTTGACAGTGTCGACGAGCTGCTGCGAAGCGACCATCTGCTCAGAATCCATGCGGTGTTTGGTGAGGTCCTCGACGTCAATCTCGCGGAAGTTGCCGAGACCGCTGTGCACCGTAATGAAAGCCTGCTCGACGCCGCGTATCTCGAGGCGTTTGAGCAGTTCGCGCGAGAAGTGCATGCCGGCGGCAGGAGCGACGACAGCACCCTCTTTTGCGGCGAAGATACACTGATAAGCCTCGGCGTCCTCGGGCGTAGACTCGCGCTTGATATACTCGGGCAGCGGCGTATGACCGAGATCAAAAAGAGCCTTCTTGAACTCGTCGTGCGGTCCGTCGTAGAGGAAACGGAGTGTGCGGCCGCGTGAGGTGGTATTGTCAATCACCTCGGCTACCATCGACTCGTCGTCGCCGAAATAGAGTTTGTTGCCGATGCGAATCTTGCGGGCAGGCTCGACGAGCACGTCCCAGAGCTTGTTGTCGGCATTTAGCTCGCGCAGCAGGAAGACCTCGATGCGCGCGCCCGTTTTCTCCTTATTGCCGTAAAGCAGCGCCGGAAATACTTTTGTATCATTGAAAACCATGACATCGCCGTCGCCAAAGTACTCAAGGATGTCTTTAAAGACGCGGTGCTCGATTTCGCCAGTGCGGCGGTGGAGTACCATCATGCGTGCCTCATCACGGTTTTCGACCGGATGCTGGGCGATAAGCTCTTCGGGAAGGCGGAATTTGAACTGCGAAAGTTTCATGTTTTATGTCAATTGTCAGTTACGGTGTGTTTGTTTTCTTCTCTATGTTTGGGGTCGTAGTCGTCGGGAAATTCTACGGGTCCGTTGGCGATGATATCGGCGGCCTGAGCGACGGTCAGACAATCGTCAATCGTGACGTCGCCGACGCGGGTGCGGCGCAGGGCAGTCAGATGTGCGCCCGAGTCGAGGGCCTCGCCGATGTCGCGGGCGAGAGCGCGGATATATGTGCCTTTGCTGCACACTACTCTGATTTTAATCTCAGTCTGCGAGTACTCGAGCAGGTCGATGCTGTCAATGACGAGCACCTTTGGCTTCAGCTCGACATCGAGACCCGAGCGCGCCATGGCATAGGCGCGCTGTCCCTCGATTTTACACGCTGAGTAAGCCGGGGGGACCTGTTCGATACGTCCTTTGAAACGTGTGAGCGTCTGCTCGACAAGTTCGCGCGTAATGTGGTCGGTCGGATAAACCGCGTCTACCTTGGTCTCGAGGTCAAACGACGGGGTCGTGGCTCCGAGCGCTATCGTAGCCTCATACTCCTTGACACCGGCCTGCAGACGGTCTATCTGCTTGGTGGCGCGACCGGTGCATATTATCATCACGCCGGTTGCCAAGGGGTCAAGCGTGCCGGCATGTCCGACCTTGAACTTGTTGACCCTCAGGCGGCGTATTATAGCCCCGCGCAGGCGCTTGCATGCGTCAAACGAGGTCCAGCCGTGGGGCTTGTCGATGTATATTATTTCGCCGTCAATAAAATTCATAATCAAGCGGCGGCGTTAGTTGCAAATGTAGACAAGAGGCAGATTGCACCTACAATCAGACAGTAAAGTGCAAACCATACCAATTTGCCTTTCTTGACCAACTCGAGCATCCAGCGGCAGGCGAGACAGCCGACGATAAATGACGCGAGGAAACCGACGGCCATGGGCACAAGACCGACAGAGGCTGAGCTCGCGGCCGTGCCGCCTATGATGTCTTTTATGTCAAGGAGCGCCTTACCGATGATAGGTATGATTACCATGAAGAACGAGAAGCGGGCCACGTCCTCGCGACGGTCACCAAGCAAGATGCCGGTAGCGATGGTCGTGCCTGAACGAGAGAGACCCGGCAGCACGGCTATGGCCTGCGCGCAACCGATTACGAAAGCGTCTACGACCGTAATCTTACGCGGTTTTGCAAGTGTACGGCCCAATGTAAGCGGACGTGTGCGGAAAAAATATGAGAATGCGAGCAGCAGAGCGGTCACACACAGACAGATGCCCACCACCGTAAGTCCGTTGCCGAAGAATTTTTTGATAGTATCTTCGAAAAAAAGTCCGACAACAGCCACCGGCACGCACGATACCAATATTTTTATGACATAGTCAAACTCCGGGCCGCGCTTAAAGGTGAAAAACGAAACGCAAAGAGGCTTGAACTCGCGCCACAGTACAACTATCGTACTCAAAACGGTTGCGACATGCAGCATAACATCAAACTCGAGGCTCTCGGCACCAGTAAGGTCGAGGCCGAGCAATTCGCGGAAAATCTCAAGATGGCCTGATGAGCTGATGGGCAGGTACTCGGCGAGTCCCTGCACTATGCCCATAATAAGAGCGTCAATCCAATCCATGGCAGTTTATCAGTGTTTGGGGCGAACGATGATGGCGACAGCCATTGCTACAAAACCGAGGAAGGCGATGGCCGGCCCGACCACTATGCGTCGTGCGCTGAAAATGTCGGGGTTAAAACTCTCGGCAGTCGACGGAGCGCCGAGCATCAGCAGAAAACCGGCCACAATCATTGCGCCCGCAATCGCCATAAATATGAAGTTGCGTTTGCCAAGAGGCATTGCCTCACGGCTTTCCTCTATCAACGTCTGTTTTTTTTCTTTTGCTGTCATTTTACACTTAGTATTGTTGCTATTGGATTTTTATGAGTCTTTTTCAAGACGAATTATTTAAACATGTCGTCATAGTCGGCACGCAGATAGCGGTTTGTGGCAAAAGCCGACGAAACGGTGCATATCAGCACACCGGCCACAAAAAGCCCTGCAAAGACCGGCAAGCAGCGGGCCGGCGTGAACGAGGCTTCGAGCAAGGTGTCAAGAGATGCGCCCCACAAAAGAGCGGCAAAGAGGAGTAAAGAGGCTATAAGCGCCGAAACAAGGCCGTTAACGGCCCCGGCGCGCAGAAACGGAGCACGTATGAAAGCGCCGGTCGCTCCGACAAGTTTCATCGTATGTATGACAAAACGCCGCGAATATACGGCAAGATGCACCGTGTTGAATATCAGCACAACAGATATAACCAAAAGAGCTGCCGCAATCGAGAGCAAAATCCATGTCATACGGTCGACGGCGGCATTGACCGCGGCCACAATGGCGCTCTCGGTCATAACCTCGCTGACGGCGGGATCAGCCGTGATTAGAGCGCTGAGAGCCTCGATGCTGTCGACATTGGCATAGGCCGGCGTCACCTTGACATCAAACTCAGAGCCATAGGGGTTTACATCGACCAAAGCGGCTATATCCTCGCCGAGATACTTCGACTCCGAGGCAAGAATCTCCTCGGCTGACGAGTAGACAAACGACTCCACGGCAGGCGATGCGGCGAAATACTGTTTGAGACGGCTGGCGTCGCTCTCGGGAGCCTGACGCTCTAATTTGACAATAAATCCGATATTGCCGCGCAGCATGTCGGCGCCTGAATGTCCGACTATGCCGACAAGAGCCAACACGCCGAGTATCAGCAAGACAAGTGCCACGCTGATAATTGATGTCAGTTGCGAGCCGAATGTGGATATCTGATGAGAACGCTTTTTTACCATTTTTGCCTTGCAAAATTAATACATGACGACCCCCTTGTCAAGTCTGTGACACTGTTTAATGTCAGATTTTAATATCCTTTCACACGTCATCCATACAGTAGTATTTATGACAAATAGATTTTTTTAGCTATTTTTGCCGCCGAAAATGACAACAGCCAAAAACCGACAGACGTGCCTGAGGCTTATTGCCTCGATGCTGCTCATAGTCTTTGCAGGCTTCTATGTCTCAAGGACCATGATGACGCACACCCACGTCGAGGACGGCATTGTCATCACCCACTCCCACCCTTTCAACACTCCCGGCCACTCACACAGCCATAATGGCTATGTGTCGATAGCATTTGTCTCGGGCTCGGCGCAGCAGTCACAGATTGACCTCAGCGCCGTCTTCTTCGGCGCGCCGGCAGTGGTGTCCGTACTATTGACTGCGCCGGTATGCTCGCCGGCCGCCGGGCATGCGCGCCACGGTCTCAACCGCGGGCCACCCATGGTCTGAATGATATAATACACCTTATTTTATTTGGCTGCCTGTCATCAGTGTCGATGACCGCAGGCGGTCTGTCACATCATTCAAACCATAACAACAAACATTCAGCAATGAAACACATAGCTCTCGCCGTGGCTGTAGCAGCCATGGCCTGCGCTGATGCAGCCGCCCAAGACTCGACGGCTGTCAGCGACGATGATTACGAGAAGTATATCACCATGGACGAGATAGTTGTCTCGGCCAACCGCAATGCCGTCAAGCGTTGCGAGGCGCCCGTGGTGGTCAACGTGCTCAGCGGCAAACTTTTTGAAACCGTCAACTCTATTGACCTCGCGCAGACGCTCAATTATCAGTCGGGCCTGCGCGTCGAAAACAACTGCCAGAACTGCGGATTCCCTCAGCTGCGCATCAACGGCCTCGACGGCGCATACTCACAGGTACTCGTCAACAGTCGCCCCGTCGTGTCGTCACTATCAGGCGTTTACGCCTTGGAGCAGATGCCTGTCAACATGATCGAGCGCGTCGAGGTGGTCCGTGGCGGCGGCTCGGCGCTTTTCGGGGCAAACGCCGTCGGAGGCACCGTCAATGTCATCACCAAAGAGCCCCTCAACAACCGCTTTGAGGCCGGCACCGACGTCGAGAGCATGGACGGCAAAGCATGGCAGGAAAGTTTCACCGCCAACGCCACACTCGTCGACCCTGACGGCCGATACGGCGTGGCGCTCTATGAGACCATGCGCAATCGAGAGCCATACGACCACGACGGCGACGGATTTTCAGAAGTGGGCAAACTGAAGCTCAACAACCTCGGACTCAACGGCTATTACCGTTTCGGCGAGGGCCGCAAGCTGAGCGCCGAGTATCACAACACCTATGAGTTCCGACGCGGCGGCAATGACTTTGACCGCGAGCCTTTCGACACAGACATCACAGAACAGACACAGCACAACATCAACAGCGGAGGCCTGACATACACGCAGTCGTGGCGCGAGTACACGCGCCGTCTGAGCGTCTATGCCTCGGCTCAGCACATCGACCGCAACAGCTACTACGGCGCCGGTCACAACCCCAACGCCTACGGCCGCACATCAGACATGACATGGATAGCCGGCTCGACGTTCAGCGCCGACTTTGACCGCGTGGTCGTATCGCCGGCCACATTTACATCGGGCATCGAGTACCAGAGCAACAGTCTCCACGACATAATGACCGGCTATGGCCGCGACATGCGTCAGAACGTCAGAATTTTCGGAGTATTCGCCCAGAACGAGTGGCGCGCCGGAAAAATAACGCTTCTGGCGGGCGGTCGCGTCGACTTCCACAATCTGATTGACAATCCGATATTCAGCCCGCGTGTCAATCTGCTTTACCGTCCCGACCCCGCGTTGCAGCTGCGCGCCACATGGTCGACCGGATTCCGCGCCCCGCAGGCCTATGACGAAGACCTGCACGTCACGGCCGTAGGCGGCGAAGGCGTCATCATACGCCTTGCTGACGGACTCAAGCCAGAGCGCTCAAATAGCTACAGCATGTCGGCCGACTGGGACCATCACTTCGGCGACGTCGAGTCTGACTTCATCGTAGAGGGATTCTACACACATCTGCGCGACGTGTTTGTTTTAGATGTAATCGGCAGCGAGCCCAACGGCTCGACCGTCAAGGAGCGCCGCAACGGCAGCGGCGCCAAGGTTTACGGAGCAAACATCGACTGGCGTCTTAATTACAACCGTTACATGCTGCAGTTAGGTTTCACCGCCCAGCGCAACCGCTACACAGTTGCCGAAGCATGGAGCGAGAATCCTGATGTGGCACCTACACGCGAGATGCCTCGCGCACCTGAGCTGTATGGCTACTTCACCCTCACGGGCAGTCCCGTGCGCGACCTCGAATGCTCCCTTTCGGGCATCTACACCGGCCGCATGCATGTGCCGCACTATGCGCCCGACCCCGCCGACGTCACAGAGGGCAACCCCTATGGCTACATCACGCGCGACGAGATGGTCGCCACGCCAAACTTCTTTGAGCTCGGCGTCAAAGCGGCATACACATTTAAATTAGCCGGAAAACTACGCATGCAGCTGAGTGCCGGGGTCAAGAATCTGACAGGAGCGTTCCAGCGCGACCTCGACCGCGGTCCGTTGCGTGACTCGGGCTATTTCTACGGCCCCACGACACCGCGCACCTATTTTGTCGCGCTCAAATTTTTCACAATCTGAGTCAGACGCTCAGACAAGCTCACAGATAAGGGTCGCCGACGTAGCATCGGTGACCTTTACTTTTATAGTGTCGCCGACGCGGTAGTCGCCGCGCGGGAAGACACAGGTCTTGTTCTGGCCGCTGCGGCCTACAAACTGCTCCTTTGAGCGCTTGGAGACGCCCTCGACAAGCACCTCGAACTCGCAGCCTATATCGCGGCGGTTTGACTCCAATGACAGCTCGTTCTGCAGTGCTATCATGCGGTTGAGACGCTCAATCTTAACATCTTCGGGCACATTGTCGGGCATCGTGCGCGAGGCCAGTGTGCCGGGACGCTCGGAGTATTTGAACATGAATGATGACGCGAAACCCACCTCGCGCATCAGTGAAAGCGTCTGCAGAAAGTCCTCCTCGGTCTCGCCGTGGAATCCGGTGAACAGGTCTGAGGTTATGGCGCAGTCAGGCATTGCGCGGCGTATGGCGGCGATGCGGCCGAGATACCACTCGCGGGTGTACTTGCGGTTCATGGCCTTGAGCACCTTGTTGCTGCCTGACTGTACAGGCAGATGGATATGGCGGCAGATATTAGCCCGCGAGGCTATGACGGCGATGGTCTCGTCGCTCATGTCCTTGGGGTGAGAGGTCGTGAACCTTATGCGCATGTCAGGTGCAGCGTCGGCCACTATAGCCAGCAGGCGGTCGAAGCCCACGGTTGCGCCGTCAGCACCCGTATAACTGTAGCTGTTGACGTTCTGACCGAGCAGCGTCACCTCCTTGAAGCCCTTGGCGCGCAGGTCAGCCAGCTCGCCGAGGATGCTCTCCACGGGGCGGCTACGCTCACGTCCGCGGGTATAGGGCACGATGCAATAAGAGCAGAAATTGTTGCAGCCGCGCATTATACTGATAAAACCGCTGACACGGTTGGGGCCGAGACGCGCGGGTATAATCTCGCGGTATGTCTCGGTGGTGCTGAGCTCAACATTGATGGCCTTGCGCCCGTTTTCGGCGGCGGCGAATAGCGCCGGCAGATCGAGATATGAGTCGGGACCGGCCACGATGTCCACACCGTAGTTTTCAATCAGATTGTCGCGCACACGCTCGGCCATGCAGCCGATGACACCGACAATCAGGCGTCCGCCGCGCTTGCGGCGCAGCGAGGCGAGATATTGCAGCCGTGCGACAATCTTCTGCTCGGCGTTGTCACGTATCGAGCAGGTGTTGAGCAGTATTGCGTCGGCCTCCGTAATGTCGTCGGTGACACTATATGAGGCCATATCCATAATCGCGGCCACCACCTCCGAGTCGGCCACATTCATCTGACAACCATAGGTCTCTATAAAGAGGCGGCGCATCGCGCGGTCGCCTTGAGGCGTGCTGTTATCGGTCATTATCCTTGATAAAAATTTGTTCTATTGCAGTAGTTTGACTAATTTTGCGCAAAAGTACAAAAAAAGTGGACCGGGAACAAGTCAAATTCCTTTTAACGGTCCTCGGCGTCATCATCTGGGTCGGAGGAGCGATTTACGAGCGCTATAAAAAGAACATGGCGCGTCGCCGCCCGAATGTGACAGTCCGGCGCCCGGTGCACCCGGCCACCGCTCAGGTAAGTCAGACATCACACCCGGCGTCTGCTAAAGTCTCGGCCAAGCCTGCGCTCGGACTGAGCGTCAGTTTTGACGACGAAGGCCGCAGCTACTTCGCTCCGCCGGCCGACGAGACCGCTCCGTCGCAGAGCGACGACACAGCGACGACCGGTGAAACGGCTGAAGACCGCCGTTTGGAAGATTTGCGACGCGCAGTGGTCTGGAGTGAAATACTACGCCGCAAATTCTGAGATTAACTCATCTGCCAACCTTAAAAACGCCTATAACGAAATAACATCATAAAGCAAATATCATAATGGCATTCAACTACATTACGGCTCAAGAAGCCGCCGAAATGATTGAAAACGGCTCGACTATCGGTTTCTCGGGCTTCACCGCCCCCGGCACACCGAAATTCGTTCCTGAGGCTATTGCAGCTAAAGCAGAGAAAGAGCATGCCGAAGGCCGTCCGTACAAAGTCAACATCTTCACCGGCGCATCGACCAGCGACCACGCTGACGGAGCGCTCTCCCGCGCCAACGCCATCAACATGCGCGCGCCCTATCAGAACGTCCCCGACCTGCGCAAACGCATCAACGCCCACGACTGCCACTATTTCGACCGTCACCTTTCGGAGATGGCTCAGGAAGTGCGCTACGGATTCTACGGCAAGATTGATTACGCCATCATCGAGGCCGCTCACATCACGCCCGACGGCGAGGTGATACTCGGCACCGGCATCGGCAATGTCCCCACCTACGCCCATCTTGCCGACAAAATCATCATCGAGCTCAACGAGATGCTGCCCGAGTCACTCTACGGCATGCACGACGTCGTGCTCCTGCAGGACCCTCCGTACCGCCGCGAGATACCCATCTATCACGCCAACGACCGCATCGGGAGCCCCGTCCTCAAAATAGACCCGCGCAAAGTCGTAGGCATCGTAAAAACCAGCTCTTATGACGGCGTCAAGCCCTTCACCGCCCCTGACGAAGTCTCGAAACAGATTGGCGCCAATGTAGTGCGATTCCTCGTGAGCGAGTACGTCAACGGTCGTCTGCCCAAAGAGTTCCTGCCCCTGCAGTCAGGCGTGGGCAACGTCGCAAACGCCGTTCTCTATGACCTCGGCGAGAGCAAGGAGCTGCCTCCGTTCATGATGTACACAGAGGTTATTCAGGACGCCGTGCTCGAGCTCCTCAAGAAAGGCAAATGTACCTTCGCCAGCACATGCTCGATGACCTTCGCCGACAAGACCGAGGAGAGCCTGTTCTCTGACATCAAATATTTCCACGACAAAATCCTGATGCGTCCGGCCGAAATCTCAAATAACCCCGAGGTCATCCGCCGACTCGGCGTCATCGCCATGAACACCGCCCTTGAAGCCGACATCTTCGGCTCGGTCAACTCGACCCATGTACTCGGCACACGCATGATGAACGGCATCGGCGGCTCGGGCGACTTCACCCGCAACGCCTACATCTCGATTTTCAGCTGCCCCTCAATAACCAAAGGCGGCATGATCAGCAACATTGTGCCTATGGTTGCCCATCCCGACCACAGCGAGCACTCTGTCGACATAATCGTCACCGATCAGGGCATCGCCGACCTGCGTCACAAAGACCCCGTCGAGCGTGCTTACGAAATTATCAACAACTGCGCTCACCCGATGTATCGCGAGCTTCTGCTCGACTACCTCAAGCTCGGCAAAGGCGGCCAGACACCCCACACACTGCAGGCAGCCTTCGAGTTCCACAACGCCTTCAACGAGTCAGGCGACATGCGCAACGCCGACTTCGCAAAATACTGCTAAGCAGACTCACCATTTAACACGACGAGGGCTTGCGGCACGTGCTGCAAGCCCTCGCTGCATTTTTACCTAAAACCTATGACGCGTCAGAAACGTTATTACTATAAAATCATAAAACGTTTTATAATGAGCAAGACTGTAGAAAATACGCTGCTTGAGCGGCGGAGCATACGGCGTTACACGCGCGACAAAATCGCCGATGACGACCTGCGCTTTATTTATGAGGCCATACGCAACACCCCGACGAGCTACAACGGGCAGCAATATTCGGTCATTGACATTGACGACCAATCGCTTAAAGAGCAACTCTACGCGTTGACGAATCAGAAACAAATCAAGACGTGCAATCACTTCTTTGTGTTCTGCGCCGACTATAACAAGATTGCTCTCGGAGCAAAGGCCAAAGGTATCGAAACCGGCAGTTTCGCTTCGACGGCCGATGGTTACACTGTCGGCGTGGTCGACGCCACATTAGCCATGATGAGCGCCATCGCCGCTGCCGAGAGCCGTGGATTGGGCACTTGCCCTATAGGCTATATCCGCACGGCGGCTCCGACTGAAGCCGCTAAATTACTCAATCTGCCGAAGGGCGTGGCCATCGTCTGCGGACTCGCTGTCGGCGTCCCCTCCGAGATGCCTGACATGAAGCCAAAACAGCCGGCATCGCTTCTGATACACCATAACGCTTATCGCACAGACGACATGACTCCCGAAATACTCGACTATGACCGCGAAGTGTCGGAGTATAACCGCACACGCAGCGGCGCACAGACCACCAACGACTGGATAAGCCACATAATCTGCTACTACAAAGAGGGCGAGCACAAAGACATCCTCGCCGCCCTGCAGCAGCAAGGATTTCTACTTTAAGACCCCGTTTGAGGCTCTTTATTCAAGATGCTTATCAAGTATATCAAGCAATATACAAGGATTTTGTATTATCGTGTCAGCCGTAAGACCGTCTGACACGATAGTCTCGGCAACGACCGGATAGTCCTTGAAATCCTTCTTGGCTTTTTTGATTATGCTCTTTAGCTTGGGCGCCTTCTTTACAGGTATGTGCACCCAAAAATCCTTGATTATACCGCTTTTATCAATTTCATAACAAAATATCCATGCGACATACTTCCATGAGTAGCTTTGGAAATTGGATGACGGAACGGCAGCCGTACTTTTTATATATTGGCTCGGTATGCGATATCCGACAACACGATTGCCGGAAAAACAGACCGTTGCAAGTATCGGATTTTTATTTACCTTTTTAGAGTATTGATCCCATGTGTGAATCGGGATATAAACTTCATTCTGACCGTCAGGGTAAGTCACTTTAAGAGAATTTATATCGGCAATTTTATATGACATTTTCTTTCCGTCGCAAGTCTCACTGACAGCCACATCCTTACCCACATTGTGTAAATTGCTGCGCAAATAACCCGCAATGAGCGTGCTGTCATTAAGTGTCAGAATAGCATGCGGATACTGAGGCTTTGCCTTTTCTTTTGCCGACGCAGCAACGCATACTGCCATCGACATCAGTACTGACAACAGGACGACTATAATCTTTCTCATAACCTTTTAATTTTGGATTCATCGCAAAGTTATGAACACTAACTCAAAAAAACTGTGACATTTGTCACACCTGACTGTTAAAAACGGTTATGCGCACTGCAGTGCGCATCGGGTTAGTGCTGTGACTGGATGAACGACTGGATGTGGCGCTGTTTTTTCTCCTCGAAGATTTCGTCGATGACGAGGAAGATGCCGCTCTCCTCGACGTCGCCGAACTCGTCGTTGATGGCCGTGCCAAACATGCGCATCGTCGGCGACAGGCTCATATAAGCGTTGACTAACGGCGGGATGGTCACGCCATAGCGGCGCACCTCGGCGTTGAGTATGCGGTAATCGGCCTTGAAACTGTCGCCGGTGAACAGGCGCTCCATGGCCTGCGGGTCGATGCAGGTGTTGAGCGGACGGATGGGCCGCACGAGGTCGTCGGGGTCGGGGAAATGTTTGTGAAGGAAATAAAGAATCATGTCGCGGCAGCGCTCGATGTAGCTTGGATACATCGTTACCTTGCCGAAAAGATATTTGATGTCGGGGTGGACGACGGTCAACGACCCGAGACCGTCCCAGAGATTGTCAAGCGCATAAATGGCCTTGGCGCCGGCGCGCGACGACTGATACTCAGGACGCACAAACGAGCGCCCCAGCTCGATGGTGTATGGCAGATAATCTTTTATAAAGCGCTCGGAAAAGTTAAACATGTGGCTCGTAGCGATGCGCGGTCGTCCGTCTTCGTCAAGACGTATGTCTTTACCACAGATATAGCGATAGCCGCCGAGTATGAGTTTGCTCTCGGGATCCCAGACGATAAGCTGCCTGCAGGGAGGATTCATGGTGTCGTAACGGTCTATATCACAGTCTTTACCCGTGCCACCGCCGGCGAGACGGAAGGCAATCTCACGCAGACGGCCGATCTCGCGCATCACATTAGGTGCCGAAGCGGCGTCGACGACATAAATCTTGTTGCCGGCCTTGTTGGTGTCGCGTAAAAAGAATTGGTCAGTGAGTTCGGCCTCAATGACTTCGGGGTCTACTGCATCGATAATTCTCCGGTTCATTTATCGTTTTGTAATTTTTGTTTTAAATCATATACACGGCAGCGCACATCAGCAGCCGTAGCGGCAGCCTCATTGCCGCCGCGCAGACTCTGCCACGGGATGAGCGGGCCGCAGACCGCACGCAGACGGCTCCCGGAGGCGCGGAAAACCTCTGATGGCAGCAGTATCATCTCGATGTTGAATTTCAGCCCGCAGCGCTCGCGGCGACGCGCCGCACGGTAAAAGCGGTCGGAATTGCGACCGTCAAAGTAGAGCGGCACTATGTCGCGACACGACTCGATGGCCTTATTGACAAACATCTTTTTCCACTCCAAGTCCTCGACCTCGGCGCCGGCCGTTTTCTGACGCGAGCACAGTCCGGCAGGAAACATCAGGAGAGGCTCGTCTGAGGCCATGGCTTCATCGATGGCGCGTATGGCGTCACGGCTCTGGGCGCCGTGTTTGTTAATAGGCAGAAAGACAGTCCGCAGCGGCGTCACGGCCATCAGCAAGTCGTTGACAATAAATCTGACACGACAACCGTAGCGGCGTGTGGCCCATGCGATAAGAGCCATGCCGTCAAGTCCGCCGAGAGGATGGTTGCTGACTATGAGCACCCGGCGATGCGAAACCGGTGGCAGATTCTCGGCACCGACTATGTCAAAGCTGACGTCAAGGTCAGAGAGCACACCCTCGCAGAAGTCTGCACCCTCGCGCGGATAATTGTGCTCCAATAGCTCGTTGAGATGATCCTGACAGATGGTGCGCTCGAGACGACGGACGGCAAAACCGGGCACAAGCCGCGACCAGAAGCCTAATCGCGCTGCAAGCACCTGAGCTATATCTATATGTATAGGGCCGCTGTCCTTAGCCATGAGTGTTTTTACATTTATCGTGCAAAATTACACAAAAGGCTGAAATTACGTCGCGTCAAGTTGAGCTTTTTGCGTAACTTTGCCGCAGAAACACTGCGATCGCATGTCTTTCGCCGTCATATTAAAATAAATAATGTCAGAAGAGCTCAACCAACCCACCATCGAAGACAAACGCCCGCGCCTATGGTTAGTAGCACCCGGCCGCGATTTTGTGCGCCCCTACTTCGAGCGTCTGATGCCTGAATACAGGCTCATCGACAGCCCGGACGACGCAGATGCGGCGGTAATGATTTCGTCAACAGACATATACGATATCACCGAGGGACGTCTATACAACGAACTGACTCCGGGTGACCGGTCATCTGCATGGTCAGCAGCCGAGACCGACTTCGCAAACGCCACTGCCACCCGCGGTCTTGCCGCGCCTATACTGCGTGCGGCAGATATAATCGCCACGGGCATGACCGGGCTGCCGCGCAAGATGGCCGAACAGATTTACCGTGGCACATATGTCGGCGTTAGCGGCAATGAGGCCGAGCGCAGTTTCATCCACGCAGTCGACCTCCCTGACGCCGCACGCATCGCCATCAGTCACCCTGATATATATAATGTATGCGGACGCTCGGCAACACGCATCAACGACCTCGCCGACGCACTTGCATGGCGCATCGCCCAAAAACGTGTCTTCGACATCAAACCACGCTGGTACAAATGGATTTTCGGGCGCAAAAAGCTCGATGAAATGTGCCGCACACTGACATTTTCAAGCGAAAAAATCTGCTCTACGGGCGACTTCAATCCGATTGACGTAGTCCAATATCTTAAAACTCATAAATACGACGATGACAGTCTCTGAACTCGCCACACAAACCGGACAGACGCTCAAGAGCATCGTGAAAATCTGTCTGCAGTCTCGCCCGACGGCCTTCAAAAGCATGCAGACGACAGAACGGCGCCTCATTATACTCGGCAACGGCCCTTCACTTCGTCAGACAATGGCTGATTACGGCGACCGTCTCCCCGGCTGTACGCTCATGGCGGTCAATTTTGCCGCAAACACCGAGGAGTTTTTAAAACTTCGCCCGAGATACTATGTGCTCGCCGACCCACACTTTATGTCGGCCACATCAGAAGTCAATGTTTCAAAATTGATAGACAATATCAACCGTACAGACTGGCCCATGATTGTCTTCGTCGACCGTCGGTTTATAAAGACCGCCCGTAATGTTTTCAGACAAAGCAAAACACTGCGGATCGAAGGGTTCAATGCTGTCGGCGCCGAAGGATTCGGTGCTTTCGAGAGATTTGTCTACGGGCGCTCGATTGCAATGCCACGCCCGCGCAATGTGCTGATTGCAGCGATAATGATAGGCATATCTTTGGGCTTCAAAGAGATTTACCTGACGGGCGCAGACCACTCATGGATGCGCACCATAACAGTCACCGAAGAAAACAACGTCATCTCTGCCCTTGACCATTATTATAAGGATAACGAGAAAGAGCGCATACGCACAGAGACAGCCTACCGCAGCATACCGCTCCACGATATCGTCTTCAGCCTTTATACGGCTTTCCGCAGCTATCACCGCATTGAGGCGTTCGCACGCCGACGAGGCATAGATATCTATAACTCTACCCCCGGCAGCTATATCGATGCGTTTCGCCGCAAGCCGCTACCATTGTAAAAACGCCCGACCGTATAAAATCAGCGAGCCGGCCCTCACGGGTCGGCTCGTCTTTTGGTGTCTCTAACACTAAATACCTAAAACCATTTAAAAATCCTTATTAATATCTTTTGTTAGCCTAATAATATCATGTATCTGATTTAGACCTAATAATTATTTACACCGCAAAATTAATCAGCCAAAAAGGGATATGCATACATATCAAAGTCAAATATAAACAAATATTACCTATAATTCGATATACAAAACTATACATCAATATTTTACGTAATCAAGCTACAGCACATAATATAAGATATTAATTAGCCGTATTTAGAGTTTATTCAAAATGTCATGCTCGAAGTTATCGCGCGATTCGGCCCTGTTACGCAATCGGTTGCGATAAGTATACACAGTATTAAGCGAAAGCCCGAGAAAACTCGCTATCTGGTTGCTGTCAGTTACACCAAGACGCATAAAGGCAAGGACTCTCAGCTCAGGCGTCAATGTACATGGCGCCACGAGACTGATTTTTTTGTCTTCAGCAAACAACGCGTTGACATCATCAACAAAATTGGGGTAGATTCTGAAAATCGCATCGTCAAATATATTATGGAATTTGGCGACCTGCTCATCGACCACATGTCCTTCCACGAGTTCACGACTCAAGTCAATAGCCTGACCGGCTTTAATCCTGCGCACTACATAACGGCTGAATTTCTCAAGCCTCTCAATCGTGTCTGACGACAGCGCGACCATAGCCTTGATATAATCATCCTTGACAGACAAAAGCATATCGGCATGATGTTTCGACTCGATTATCGCACGCTTGCTGCGTTGCGCGCTTATCATGCTCATGACCATCACAACCATCGCAAGAACGAGCATCACGACAAGCAGCGTAAGTATCGCGCGCATATTGCTGTCAGACTGACTCTGAGCGGCTGAGATATAAGGTAAGGTCGTCACACCCTCAAGCGTACGTATTTTTGCGCCTGATGTCAGCGAAGCCTTGAGCGAATGACTCAAGTATTCACTCGCCCTATTAATATCTCCGTCCTCGAATAATTTTACGCCAAGCCTCTGCAGCGCAGTGGTTTCACGAGTACCATTATGCAAATCGCTCGCAGCCGCAAGAGCCAAATAGAACGTTTCCGCATCTGATTTATGTGTATAAAGACGATGGTACTCGCTGACAAGACTGGCTATGCGTCCATAAAGAGCATCAGACATGTCGCTGCGGTCGACAGCATCAAGCGCAAGCGCATACCCGCGCGGATACTGCCCCCTGAACAAGAGGCCGATGCTATTGTAATAACTCGTCTCCGGAGTTTTGACTCCGTCCGAATACATCAATAGCGAATCGGTCATCAGAGCGGCACGCTCTCTATAATAATCATAATACAAGCCTTTTCCGTAAGCAGCCATCGCATTGGAGTACAAATCGAAACCATATACATAGACCTCACGAAGTGTGACGCTGTCAAGCCCCCGCTTATCGGCTGACTCATACAGTTCAATGGCCTCCTTTATAGCGCCGATCATTGGAAGCACCGAGGCAAGTCCGCACTCGGCCAATACTTTATCTCGCTTGTTTAAAGCCGTTTCAACGGCCATACCATAGGCTTCGAGCGAAGAGTCAACATCTACTGTTCGATAGCGTCGTCCGGCCTCAAGATAAATCCTTGACTTATCAGTTATATTACTTTCCGATGCCCTCTTGCCGAGTACGGCCGCCTGATGCATACGTTCGGCACTTCTCGAGTCTGCCGCAACGAGCATCACATCGACTGTATCAATCGCCTGAGTGATACTTCGAGGCAAAGCCTCGATGACAATCGGCGATATGATACATACAACTATAAATGATAGGACAAACGCCCGTCTTATCTCTCTCATGGCGATACAGATTATCGAATACAAATTTACAACGATTGGAACGCAAAAGCAAATCAGCAGCAAATCCAATGTTACAGCATAAATTAAAAGTTATACAATAACTGACGCCATATTAACACAAACCAATGAAAATAAAGGCTTTATAAATTAATATAATAACAATATATTTATATCAGACCAATACATCCGGCGAGACTGCCGCGATATAATGTAATTTTATATCAGAAATTCGCATCCTGACATCTACAAAAAGCAATGGTACAATTACTCTAATAAAAGGTATACAATCCTTATAAAGCCGGAGTCACGGTGTCATTACGGCCGGCTTGTAACAGAAACCGCATAAGAGTCATACTGCGTGAGCAGCGACACTCTTATGCGGTCTGCTATGTTATTTATCCGGTTATCTATGGCTGCATATCCTCTACAACAGCCGAGTCACGACTTGCTTCGGGGTGAGCTACAAGCAGTCCTACCAAATCGCGACGATTGACAATCCTTATCTCGTTTTGGTTGTACTCTATAAGACCTTTTGACTTCATCTGTTCAAGCGTGGATATAAAGCTTGTGCGCTGCACACCGAAAAACGAATACAAATCGCGCTGACGGCAACTCAGTGTAATCTCGCGCCCCGTAGGCTGCGTAAGAGCTATAATCCAAAATGCAATACGCTCCTCCGTACTGCCTGTCGTAAGCGCCAGCACACCGTCAACTGCTTTCTGCGCATTCATCGCCAATACATTGAGATAGTTGAATAAAAATACTTGATCCGAATTCAGAATCTTTATATAATCATTCTTCGCTATCTGCAATATACCCGTAGGCTCACTCGCCAAGACAGAACACGGGTAGTTAGTGGCGCGGCCGAAAAGGAAGTCCGGAGCTATCACGTCAGGAGCGTCAAGTGTCTGACTCACCTTAAATCGTCCGTCAGAATTGACTATAGTCGAGCGTACAGAGCCCGAGATAATAAACTTAATATGGTCACAGGGCGCTCCGGCCGAGACAATATTCTCGTCAGGAAGATATTTGAGAAAATGAAACTTTGCCATTCCGACAATCTCAGCGATGCGGTCGCGACTGACACCTCTGAACAACGGCAGTCCCATTAAGATTTCAAACATGCTGTTCATAATCGATAGGAAAGTTTTAGCTGTTATAATTCTAACACAGAGACACGGCTAAAGTTCTAACCGGCCCCCACTTTGGCGTTTTTACGTGTCTTAAAGTATAATTGGGCCGAATTAATTGTATTCTGCCATGCGACATAAGCGGCTGGCCCTACCGAAGAAATCGGATTAAGGAACGTCAGTGACATCCATATGGCGAGGACCGTATTTTTTTGTCCAAGCCCCTGAGCACCGGCAATTTTGTCGCCAAAGCGACGCCCGACACGACGCCCGATATAGAATTGCAGGCAGCACATTACAAGCGACACAGCTGCAAGCAGAAGCATCTCAGGCACCTTCTCCGCAGGCTCTGCCATAACAAAGCTCACGGCACGCCCCACAACAATAAAAAGCGAAACAGCCCAGATATAGAACGACAGAGACTGCCTCGTTGCAATTGCACGGTGAACACGCGGCGCTGTACGGCTCATAAACATCGCGATAAGCAACGGGGCGATAATAAGCGGCCCGACTTTATAACAAATCGTAATAAAACCTTCGAAGAACGACATCCCGCCGGCGAGCGACGCGCCACCCATATACTCAAATAACACGGGAGCAAGAACAGCCACAGACAGGTTAGAAACAATCGAATATGTAGCCACACGTGCCACAGATCCGCCGAGCATACCGGTGATTACAGGAGCGGCAGTAGCAGTCGGACAGAAGACACAAATAAACGCTCCCTGAGCCAAATCGTCGCCGAGCGGCAACAATGCGAAATATACTGCAAGAGATCCGATAAGCTGCACGCCGAGAAGCGACCACGACAGACGTGTCACGCGAAACTCCGACGGTTTTACCTTGCAGAATGTTATTAGCAACATTACGAAAATCAGGTACGGCGCAATAAACGCAATGCGCTCGATAAACCCGTGAAACAACATGCCGCCGACCATAGCAATAGGCAGCATCCACGGTTTAAGTCTTTGTCTTAGTTCGGCCTTATTCATAGCAACTGCAAAGTTACTCACAATTTCCTTAACAGCGAATCACCGCCAATGCAAATTAGCTACTATAGCTACCTTACTTATAAGCCCCCCTAAAATAAGTCGGGAATCTGCGCATCACGCAGATCCCCGACGGTATTCATCTAAATAGCCTTGCGGCTTAATTCACGAAAGTAGTTTATTATTTAACTTCCTCGATTGTGACGGCACGGTCGAGAGCAACATATTTCTCACCGAGGTCGCAGAGGCTGCCGTTGTTGATTGTAGCTGTAATCTGATCCTCAGCAACACCGTTCTTTTTGAGTTCTTTGGCAACGCCGTTTACACGAGCGTGACGGAGACGGATGTTAATCTGCTCTGTGCCGGTGTAGTTGTCGGCCCAACCTGTGAGGAGGTAGTGCTGTTTGGGGTTAGATTTCATCACGTTAGCGATAGCGCCGAGGATGTTGCGGTCCTCACGTGTGAGGCGAGAAACACCGATGGGATAGTAGATAGTGGCAACCGGGCCTTTTTCAACTGATTTCTCAACGGGACGGTTGAGGCAGTCGCGGAGCTGAGCCTCGAGGTCGGCGATGCGTGCGTCAGCAGCAGAGAGGCGTGCGCGGAGAGCGTCGCAGTTCTCAGGCTCGGGGCAAACGGGAACGACGGGAGCTGACCAGTCACGTTTGTTGAAATTGTAGGTTACGCCGAGGTAAGCCTGAAGGTCGCTGGTTTTGGGGTTGTAGCCCTGATAGCTGTCAGCCATGCCTGAGAAAGCAGACCAACGGATATCGAGAGACAGCTGAACCTGTTTGCTTACGTTGAAAGCGTTGATAATACCTGTGCGGAGTGAGAAGATGTTGTTATTGGCGTTAGCCCAAGCGTCATCGTTACGCTCCTGTTTGCGGGCGAGAGTCCAGTACTGACCGGCACCTACATAGAATGTAGCGTTGTAGATACGGCCGGGTTTGTAACCGCACCACCAGTTTGTAAGGTTGACCATTGCGTCAAATACGGGGCCGACTTCGATAGTCTTCTGATTCCAATAACCGGCAGTTTTGCTCTCATACAGACGGACACCCGAGACCTCGGGGTTAGAGCTGAGGCCCTTGAAGGGGAGCACGTTGACACCGGCGCGGAGACCGAAGACAGGCGAGAACCATTTGCCGAGATAGATTGAGCCGGCGGGTGTGATACGGTCGCCGATACCAAGTTTCACGTCATGTTTTGAGAAGTACATCGATGCACCGACCTCACCGGTAATAAACCAGTTGTTTTTGAAGCGGTTAACAAGGACGCCCTGAGTCTCATCAGGAACAAAAGTAACCTCTTGAGAAGCCTCCTGTGCGGCAAGAGACTGGCCCATAAAGAGAGCACAAGCAAATGCTAAAAGAGTAGCTTTTTTCATAATTAGTTAATATTTGGATGAATGTTATATAGTTTTTCCTTGCAAATTTCGAGCGCTAAGTTAATACATTTTTTTGATATTGTCCTAAAATTATATAAAATTTTTCGCCAATATCAAAAAAACGTCTTTTCACGCAGTTTCCATGCATTTAAAACCCTTTTTCTCACATCATATTAATGGTTTCACAATGCAGTAATGCTCCATAATATATAAGAGTCTGACACCGGTGTAGGGCCTGAGCCTGAAGTGAACACACGATGTCAGATTCTTATGATATATATTGTAACCTATCGGTTATATTATCGCTGCCACCCTCAATCAACGGCCGAGGAAGGCTTTGACACGGTTGAGAATGTTCTCGGCAGTAAAACCGAACTTCTCGTCGAGCACCTTGTAGGGAGCCGATGCGCCGAAACGTGAGAGTCCAAAGACTTCGCCGCGGAAACCGTTGATCATGCGCAGTGTCGAGGGCAGACCGGCGGTGAGACCATACTGGGGAACATCAGCCGGGAGCACGCTCTCGCGGTAATCCTCAGGCTGGTCATTGAACAGGCCGATAGAAGGCATCGACACGACGCGGGCCTTGATGCCCTCGGCGTCGAGAGCCACGGCGACCTCGCAGAGCAGCGAAACCTCAGAGCCGTTGCCGACGAGAACAACGTCGGGCTGAGCGGGATTCATCACTATATATCCGCCGCGTGCGGCACCGAGAGCCTCCTTGTAGCGGTCGCCCGAGGCTGCGGGCAGCTCGGGGATGTCCTGACGCGAGAGGATAAGAGCCGACGGAGTGTGAGTGTTCTCCATCGCAAGTTTCCAGCATACCGATGTTTCGACCGCATCGGCCGGACGGAGTGTCAGTATTGACGGACGTCCGCTGAAATTGCGCAGCTCCTCGAGAAGACGGAGCTGACCCTCCTGCTCGACGGGCTCGTGAGTCGGGCCGTCTTCACCGACACGGAATGCGTCGTGCGTCCAGATATATTTGACGGGAAGCTCCATCAGAGCGGCGAGGCGCACCGCAGGTTTCATATAATCAGAGAACACGAAGAATGTGCCGCATGCGCCGATGACACCGCCATGGAGCGCGATGCCGTTCATGATTGCCGCCATGGTCAGCTCAGACACACCGGCGTGGAAGAACGCACCGCTGAAATCACCGTTGGTAAACGGATGTGTCTTTTTGAGGAAAGCGTCGGTCTTGTCGCTGTTGGCGAGGTCGGCAGATGCGCAAATCATATTGCCCACCTTCTCGGCGAGCACTGCGAGCACGTCGGCCGATGCCTGACGGGTGGCGACATTGGCTTTGTGCACGATAGCGGCATAGTCTACGTCAGGAACGACACCGGCAAGATAGGCCTTGAGTTCGATGTCCTTTGCAGGATTCTCCGCAGCCCATTTATCATATGCGGCTTTACGCTCTGCGACAATTTTACGGAGCTCGTCGGCACGCTGTTCATAGAGCTGACGGGCATCGTCAAAAAACGCCCAAGGATTCTCAGGGTCACCGCCGAGGTTTCTGACAGTGGCTGCATAATCTGCGCCTGATTTGCTCAGAGGCTGACCGTGTGTCGAACACTGGCTCTCGAAATTCGAGCCGTCGGCACGCACTGCGCCTTTGCCCATCACGGTGTGACCAAGAATGAGCACCGGTTTGTGCTGCTCCTTCTGAGCCTCCTCGATGGCATTCGCAATCTGCTCGGGGTCATTGCCGTCAATCTCGATTACACGCCAATGCCATGCGCGGTATTTGGCGGCATAATCCTCACGGTCGACAGCATCGACTTCGGTCGATAGCTGTATCTTGTTGCAGTCATAGAACATTATCAGGTTTGAAAGGCCGAGATAACCGGCGATACGGCCGGCACCCTGCGAGATTTCTTCCTGCACGCCGCCGTCAGAGATGAAGGCATAGGTCTTATGGGCGACAACATCACCGAAACGGGCCTGCAGAAACCGCTCTGCTATCGCACATCCGACAGCCATCGTATGGCCCTGACCGAGAGGACCTGAGGTATTCTCGACACCGCGTGCGGGGTCATGTTCGGGGTGTCCGGGGGTAACGCTGCCCCACTGGCGGAACTGCTGGAGCTCGGCGAGTGTGTATTTGCCGGTCATGGCCAGAACTGCATAAAGCATCGGCGACATGTGGCCCGGGTCAAGGAAGAATCGGTCGCGTGCAAACCATGTGGGGTCGTCGGGATCCGAAATCAGATACTTAGAATAAAGCACATTGACAAAGTCAGCGCCTCCCATGGCGCCGCCGGGATGACCCGATTTGGCCTTCTCGACCATCGAGGCTGCAAGGATGCGGATATTGTCGGCCGCATGTTTTAAAACCTGTGTGTTCATTGCTTATTTATGGATTTATTAATGATTTTATGTTTGGTTACTGCAACGAAATTACAACAAAGTTGTCTCTCGTCCAAATTCTCGCTGTCTAAAAAGACGGATACGCCAATTAGTCAGACAATTTATATCAAAATATCGGCCCGCAGGCTGCTGCCCCCGGGCCGATAATATCATGCAATCAGAGATTGTAAAGTCTACGTCTTACGATTAGAGCGCATCCTCGATGGCGTTCTCTAATTCTTTCTCCTTTTTGTTGTCAAACTCGTCAAGATAGTTTACTTTCTTGTAACCGACCACAGCGTAGAAGAAGAGGTAAGCGAGCATGGCGACAACGAGCCAGTAAGAGCCCATATAGCCCGAGATGCGGGCGAGACCCTGCTGAAGCAGAGGCATAACGCCGCCGCCGACTACCATCATCATGAAGATACCCGAAGCCTGAGCGACATATTTGCCGAGGCCCTCGACGGCGATATTGAAGATGCCGCCCCACATCACTGATGTGCAGAGTCCGCAGAGTATCAGCAGGAAGGCGCTGGCCGGGACAACGGCGCCGCCTGAATAGATAAACTCAGGCACGGGCACTGTGGCCGATTTGGGCAGGCAGATACCGATTACGATGAATACGATGGCGACAGCGGCTGCGACCATGAGCTGGGCGCGGGCAGATACACGCCCCGAGATAATCGACGAGCAACTGCGGCCGACGAGCATGAGCAGCCAGTAGATGGCCACAATTGCACCGGCGATTGTCGACGCGTCGCCTGCGACTCCCGCGCCTGATGCGGTCTGGTCTGCGAGATAGAAGTTAAGAGTGCCGGGGATGCCGACTTCGATGCCGACATAGAAGAAGATGCCGATAACACCGAGAACAAAGTGACGGAAATTCCAAGCCGAATGTTTGTAAACGACTTTCTTAACCTTGTCATCAGTTTTGTTAGGCTCGGGAATCTGCACAACGGTGAGAATAATGAATGCCACCACGAAGATGCCCATGGCAATGAAAAGCAGCGGGCTGACACGCTGGATAGTGGTGTCTTTGGTGAGCTGGCCGATGAGCGCGCCGACAAAGAACGGAGTCAGTGTGCCTGACAGCGAGTTGAGAGCGCCGCCGGTCTGGATGAGCTGGTTGCCCTTGTTGCCGCCGCCACCGAGCAGGTTGAGCATCGGGTTGACCACGGTGTTGAGCATGCACACGCAGAAACCGCAGACAAAAGCGCCGAGCAGATATACAATGAAGTTGGCGCAGACGCTGTATTGTGTCAGCACGCCGTCGACAACTGATTCTGATGAGAATACGACGGTGTCGGCTCCGACAATGCCTGACAGGTATTGAATCAACAGGCCGACGACACCGATGCCGAGAGCCCAGAGAGCCGTTTTTTTGTAACCGATTTTCTCGAGAAGTTTGCCGGCGGGAATACCCATAAACAGATAGGCAAGGAAGTTCATCATGTTGCCCATCATGCCGAGCACGCTGTTGCCTTCATAAGTGTTGCCCCAGATTGTGCCGATAGGAGCGGCGAGATTGGTGACAAATGAAATCATCGCGAACAGGAAGAACATCGTGATGATTGCGACGATAGGTCGCTTCTGAGTCGTTTGAGTCATTTTGATTGGTATTGGATGTTAGAGTATGGATGAATTTTAAGGCTATGTCAGTCGTGCTTGTGGTATTGGCACAAAGTTAATAATAAAATTTAAAAATTCAATAGGCTCTCGGCCCGAATATCGCAGTCCCTACCCTGACAAGAGTCGAGCCGCACTCGATGGCCGCGGGATAGTCGTCGCTCATGCCCATCGACACCGTGTCAAAACCGCGCAAATCCGGCGCTGCCTCAAGTATGCGTCGGCGCGTGTCGGCGATGCGTCTGAAATCGTCACGGACGCGCTTCTCATCGTCAGTGTTGGTGGCCATGCCCATAATACCGCAGATATGCGTCGCCTGCAGCGACTCAAAGCCGCGTGAGGCAAACCAGCCGACAAGTTCGTCAGGGGCGAATCCGAATTTTGTCTCCTCGGCAGCTACATGGACCTGCATAAGCACTCGTGTCACCACCCCGCGCTCAGCCGACAGGCGATCTATCATCGACAGCAGACGCAGCGAGTCTACGCTCTCTATCAAGGCCACGCGGCCTATGAGACGTGAGAGCTTGTTGGTCTGCACATGGCCTATGAAATGCCAGCGGATGTCTGAAGGCAGCCGGTCAACCTTCTGCTCCAACTCCTGCACACGGCTTTCGCCGAACGCACGCTGACCGGCCTCATAAGCCTCCATGACAGCCTCAGCCGGATGAAACTTAGACACCGCCACGAGTCCGACGCCGTCAGGCAATGTGACCCGGATAGCGTCAAGACGTGAGGCTATATTGTCCTGTGACATAAATTTTGCGGCTGTTACTCGGCTTTGGGAGCCGAAGCGCCCTCTAACTTGACTTTATAGACATCCATCAGCGGAGTCTCGCTGATAGACATGATTTCGTAGTCGGCCATAGTATCTTTCATGCCATCGGTGAAATTGTCAAGTGCCTCCTTGAAGTTCGAGGCCTGCACGAGCGTAAACTGTGAGGTCTTTTTCTCTACGCCCGAGCGCTCGTCGATTGTGATGAAGGCCACTTTGACCATATACCAGCGGTCACCGTCTTCGTTGAAGAATATTTCGGCGATACGAGTGCGTTTGACGGCCGACACCGAAAATTCGCCCGATATATAGGGGGTCTGCTCCTCGATGATGCGCGCCTCCGCCTCAGTAAACGACAGCGCGTCGACCAAATAGGGCTCGTTTACTTTCTTGACCGCGCCGTTTTCCTGCATTTTGTCATAGCGCACTTTACATTCAAACCATGTTGCCATATCTTGAGTATGTATTTTTAAGATTAATAATTAGTCCCGCAAATATACGAATAAATTCGGCAAGCCGAAAAACAAAAGAGGCCGTGCCTTGCGGCACAGCCTCCTTTGAATTATTGCTTATGAAGTCGCTACAGCTTAAAAAGCGAGGTTTTTCACACGATAATACTCGTGGGGACGCATGACATTAAATTTCTTCTTGATAGAGAAATTTGAGCGGAACGGACGGTTTGCAAAAGCCTGACGAGCTGCTTTGAGACGCTTGCCGCTGACTGCTGCCTCGCCGCCATCAGCCTCGGGGAAGAGAAGTGCTGACAGCTGGCTGAAGGCGCTCCAGTGAGCGTTCTCTATCGTACCGTCGGGTCGGCGGGCAGGAATGCCGCCGTCGCAGTCGATATAAGGAAGCTGAACAATCATCATGCCATCCTCGATTGAGGTCATAATCATATCCTGCTCGGTGAGGAACTCCTTGTCATAGCCGCGAGAGTTGAAATAGCCCTCGACGTTGGCCACGAAGAAGTTGCCGAGCACATGGCCGTTTGTCATCGGCTCGAAATCAGCATAGCCGCTGAACTGAGGCATGATGCGGATAAATTCGGGGTCTGTAGCGTCGATATAGAGGTCGGCCTGAGACTTCGACTGGTTGTACGAAAGAATCGGGCAGCTTGCAGTGTTCCAAGGCTTGATGAGACGGTAGATACCCGGAGTTGTCTTAGACTCCTGAACCTCAACCTCCCATGCGGCGGTCAGAGGATCTTCCACAAAGAACACACCTGTAATCCAGCCGTCGGCGAGAAGGCCGTTGCCGAGCGATGTCCATGCGGCCTCGTCGTTGAAGAGGTTCATGTCAAATGTGGTAGAAACAGTCTCCTGAGCCTCACCGCCGTCATCATAAGTCACGACTACGAGAGTCTGTGTGCCGCCCATGACAACGGGGAACGAGTTCTGAGCGCCGGCAGCCATGTTCACGTCAACGATGTTGGCGGCTGTGCCGCCGATAATCGCAGCGGCGAGAGAGTTTGCGTCACCTGTTGTCGACAAAGCTGCTTTGGCTGAAACTACGTCTTTACCGAACTCAAATGAAGCCATTGCCGAACTTTCGCCGGTCGTCGGATTGACAAACTGACCGAGATAGTTGATGGATGCCGAATAGTCGCCGGCTGATACACCGGGCATTACAATCATCTTTATGGCACCGTCCATATTGGCGTAATACGGACCTTCTGCATTTACGAAACTAAGCAGACCATTTTTGGCAGGTAATTTGAGAATGCCGTCTTTGAACACTGCGAACGACGAGGCCGCCTGAGCCACAACAGCATCAAATGAGTTGCCGCCGGCAATATAGTAACCGGCCTCGTTCATGCCTATCATAGCACCGTCCGCCGAACTCATAGTTACGCCGATATACTGAGGCATAATGTATGTATACTTGGGATTTTCGGCGTGGATTGTAAGATAACCCTCATTCGCGCTGTCATACATGTCGGCATCAAGCTCCTCACCGAAAGCCTCTTTAAAGGCATTGGCAAAAGCCGTGCCGTAAGGAGCAACGAGACGATAGAGTCCGGGAGTCTCACCGGACTCCTCTATCTCGACCTTATATTTAAGCGGGCCGGTAAGTTCGTCTCCATAAATTCCGGCTGTTACAAAGGGATCGGTGAATGTGCACTCGCCAAGCTGTTTCCAAGGCACGGGCACGGGCATAACGGCTGTAATCTCGACTGTAGAGAAGCCGACATTGGCCACTTCCTGACCTTCGGCAAAACCGATGACGATATTATAGTCGCCGGGAGCGAGATCGGGGTCATAGCTGACGGTCACGTCTTTCTCCTCCTCACCGGTGGCGAATGTCACAGTGGCGGGCATTGTGAAAGTGTTGGCCGCAAAGTTGTTTGTCAGCGTGAAGGTCTGCTCGGCCGACGCGTCTGTACGGGCGACAGTGATTTCAAACGACGGAGCTTTTGTACTGAGGGTCAGCTCATCGGGATTGCCGGCAGGGAAGAATACGCCCTGCTTGGACTCGCCGACAGCATAATCGTCGTCATCGCTGCAGGCAGCCATACACCCTGAGAGAGCGATTGCTGCGATAAGTGAATATTTTAGAAATTTCATTGTGTCGATGATTGATTGTTATTTAATAGACTGAGGGATGGGAGTCGGACGTGTGCCGGTCGGGTTGTTGTCACTTGCCGAAATCTGGGCATTGGCATTGATTTCCTCCTGAGGTATGCAGTAAATCAGCACGGGGTCATTAGGCTCGATTTTGATGTTGGCGTTGTCAAAGGCGTAGCAGCCTGTGCGGTCGATGCCTTTGTTGAGACGCATCACGTCAAACCAAGCGAGGCCTTCGCCCCAGAACTCGATGCGGCGCTGTTTGATGATTTCCTCGCGTGCCTCGTCTGAGCTTGCGGCTGCGGGAGCCACATAGTCGGCGTCACGATAGGCGGTCACGAAGTTAGCGAGAGTCTGCAGACCCGTTGTCGGGTTGCTCATGGCCTGACACTCGGCGACAATCATATACATCTCCTCGATACGCATCAGAGGCACGTCGGCATATGTAGGCGATTTGCCGAGAGCGCCGCCGTAGAGACCGAATTTAACCTGTGTGTAAGGCATGATATTGTTTGACATCGTCTGATAGATATTGAGGCTGGGGTCCTCATTGACATACTGGTCGAGGTAAGCCTGCTGAGAGGCCGAGAGGTTGGCCGATTTGTAGTTGGCGTCGAGGAACCAGCCCTTACGCACGTCTGTGGCGGGGATTGCATCATAGAGTTTCTTGCTGCACCAGCGCCAGCCGCCGTAGCTGGCATAGCCGTCATTGAACGAGCCCTGCTGCGAAGGCCAGTTGCAGATACCTGTTGTCGAGGGACGGTCGGTCTCCGAAACGATGATGGCCCACATCCATGAGGGATCTTCAGAGAGATTAAACGAGGGAACAGAGACCTCGGCACGAGTGTAAGGACGGCCCTTGAAAGCAGTGATGGCTGAATTGGCGTCATTCTCGGCCTCAGTGTATTTGCCCATGGTGAGGTAGACGCGGGCACGCATGCCGTAAGCTGCTGCGAGCGACATCATGCGCTTGGGCTTGATTTCCATGACACGTTCGGGAGTGATACCTGACTCGTCAAGCAGAGTGATTGCCTCGTTGAGATCATTGAGAATCTGAGTGTAGACAGCATCGACAGTAGCACGGGGAGCGCCCTCTGAAGCTGCTGTAAGCTCGTTCTCATCGGTGATGATGGGCACACAGGGTTTCTGCTCGTTGCCTACGTATGTAAACTGATAGAGCTGTGCGAGCACCCAGTAGTCAAACGCGCGGACACCGAGACCCTGAGCGCGGTAGAATTTAAGCTCGTTGTTGTCAGTGTCAGACGGGATTGTGGCCAGAAGGGCATTGGCTGTCTTAATCTGTTTGTAGAGGTGATACCAAGCCATACCTGTGGGCACGCCGTTGGGGTTAGGAGCCACAAAACGGAACCAGTACACATGCGACGATGTGTAAGGGATTTTGGCTAAGTAGTCGTCGGTCTGAGAGTCGAGACCCATCATGATTGAGGGATAGCCGTAGTCAAAGTGCTCGTCGTAGACCTGACCGAAGAAGCTGCCGAACTCTGACGAAACGGCGGTCACGGCAGCGATTGCACGCTCGGGATTCTGCTGGAGAGTGCTCTCTTTCTGGTCTGTGGTCACGTAGTCTGTGTAGAACTCGGTGTCAAGGTCGGCGCAAGATGCGGCGGCGACGGCAGCGAGACCACAGATGAGATATTTATTTATATTTTTCATTTTATTTGTCGTTTAATCAATTTGAGGATAGATTGATTAGAAGCTTACACGGAGGCCGCCCGAGACGGTGCGGATAGGAGCGTAAGTATAGTTCTGAGACGATGTGAATCCCTGACGGGGGTCAAGACCTTTACGTTTTGACCAGAGAGCCACGTTCTCGGCGGCGCAATAGATGCGCAGGTCAGAGAGACCGAGTTTAGACACCCATTTTGTGGGGAAGGTATAACCGAGCTGGATATCGTTGAGCGCAAGGTAGTTGCTCGAGATAAGGAAGCGGTCGCTGGTCGATGTTGCGTAAGAGTAACGCGGATTTGTCTGCAGCGCGGGCACGTTGGTGTTGGGATTCTCTGCTGTCCAGCCGGCCATTGCGTCCTTGTGCCATGCCATGCCGATGTTGCTGCCGGTGTGCATGAGGTTCTGATAGCCGCCGTCGATGATTTTACCGCCGAGCTGATAAGAGAAGGCAGCGCTCAGGTCGAAGCCGTAGGCTGTGACTGTTGTACCGAAACCACCGTAAGCTTTAGGCATCATGTTGCCGGTCGAAACCTGATATGTGTCGCGGGCTGTCTGATACTCGGGAGTCTTGTAAAGCTCCTCGACTTCCTCGCCTGCATCATTGGTGACTGTGCGTTTTGCCCAGAACAGAGAGTAGCCTGACTCGGGGTCTACGCCGGCAAACTGCGGCAGATAGTACTGATACATAGGCTCACCCTCTTTAAACCAGCGGATGGTCGAATATTTCCAGTAGCCGTTCTCGTCGAGGATTTCGGGAGCGAGTTTGAGCACCTTGTTGCCTTGGAAAGTGATGTTGGCGTTGATATCCCAAGTGATGTCCTTGGTGTTGATGACCTGATAAGTCAGGTTGATTTCAAAGCCGTTGTTGCGCATAGAGCCGACGTTTTTGGGCATGCTCGAGTAACCTAACGACGGAGAGACGGGGATATTGAAGAGCATGTCAGATGTCTGACGGTTGTAGTACTCGGCCGAACCTGAGAGTTTGCCTTTCCAGAAGCTGAAGTCAAAGCCGATGTTGAAGGCGTTTGATTTCTCCCATGTGATATCGGGGTTGCCTTTGTAAGCGAGTGTACCGTCTGACCATACGCCGTCAGAACCTACGAGGCGATACTGGTCTGCGTAAGCGATATAGCGCTGGCCGATAAGGTCATTACCGTTCTGACCGAAAGATGCCTTGAATTTGAGCATGTCGACATTCTGAGTGAAGTCCTGCATAAAGGCTTCTTTAGAGATGTCCCAACCGGCAGATGCCGACCAGAACGAGCCCCAGCGTTTGTCGGGAGCGAAACGTGAAGAACCGCCGCGGCGCATTGAGGCGCTTACGTAGTAGCGGCCGTCATAGTTGTAGCGAGCGCGTGCGATGAAAGCACGGTGAGCGAGATTGAATGCAGAGCCGTAGCCGCGTTTGTCAGCCGAAGTGTTGTTGACAAACTCGACAAGGGGCTGATAGAGCTCAGAGCCGATAGCCGAAACACCCTCCTCGTTATATGACTCGCTCTCATAACCGACCATCACGGCGATGTTGTGAACATCGGCGAAAGTCTTGTTATAGTCGGCCATGCCTTGGAACGACAGAGTGCGTGTGCGAGAGTGACCCTGCGACACCTGACCGCCGATTGAGCTCATCTGGCCGTAAAGACCGTTGGCGAGATAGTGCGAGCGGGTGTTGTCGATGTAGAGGTTGGCGTTACCGGTGATGGTGAGACCGTCAACCGGAGTGAGGATGGCATACCATTTGGCATCGATGATGTCTGTCAGATAGCTTTCCTTGTCATAGACGAGCTGGCCGATGGGGTTACCGCTCTGCGAACGTGTGTAACCGATGTTGCCGTTGCCGTAGTCCTTACCGTCACCATAGTCATAGATGGGCTGGTTGTAGGCCTGATTAATCATGATTTTGCCGTCGGCGTCACGCACATAGACGGGATAGACCGGAGCAAGACCGTTGATGAAGTAGAACGAGTTGCCTGTCGTGGCGCCGTCGTTGGTCTGGCCGTCGGGATAACCTGAGTCATAGTATGTATACATGATGTTGGTGCCGATTTTGAGCCAGTCTTTAGCCTGATAGTCGACAGTCGCACGGCTTGAGAAACGTTTGAAGTGTGAGCCGCGGATGATACCGTCATCACCGAGGTAGCTACCTGATACATAGTAATTCAGACGGTTTGTACCGCCGGAGATTGACATGTTGTACTCCTGACGCAGACCGTGCATAAGGCTCTCTTTGGCCCAGTCGTCGACAGTGAAATAGTATTTGCCGTTAGACCAGCCGGGAGTGGCGTTGGGGTTGAATTTGCCGTCAGCGGTGAAGTAGGTCTGGCCTTCGGGCACAGAGAATGTGCGGTAGCCTATGTCACCGAACACGTGTGAGTCGGCATATTCGCGGGCCTGACGGTCGGTCATGCCGTTGACGAGAGTCTGAGTGTTATAGATAGCCTTGTAGTAGGTCTCGAAATAAGTGCGGGGGTCATCGATGACGTCATAGTTACCGAACATACGGCTGTTAGAGCCCCATTTGACATCCAGTGTCACACGGGCTTTACCCTCTGAGCCGCGTTTGGTTGTAATCTGGATTACACCGTTGGCACCACGCTCACCGTAAAGGGCTGTCGAAGCGGCGTCCTTGAGGACGGTCATGGCCTCGATATCCTGAGTCGGGATAGCCGAGATGTCACCGTTATAAATCATACCGTCGACTACATAAAGAGGTGTTGTCGAGGTGTTGATAGAGCCTACACCACGGATGAGCACCGATGCGCCCACGCCCGGCTGGCCGTTTGAGCTGAGTGTCTGCACACCGGCGACTTTACCGGCGAGTGCGTTTGTGACGTTCGACACCTGTGTGTTCTCTAACTGATCGGCTTTCACGATACCTGCCGAGCCGGTATACTCCGATTTCTTAATTGTGCCGTAAGCGACTGCAATCACTTCGTCGAGAGTTGTGGTTGCAGAAGTCATCTTCACAATCATTTCGCCGGCAGCGGGAATATTAACCTCGGCTGTCTTGAAGCCGACCATCTTGAAAGTCAGCTTGCCTGTCTTGGCGGGAACAGTGATAGTGAAAACGCCTTCGACATCAGAGATAGCTCCATAATTGGAGCCGGCTGAAACCGAGACGCCGGGCAACGGTTCGTCGTTGTCGACGTCGAGGACAATACCGCGAACGGTGCGCGTCTGAGCCGACGCACAGAGGCTGATCGCGAATACTGTCATGAGTAATAGAAACAGCTTTTTCATACTTAAATTAATTAGACATAAATTGATAAAAACGTTGATAATGCAATAATTAGCAATCTTTTTATGCTTGTATCTCTTGTGAAGAGATACAATAATATTCGCAAAGATAATAATATTTGTGAAAACGATAAACAAATGAAAGGGAAAATTCTCTGATTTTAACACCTTGTCGCCTGTTTAGACCAATATATGTTATAAAAATGACCGAAAACACAGCTATTTAATATCATTTTGACAATCTGAGGGGCGGTAAACAATCAGTGTTGTTACCACAGGGAAGCATTTAACACATTATTGTCTGTTTATCAGCTCATTAACAGATATTTTGTGAAATTTGGGACTTATTAGTCTAATTAGTCAAATTAGACCGATACGTCATCTTATATAATTATTAATGTACGCGCGCGAGAAAATATAGCGATTTTCTACACTTTAAAAAGCTGAATACCAAAGCATAGCAGGCTGTCTTGTATCTCTTCACAAGAGATACAACAATACAAAACAGCAAAAACCATTATCAACGTTTTTAATCAATTTATGTCTAATTAATTTAAGTATGAAAAAGCTGTTTCTATTACTCATGACAGTATTCGCGATCAGCCTCTGTGCGTCGGCTCAGACGCGCACCGTTCGCGGTATTGTCCTCGACGTCGACAACGACGAACCGTTGCCCGGCGTCTCGGTTTCAGCCGGCGCCAATGGCGGAGCCGTTACCGATATCGACGGTGTCTTTGCCATCAAAGTCCCCGCCAATGTCGGCAAACTGACATTCTCAATGGTCGGTTTCAAGACCGTCGAGGCTAACATCCCGTCGGCCGGCGAAATGCTCGTCAAGATGCATCTCAGCGCCACAAACCTCGACGAAGTTATTGCAGTCGCTTACGGCTCGGCCAAAAAATCGGCATTCACCGGATCAGCTGCCGTCGTCAAAGCTGACGCTATCGAAAACACTCAGGTGACCAACGTGCTCAACGCACTCGACGGCCGTGTCGCCGGTGTGCAGATGACCAACGCCTCGGGCCAGCCCGGTCAGACGACTCCGACAATCCGCATCCGCGGTATCTCGTCTATCAATGCCGGCAACTCGCCTCTGATTGTTGTCGACGGCACTCCCTACAGCGGCGACATCAACAACATCAACACCGCCGACATCGAGTCGATGACAGTCCTCAAAGACGCTGCATCAAACGCCCTCTACGGCGCTCGCGGTGCCAACGGTGTCATCCTCATCACCACCAAGCAGGGCCGCGACACCGGCTCGGCCGTTGTCACCTTAGACGCCAAGTGGGGCCAGAACAGCCGCGCAAGCCGTCTCTACGACATGGTCAAAGACCCTGCACAGTACTATGAGGTGTTCTACGACGCCCTCAACAACTATGCTATCTCAAACGGCATGAACGCCGACCGCGCATACATCTGGGCCAACAGCCACCTCTTTGACAACACATACGGCACAGGCTACAACGTTTACACCATCCCTGCCGGCCAGACTCTCATCGGCCGCGACGGCAAACTCAACCCTCAGGCCACTCTCGGCCGTGTTGTCGGCGACTACATGCTCATGCCCGACAACTGGATGGAAAATGCCTACAAAAAATCACTCCGTCAGGAGTATAACGTCAGCGTCAGCAACGGCAACGAGCGCGGTAACTTCTACGCATCGTTCGGCTACCTCAACAACGAGGGTATCACCAACAACTCGGGCTATGAGCGCATGACCGGCCGTCTGTCGGCTTCGTCACAGGTTAAGTCGTGGTTAAAAGTCGGCGGCACAGCCAACTACACCCACTACCGCGCAAAACAGCTTGACGAGGACGGCTCAAGCGCCTCATCGGGCAACATCTTCGCTGCAGGCTCACAGGTCGCCCCGATTTATCCTCTGTTTATCCGCAACGCCGAGGGCAACATCATCATTGACGAAAACGGCAACACAATGTATGACTACGGTGACGGCGCAAACGCCGGCATGCGCCGTCCGTCGTTTGCCCGCTCAAACGCCCTCAGTGACGCTATCCTCAACACCAACAAATATGAAGGCTATGCCTTCTCGACCACAGGTTTCTTCGAAGTACGTTTCCTCAAAGACTTCAAGTTCACATCTAACAACAACATCAACTTAGACGAGAGCCGCTCGACCTCTGTGACCAACCCCTACTACGGCTCATACGCCGACTCTAAGGGTATCGTCAGCAAGTCTCACGGACGCACTCGCACCTACACCCTGCAGCAGCTCCTCAACTGGGACCACTCGTTCGGCGAGCACAACGTCAGCCTGCTTGCCGGCCACGAGAACTATGTGGCTACATCATACGCTCTGTCAGGCACTCGCAGCAACATGTTCGACCCCAACAATGACGAGCTCGCCGGCGCAGTCGTCGGCGGCGACCAGTCGTCATCGAAGACAAAATACAACAACGAAGGCTGGATTTTCCGCGGTCAGTATGACTACGCCGACAAATACTTCGGCTCGGCATCGTTCCGCCGCGACGGTTCGTCACGATTCCATCCGTCACACCGCTGGGGCAACTTCTTCTCTGTCGGCGGCGCATGGATTATCAACAAAGAGTCATGGTTTGACGCCGCATGGGTCGACATGCTCAAAATCAAGGCCAGCTACGGTGAGCAGGGCAACGACAACATCGGTAACTTCCGCTACGTCAACACCTACGTAATCGAGAACGCTGACGGTGACGTCGCCATCAAACCTAACGCCATGGGTAATCCCGACATCACATGGGAGAAAAACGGCAACTTCAACGCAGGCTTTGAGTTCAGCCTCTGGAACGCACGCCTGAGCGGCTCGTTCGAGGGCTTCTACCGCAAGACATCCGACATGCTCTCTTGGGTGCCCCTGCCCCAGTCATTCGGCTGGACCGGTTACTACGCCAACATCGGCGACATGACCAACCGCGGCATCGAGCTCGAGCTCCACGGCGACATCCTCCGCGGCAAAGACTATGACCTCGGTGTAGACTTCAACCTCACATGGTACAAAAACAAAATTTCCAAACTCGACCCGCGACGCAAGACCGTCACACACGACGATCACGGCGGTTATGAGAACGGCTCATACTTCTACGGCGAAGGTCTGCCCCTCTATACATTCCTGATGCCCAGCTACGCTGGCGTAGACCCCGAGACCGGTGCGGCACTCTACTGGATGGACAGCGAGGACGAAGCCGGCAATCCTATCCGCGAGACAACATCAGAGTACGGCTACGCCACACAGTACTGTCAGGGCACAGCTCTCCCCGATGTCTACGGCGGTTTCAACATCCACGGCTCTTACAAAGGCTTTGACCTGTCGGTCGACTTCGCCTACTCTATCGGCGGCCAGTGCTACGACTCTGACTACGCACAGATGATGAGCTCTCCGACATCGACAGCAAGAGGCTACAACTTCCACGCTGACCTCTTCAACGCATGGACTCCCGAGAACACAAACACCGATGTGCCCCGCAACATCTACACAGACGGCAACGACGCCTACGCATACCAGACATCTACCAGCAGCCGCTTCCTCACAGACGCCTCTTATCTGAGCCTGCAGAACATCAACTTCGGCTACACTCTCCCCAAAAACGTGACCGACAAGATGTATCTCAAGTCACTCCGCGTCTACCTGAGCGCCGACAACGTATGGCTCTGGAGCAAACGTCAGGGTCTCGACCCGCGCCAGTCTCTCGCCGGCTCATCGACAGCTTCTTACTATGCTCCCATCCGCACAATCTCGGGCGGCATCAACATCACTTTCTAAAAATTTCAGATGACAATTATGAAAAGACTATATAACAAATTAGGAGCAGCCATCGCGCTGACCTCGACGATTGCCCTCACGGGCTGTCTCGAAGAAGTCCTCCCGACAAGCGGTGTGACCGAGGACCAACTCGCGGGCAAGGACGTCGCATACTCGTCGATTTTCTGGGGCATGCCCTCCTTCCTCAACTGTTTTAATGTCACCGGAGGTCAATATCACTATGACTGGGGCTACGGCTCAATCATGCACATCCGCGACATCGAGACCGGCGACTACGCCACTGCCGAGTCAAACTACGACCACTATACATCTTGGGCATGCAACCGCTACAACGACGAGCGCTATGCCACCACAGGTTTCACTTGGGCATTTATGAACGGATGGCTGCAGACATGTAACAAAGCTGTCGGCACATTCGACCCCGAGGACGAAAACCCGCTCTATGTCTACTACTACGGCGCTGCCCGCGCGTTCCGCGCTGCATGCTATCTCGACATGGCACGCATGTATGAGTTCCTGCCCAACGACAAAGTCAGCGGTGTCAACCAGTACGGCAACGACGTCACCGGCCTCACCGTGCCCATCGTGACAGAGGAGACCACCGAAGAAGAGGCCATCGACAATCCGCGTGCCACTCACGAGGAGATGTTCAGATTCATCATGGACGACCTCGATGCAGCTGAAACCTACTGCGCCTCAATCCGCACCGCTCCCTCCAAGACCGTGCCCAGCATGGCCGTCGTCTACGGTCTCAAAGCCCGCGCCTACATGTGGGACGAGAACTATCCCAAGGCCGCAGAGTATGCCAAGAAAGCCATTCAGGCCGGCACAGCCCTTGGCTCGACACCTCTGACTAAAGACGAGTGGCTTAATATAGCCACAGGCTTCAACACCCTCTCTACACCGTCATGGCTCTGGGGCGAGGCTATCGTCAAAGAAAACGACCAAGTGCAGACAGGTATCGTCAACTGGACTTCATGGGCGTCTAACGAGGCAAACTACGGCTACGCCGCCGCAGGTCCGTTCCAGATGATTGACAAATCACTCTATGACCGGATTAACGACGAAGACTGGCGCAAGCTCTCGTTCGTAGCTCCCGAAGACGGTGAGCTCGAGGGTCAGGAGCCCTTCATCGAGGAGGACAACCGCGGTTATCTGCCCGCCTATGCCTCGCTCAAGTTCCGTCCCGGCTTTGCCAACACCAACGACTTCAACGTAGGCTCTGCCGTAGCCATCCCTCTGATGCGTATCGAGGAAATGTGGTTTGTCTATGCAGAGGCCGTAGCCCACAGCACACCTCTGCAGGGCAAGCAAATCCTCGAAGAATTCATGAAAGAATATCGCTTTGACACCTACAGCTGCGAAGCTACCTCTCAGGAAGACATCATCGATGAAATCGTGCTGCAGAAACGCATCGAGCTCTGGGGCGAAGGCCAGACATTCTTTGACATCAAACGCCTCAACATGTCTGTCACACGCCGCTACGAAGGCACCAACTTCATGTCGGCCGCACGTTTCAACACCAACGGCCGTCCGGCTTGGATGAACATGATTATCGTCCGTTCGGAAGGCGCAAACAACAAAGCCGTCCTCGAGTGGAACAACCCGCGCACACAAGGTGTATATGCCACTAACTAATAAAGCTCCAAAATCATGAAACTGTATAAATATCTATTGGCAACCGCCGCGACCGTGCTTTTCAGCGCCGGATTCGCAGCCTGCGACGACGAAGTCGATTACTCGCCCGCCGCATACGAGCCGGGAGCATACTTCCCCGCCTCATCTCCGACTTCTGTCAAACTGTCGGCTGACGCGACATCGTTTGCCGTCACTATCGACCGCACAGACTCTGAGGCCGAGCAGACATTCAACCTTGTCAACAACTTCGTGGCCGGCGAGTTCTCTATGCCCGCCACCGTGACATTCCCCGCCGGCGTCGACGAGCAGGAAGTCGAAATCTCCTACAACCCCGCCACTCTCGCTCCCGGCAACTACACCCTCAAAATCGGTTTCGCCGAGGGGCAGGCTGTCAGCGAGTACGGCCTGTCTGAGATATCCATCACTGCCCAGATGCCCGCCCCCGCCGGTCAGGGTTCATGGACATCACTCGGCAAAGGCACATTCACGATGCCCTTCCTCGGCATGTTCTCAAACATCAAACCTGTCACCTATCAGGTAGAGGTTGAGAAATCAGACGACACAGAGGGTGTCTACCGACTCAAAGCACCGTTCGGCACAGTCTTCGCCCAAGCAATGGCCGCAGCCGGATTCAATCTCGGCGCAAGCAACTATGACGCCGACAACGAGTGTGACATGATTATCCATGCCGAAGACCCCACAAACGTCTATATCCTCCCGACCGAGTCAAAAATCATGCTCAACGCCTCTCTCGGCGAAATGGTTTTCTGCAACGACTACGGTTATGACCTTGCCGCCGGAACAAACGAGGCTGTGACAAAAGCCACGTTCAGCAAAGGCATCTTCACAATGCCCGCCAAGAATGCCCTCGCCATCACCGATGCCGGCGTATACTACGGCAACGCATCCGCAGCAGTGCGCTTCCTCGCCCTCCCCGGCGTATCGCTCGGCGATTACACCTGCCCGATAGAGTATCTCGGCCAGTTCGTTTCGCCTGCAGGTGACTCTAAGATATCTGCTTCTGTAGGCTTCGGCGCCAACACTGCCGCTGTCCGCCTCGGCGTGACAAAGGGTGGAGACGCAACAGCTCTTATCGCTGCCCTCTCTGACGGCTCTGCCGAAAACATGGTCGAAATCGCCCGTCGCGACGCCGACCACAGCGGCTCATTTGACATCATCGCCGGCGGACAGTACACCTTCGCTGCCGTCTCAATGGACAAGAACGGTGAAGTCAAGGAATCTTCGACTCTGTCTGTCTATGTCAACCTCTTCGGCGACGACGCTGCTTGGAACGATCTCGGCGAAGGCGCCATGGCTGACGGCTGGGTAATCGGCGCTGTCTTCGGCCTCGACCCCCTCAAGTATGCCTTCCCTGTCAACATTCAGGAGTCTAAGAAACAGCCCAAGCTCTACCGCGTGGTTGACCCCTATCACTCGGCTAACTGCCCCGCTCCCAACAGCTGCGCGACCAAGGGCGATATTTATATCGACATGGCTGACTCTGAGGTTATCCCCGTTTATCCGCAGTTCAGCGGCTGGGGCGACTATGAAGTAGAGGACGGCAAATATATCGGTGATATGTACCTCGCCAACTTCGAAGGCTATCTCATGGGCGTATTAGGCTACACCAAAGAGGAAATCCTCGAAGTTGACCCCGAGACAGGCACCAACTCTGTAGCAACAATCTTCGAGGATGATGTACTCGTCATGAACATGCCGTTCTTCAATCTGACCGGTAATCTCATCCCCAACAACTGGTACTATGGAGAGAGTGCTTCTTACATCCTTTTCCCCGGCTCTGACGAGTCTCAGGCCGCAGCTAAGATCAAAGCCGCAAAAGCACGCAAAGTCACGACAAAACCGTCTGTGAAATTTGCAAGCCGCTTTGAAATCAAGAGCAATCTCAACCGCATCGACGAGAGCGCACGCCGCCGTTAATTTCTGATAATCACTCCCGTCATAACGGGATGACAATAACCCCTCGCGACGGGGAGCCGACAGTCTCACAGACCCGGCTCCCCGTCGCCTGCATTTATACACATCATATAAACCGTATCTGCTCATCGGATAAGATTATGTGCATAAATTTGCATTTTCAGACAAAGCAATCTATATTTGCAGAAATATGTTATATAACATATAAACAGTCTATTCCCGATCCATAATATGAACGCCGACAAAGTCAGCTATAAAATCGCCCTGCGCAGCGACACGAGCTTCAAAGGGCGCCGCATGGCCGGAGCACGTGCGCTGTGGCGCGCAAACGGCATGCGCGACGAGCAGATGGGCCATCCGGTCATCGCCGTCGTCAATTCATTCACACAGTTTGTTCCGGGTCACACCCACCTCCACACCATCGGCCAGCTTGTCAAGGACGAGATAGAGCGCCTCGGCTGTTTTGCCGCAGAATTCAACACTATCGCAGTCGACGACGGCATAGCCATGGGCCATGACGGTATGCTCTACTCCCTGCCCTCGCGTGACCTCATCGCCGACTCGGTCGAGTACATGGTCTCGGCGCACTGCGTCGACGCCATGGTGTGCATCTCAAACTGCGACAAAGTTACTCCCGGCATGCTCATGGCCGCAATGCGCCTCAACATCCCCGCAGTCTTTGTCAGCGGCGGCCCGATGGAGGCAGGGCGTGTCGGCGGCAAGGACGTCGACCTTGTCGACATAATGGTCAAATCGGCCGACGAGTCGGTCTCTGACGCAGAAGTCGCAGCCCTCGAACGCGACGGATGCCCTACGTGCGGCTCATGCTCGGGCATGTTCACCGCCAACTCCATGAACTCGCTGACCGAGGCCCTCGGCCTCTCTCTTGCCGGCAACGGCACCCTCGTGGCCACCCACGCACGCCGCCTTGAGCTCTTCCGCGCGGCAGCCCGTCAGATTGTCGAGAACGCCTACAAATATTACCGCGACGGCGACACATCGGTGCTCCCCCGCTCCATCGCATCACGCGCCGCCATGCTCAATGCCATGAGCCTTGACATCGCCATGGGCGGCTCGACCAACACTGTTCTGCACCTGCTCGCCGTGGCCGCCGAGGCCGGCGCTGACTTCACCATCGACGACATCGACCGTCTGTCGCGCGTCACCCCCGTGCTCTGCAAGGTCGCGCCCAACTCGGCCTACCACATACAGGACGTCCACCGCGCCGGCGGCATTCTCGCCATCATGCGTCAGCTCGCCGATGCCGGTCTTGTCGACACCTCGGTCAGACGTGTCGACGGCCTGACGCTTGCCGAGGCCATCGAGGCACACGACCCGTCACGCGACGACATCTGGCACGCCGCTCCCGGCGGTCGGCGCACCGTCACTCCCGGCTCGGCCACAGAAACGTACGCGACGCTCGACACTGATCGCGCCGCGGGTTGCATCCGCGACGCCGCCCACGCCTACAGCCCCGACGGAGGTCTCGCCGTGCTCCACGGCAATATCGCTCCTGACGGCTGCGTGGTCAAGACTGCCGGCGTCGACAGCTCTATATTGAAATTCTCAGGCCCCGCCCGCGTCTTCGAGTCGCAGGAGCAGGCGGTCGAGGCCATACTTGACGGCTCGCTCAAGGCCGGCGAGGTCGCCGTGATACTTTACGAGGGTCCCAAGGGCGGCCCCGGCATGCAGGAGATGCTCTATCCGACAAGCTACATCAAAGCTCGTCATCTCGGCCGCGAGTGTGCCCTCATAACTGACGGACGCTTCTCGGGAGGCACATCGGGCCTCTCCATCGGCCATATCTCGCCCGAGGCAGCTGCCGGAGGTCCCGTGGCCCTACTGCGCGACGGCGACATCATCGACATAGACATCCCGGCACGCACAATCAATGTACGTCTGACCGACAGCGAGTTTAAAACGCGGCGCCGCGAAGAGGAATCATATGGCGACCGAGCCTACACCCCGCGCACACGTGACCGCCACGTCTCCAAGGCCCTGCAGGCCTACGCCGCATCAGTGACTTCGGCTGACCGCGGCGCCGTCAGACGATGATTATTATCAAACCGAAATCAAGAACGTCTAATGAATCAAACTGAACGAATAAGCGGCGCCGAGGCCATGCTCAGAGGCCTGATTGCCGAAGGCGTCGACACCATATTCGGTTATCCCGGAGGCGCCATCCTGCCTGTCTACGACAAGCTATATGACTACGCTGACCGCCTACGCCACATCCTCGTGCGTCACGAGCAGGGCGCCATCCACGCCGCGCAGGGCTTTGCCCGCGTGTCGGGCCGCACGGGCGTAGTCATCGTCACCTCCGGCCCCGGCGCCGCCAACGTCATCACCGGTCTCTCCGACGCCATGATGGACTCGACGCCTTTGGTCGTCATCACAGGTCAGGTCGGCGAGCAATATCTCGGCTCGGACGCCTTTCAGGAGACCGATGTGGTCGGTATAACCCAGCCCATCACCAAATGGGCTCATCAGGTGCGCCGCGCCGAGGACATCCCCGCGGCCGTAGCCCGCGCCTTTTACATCGCCTCGACAGGTCGTCCCGGCCCAGTAGTGCTCGATATCGCCAAGGACGCCCAGATAGGCCTCATCAACTATGACGGCCACCGGCCACTGCGCTATATCCGCAGCTACAATCCACGGCCCGAGTTAGACGCCGTGGCCGTGTCGCGTGCAGCCTCGATGATTAACGCCGCCCGGCGCCCGCTGATGCTCATCGGTCAGGGCGTGACTCTCTCGGGCGCCGAGCGTTCGCTCGCCTCGCTTGCCGAGAAGGCCTGTCTGCCCGTCGGCTCGACGCTTCTCGGGCTGTCAGCCATGCCGTCAAGCCATCCTTTGTTTAAAGGCATGCTCGGCATGCACGGCAATGTCGGCGTCAACTATCTGACTAACCGCGCCGACCTGCTGATTGCCGTCGGCATGCGTTTCGACGACCGCGTCACAGGCGTCACAGGCAAATATGCGCCCGAGACGCCCATCATACACATAGACATAGACCCCTCTGAGTTCAACAAGACCGTCCACGCTGACCTCGCGGTCAACGCCGACGCCCGTGAGGCGCTTGACGCCCTGCTGCCCCTCGTCGACAGCCACGAAGGCGACGAGGAGCGCCGCGAGTGGATAGACCTGTTTAACCGCTGCAACGAAGTCGAGCGACGAGTGACCGTCAGCACCGAAATCAATCCGTCACGTCCGCGCATGACCATGGGCGAGGTCGCTGACCGTGTATGCACCCTCGCCGGACCGGGCGCCGTGGCAGTCACCGATGTCGGTCAAAATCAGATGATGTCGGCGCGCTACTTCCGCTTCGACGCTCCGCGCTCGTTCATCACATCCGGCGGCTTGGGCACTATGGGCTTCGGACTCCCCGCCGCCATCGGCGCCAAAATCGGCGCTCCCGACCGCACGGTCTGCCTTTTCTGCGGCGACGGCGGCCTGCAGATGACCGTTCAGGAGTTAGGCACCATCATGGAGTACCGCGTGCCGGTCAAAATCATACTGCTAAACAACAATTTCCTCGGCAACGTGCGCCAGTGGCAGGAGCTCTTCTTCAATCACCGCTTCTCGTCGACCCCGATGCTCAATCCTGATTTCAAGGCTCTTGCAGCCGCCTACGGCATCCCGGCCGAAGATGTGGCCACACGCGACAAGCTTGACGGAGCCATCCGACGTATGCTCGACGACGACGGAGCCTATCTGCTCAACGTCAGCATCGACGAGACCGACATGGTCTTCCCGATGACACCTGTCGGCAAGGCCGTCGACTATATATTACTTAACCGTGACCGACTCTTCGGTCAAGACGATATTGACAAGCTATGACTCATCCCGAACGCCAGCTATTCACCGTCACGGTCTACTCCGAGAACTGTGTCGGACTGTTAAATCAGGTGTCGGTGATTTTTACACGTCGCTGCCTCAACATTGAGGATGTCTCGGCAAGCGCGTCGTCACTGCCCGACATCCACAAACTGACCATCACCACATGGGCCGACCGCCCGACCATGGAGAAGGTCGTGCGCCAGATAGAGAAGCGCGTCGATGTCATCCGCGCCTTCCTCTACACTGATGATGACATTGTCTATCAGGAGATTGCACTTTACAAGGTACCCACCGAGAGCCTGCTGGCTGACGGTCATATCGAGGACATCGTAAGAGAACACAACGCCCGTATACTCGAAATCACACCTGATTACACCGTCATCGAGAAATCCGGGCACCCGTGGGAGACAGAGGCCCTGCTCGACCGCCTGCGCCGCTATGGCATACGCCAGTTTGTGCGCTCGGGACGCATCGCCGTCACAAAGTCACCGGTCGAACATGTCGATCTCTACTTGGAAGAACAAAAACTGCGACAGGAGCGCCTCGAAGCCGAACAATGAGCCGTCCGACCGAACACCACCACAAATATTTCCTGACAGCCGGCGAGTGTGGCGCTCAGGGCACGATGCCCGTCACCCTGCTTGTCGAGCGCATCATAGAGACCGCCACCGAACACGCAAATCAGCTCGATATAGGCTATTCGACACTAATCCGGACCAATATCGGTTGGGTGCTCAGCCGCCTGAGTTTTGAAATGGAACGCTGGCCCGCTATCAACGAGTCATATGCCCTGACCACGTGGATCGAGAGCTACAACCGCTGTTTCAGCGACCGCTGCTTTGCGATTACTGACGGCGACGGAAACGTAATAGGGCATGCACGCACGGTATGGACCGCAATCGATATGGCCCGGCGAACACTTGCCGACCTCAGCATCTACGAGCGTGACGCCTTCCCTGTCTCAACGCGCGTCTGCCCGATTGAAAAAAACAGACGTCTCGGAGCGTTGCCTGCCGACGCCGCCGAGACGGCCTACCGTTTCCGCTACTGCGACATCGACTTCAACCGTCATGTCAACACCGTGCGCTATATCCAGCTGATACTCAATCAGTGGGACATGAATCGATACGATAATTATGCCGTCAGACGTCTCGACATCTCATTCCTGCACGAATGTTATTTCGGCGAAGACGTCACGCTGCGCCTCGCAACACAGGGCGAACGCTCAGACTGCGAAATCGTGCGTGACGCGACCCGTGTAGTAGGCGCGTCGGTATTCTGGCGACACTCCATTTTTAACCCTAAGATATAACTCTCTAAACTTTAAAATAATGGCAAAGCTTAATTTTGGCGGTGTCGAAGAAACCGTCGTCACCCGCGAGGAGTTCCCTCTGAAGAAAGCCCTCGAAACTCTTAAAAACGAAACCATCGCCGTGCTCGGCTACGGCGTGCAGGGCCCCGGCCAGAGCCTTAACCTGCGCGACAACGGCTTTAACGTCATCGTCGGCCAGCGTCCCGGCAAAACCTATGACAAGGCTGTAGCCGACGGATGGGTGCCCGGCGAGACACTTTTCAGCATCGAGGAAGCCGCACGTCGCGGCACAATAATAATGTGTCTTCTCTCTGACGCCGCCGTGCTCAGTGTCTGGCCCGTCATCAAGGCTAACCTTAAAGCGGGCGACGCGCTCTATTTCAGCCACGGCTTTGCAATCACTTGGAGCGACCGCACAGGCGTTGTGCCTCCGGCGGACGTAGACGTCATCATGGTCGCACCTAAAGGCTCGGGCACCACAGTTCGCTCTCTCTTCCTCGAGGGTCGCGGCATCAACGCCTCTTTTGCCGTCGAACAGGACTACACGGGCCGCGCACTTGAGCGTACACTCGCACTCGGCATCGGCATCGGCTCGGGCTACCTCTTCGAGACCACAATCCGCCGCGAGGCCATCAGTGACCTCACCGGCGAGCGCGGCGCATTGATGGGCGCCATTCAGGGACTTTTCGCCGCACAATACGAAGTGCTCCGCGAGCACGGACACACCCCCTCCGAGGCTTTCAACGAAACCGTCGAGGAACTGACACAGTCACTGATGCCTCTCTTTGCCGCCAAAGGCATGGACTGGATGTATGCCAACTGCTCGACCACCGCTCAGCGTGGCGCCTTGGACTGGAAAGATCCCTTCCACGACGCCATCAAACCTGTCGTCGAGCGCCTCTACGAAAGCGTCGCTTCGGGCAAGGAGGCCCAGATATCAATCGACTCAAACTCCAAACCCGGCTACCGCGAGGGTCTCGAAAAAGAACTCAAAGCCCTGCGTGACAGCGAGATGTGGCGCACAGCCGAGACTGTCCGTCGTCTCCGTCCCGAAAACAACAAATAAAAAGGCATAGAAGTTAAAAAAACGACATAACACACTGACGACCAGCAGGATTGCACTTTTTAGCATTCCTGCCGGTCTTGTTTTTATCAAAATACGCCGGACTTTTATTAACTTTGCCGTGATTATACCTTATTCGCTATAGTCTATCAATCGGTTTTGAAACGTTCGCCCCTATATATCATCATTTTGTTAATGCTGCCGTCGCTCTGCCTCGCTCTGTCAGGCCCGCGTGGAAGCGCATCGCGCATACCTTCGGCTGACAGCATCGCTTCGACCGACAGCACCGAGCCGATTAACGCTATAAGCGACACAACATTACCACGACCGGTGTCACCCGAAGATTCGGTGAGCGACACATGGATAGCTGACAGTGCAGCCGTCGACTCCCTGCCCACGCGCCGCAGCCGCATCGTCAGAGAAAAAGTCGACCTCGAGACCTCTGTCGACTTCTCGTCGAGCGACTCCATGGTGATATTGCGCCGCGACTCGGCGTTTATGTTCGGCGAGAGCTCGGTCAAATACGGCGATATATCGCTTGACGCCGCCAAAATCGAGATGAATCTCAAAGACAACACAGTCTACGCCGTCGGCCGCGAGGACTCTGTCGGCGAGATCATCGGCAAACCGGTCTTCAAGCAGGGCGAGTCAGAGTATGAGGCCGCCACGATGCGCTATAACTTCGGCACCGAGAAAGGATATATCACCAACGTCGTCACCCAGCAGGGCGAGGGGTATCTCACCGGCGGAGTCACCAAGAAAGACGTCGGCAAAGACTATTACATCCAGAATGGCCGCTACACAACCTGCGACCAGCACGACTGTCCGCACTTCTACTTCCAGCTCACCAAAGCCAAGGTGCGTCCGGGCAAAAACGTTGTCTCAGGTCCGGCCTACATGGTCTTGGCGGGTCTGCCGTTGCCCCTCGCGGTACCGTTCGGTTACTTCCCTTTCACCGAAAGCTACTCGTCAGGCATCATCGTGCCGTCGTTCGGCGACGACTATAACCGCGGATTCTATCTGAGTGACGGCGGATATTACTTTGCCATCAACGACAACATCGACGCCGCGCTTACCGGTGAGATATATACTAAAGGCTCATGGGGACTGCGCGCCCAGTCAAACTATGTAAAACGCTACAAATATTCGGGTAATTTCAACATAAGCTATCTGAAGACCATCACCGGCGAAAAAGGCGAGCCCGACTACGTGACACAAACCAACTTCCAAGTGCTGTGGAGCCACTCGCAGGATTCGAAGGCTAACCCCAACATGAATCTCTCGGCCAGCGTAAACTTCACCACCTCCGGCTACTCGCGCAACGACCTCAATTCATACTATTCACCGTCTTTCACCGAGAACACCAAGAGTTCGTCGGTCAACATGACCTATCGTTTCCCGGGCACAAAGTGGTCTCTGTCTACGACACTCAACATCGCCCAGCGCTCTCAGGACTCGACCCTCGCCGTGTCTTTCCCAAACGTGACCGTCACGATGGCACAGACTTACCCTTTCAAGCGCAAGAAAAAAGTCGGAGACGAGCGATGGTATGAAAAAATCAAGCTCTCATACTCCGGTCAGTTGCAGAACTCACTGACAGCCAAGCAGAACGAGTTCTTCAAGAAGAGCCTCATCAAAGACTGGCGCAACGCCATGCGTCACTCTATCCCCATCTCGGCAACGTTCAACGCTTTCAACTACATCAACATCACGCCGTCGGTCAACTTCACCGACCGCATGTATACAACTAAAGTCCAGCGACAGTGGGACGAGATGCGTGGCATCGAGGTATGCGACACGTCATACAGCCTCTACAATGTCTATGACTTTCAGGCATCGCTCTCGCTTGACACAAAAGTCTACGGTTTCTTCCAGCCTCTCGGTTTCCTCGGCAAAAAAGTCAAGATGATACGCCACGTGATGACACCGTCGATATCATTCAACTACGCCCCTGACTTCGGCTCTCCGTTCTTCGGCTACTACGGCGAATATCTCTACCCCGGGGCTAACGGCGAGATGCAGACACGACGCTACAGCTACTTCCCCAATGCACTCTACGGCACACCGCGCGAGGGCAAAATGGGCTCTATAAGCTTCTCTTTGGCCAACAACCTCGAGATGAAGGTCAAGACCGACAACGACTCAATCGGCGAGAAGAAAATCTCGCTTATCGAGAATCTGTCTATCTCGCAGAGCTATAACCTTGCCGCCGACTCGCTCAAATGGAGCGATATCAACACCTCGATACTGCTGCGTCTCACCAAGGGTTTCAACCTCAACCTCTCGGCCGTATGGGATGTCTACACCTATCAGCTCAACGAGTACGGCAACCCCGTGCGTGTCAACGTGCCGCGCTGGAAAGCAGGCAAAGGCATCGGACGTCTGCGCTCGACCGGCTCGTCGTTCTCCTACACATTCAACAACGACACTTTCCGTCGCAAGAAAAAAAACGATCCCAAGAACAATGCCAATGACAATTCGCGCAACAACACCGCTGATGACCGTTATGGACGATACGGCGACGAGGACGACGAGGATGTGCCCGAAGACGAGCTGTTCGGCAACGACGGCTACATGAAATGGTCAGTGCCTTGGAGTCTGTCTGTCAACTACTCTTTTGCCTACTCCTACGGCGCGTTTAACAAGCAAAAGATGGAGTACGACAGCAAGATTACCCAGAATCTCAGTTTCTCCGGCAACATAAAGCCGACAAAAAACTGGAACTTCTCGTTCACGGCCTCATACAACTTCGACACCCACAAACTCGCCTACATGAACTGCAACATCTCGCGTGACCTGCACTGCTTCCAGATGTCAGCGAGCTTTGTGCCGGTCGGACCGTATAAAAGCTATAACTTCCACATAGCCGTGAAATCGTCGATGCTCAGCGACCTCAAGTACGACAAACGCTCGTCTCGCTCTAACGGCATCACATGGTATTGACCCGACGCTCCACACCATGAAAACCAAAGACACCTCCACGATAAAACGCATACTCGTGCTGCGCTTTCGCCAGATTGGCGACTCCATACTCGCGGCCGCGCTCTGCTCGACGCTCAAACGTACCTTCCCCGAGGCCCGTATAGACTTCGTGCTTAACAAAGGCATCGCCCCGCTCTTCGAAGACCATCCCGACATCGACCGCGTCATAGCCTTTGACCGCGACGAACTTAAATCCACGCGCCGCTACGTAGCCAAAGTGTGGCGCACCGTGCGCGAGGGCCGCTACGACGTCATCATCGACATGCGCTCGACGACGCGCACACTGCTCTTCTCGCTACTGTCTTTACGGACGCCGTGGCGCATCGGCCGCCGCAAGAAATATGCCTTCGGCCTGCTAACTCATCAGGTCGACAACTACTCCCCGACACTCCATACCGACATGGTGCAGCGCGATTTGATGCTCGCCGAGCCACTTTCGGCCATCGCCGACATAGACTATACCGACGACTTCCGTCTCTATGTCACCGACGCCGAGCGCGAGGACATGCGTCAGCGCATGGCGGCTGCCGGCATCGACTTCAACCGCCCCGTGTGGCTCATCGGCGTCACAACAAAGATTGCCGACAAACGGTGGCGACCCGACTACATGACCGAAATGCTGCGCCGACTCATGGCCGAGCGTCCCGAACTGCAGTTCATCTTCAACTACGCCCCCGGGCAGGAAGAACAGGACGCCCGCGAAGCCTACGAAACCCTCGGCCGTCCGTCAGTCGTCAAAATAGACGTCGAGGCGCGCTCGCTCAGAGAGCTGGCCGCCCTCGCCGCCAACTGCGACTTCTATTTCGGCAACGAAGGCGGCACACGCCACCTCGCACATGCCCTCGGCAAGCCGTCGTTCGTCGTCTGCTCCCCCTTCGGCCAACCCGATACATGGATTCCACGCAACGCCGTTGCGGCCATGGGCATCAGCGCCGACGACGTCACCACGCCTGCTGAACGTGCCGGCCTCACCCCCCGTCAAA
>DXYS01000095.1:42238-51712 GCA_019415705.1 Bacteroidales bacterium | reverse complement strand
GGTAACCGCCCCTTCTAACCGGCCCCGGGACTCACACGAGCCCCGGGGCTTTTTTATATCCCCTGCTTGATAATTATAGGCCTAATAGGGCCTATGGGCCCTATAATTCTTATGTGATTTATAAATCTCATATTTTTTGCTTGACTTGTCTGTTTTTTGAGTATTTTTGTGTTGAAAACATCAAATTTCTGAATTTTTAATCTGTCTCTGATGAAGAATTTTCTACTTACTGCTTTGACTGTCACTTTGGGCTCAATATCGCTTGGCGCGGAAGAGTTGCCGGTCATTGTTACTGAGCGACCTGATGGCGCCGTCAAGGAATATTGGCTTGACCAACGCAACGAGGACAACCTTTTCGGCATGATGTATGATTGTCACTCGACGCAGAGTATAGTTTTTGCCGACGATAATGTTGTGTGGCTCCCTAATCCGCTGATGCGTAATTCGATGCCTGCTTATATAAAAGGCGTATACGACCCTGCTGAAAAAACTGTTACCGTCGAACCGGGGCAGCCGGTTTATCAGACTCCCAATACTGATCAGGTCCTGACTCTTCGTTTGTATGACAGGGCTTTCCGTGCGGGCAACTCTGTGACCAAGGAGTTTTATGACGAGAAAATTATTTTTGATGTCGATGATAACGGCGTTTTTAAGATGCGTGTCAATGAAAAACGTCCCCATCTTGTTATATGCACGGCCGAGTATCCTGAGTATGACCAGACAACAAATTCTGACGTCTATTATGCCTTGGCAAATGATATATCATTTACCCCGACCGCTCTTCATAAAGACGGTAATATAAAGCTTGATTATATCTATACAAATCGTGCTGACATGACGAGCACGCGTGTGGCCGCGTCTTATTATCGCGACGGTGACACCTTCTGGTTTCTCGGTCTCGACCCGAAGTATCCGGCTGCATGGCTTAAAGCTGAGTTGGTCGAGGGCGAACTGCGTATGCCGTCGTTTCAGGTCGTAAGTTTTACTTCATATGACTTTCCGATTGTTTTTGCGTCGTTGTCAGCCGACTATAGCGGCACTGAGCCGGAGTATGTAGCCTACAATTATCTTCCGATTGAATATGATGAGTCTCTCGGTCGCTTCGAGGCAGCCGCTGAGCAGCCTTATGCCGCCAATCTCGGCAACTCTACCGGACAGAATGATCAGCCGGAGGTATATCAGATTTACAGCGCGCTGTTGCTGACCCCGGCCGCCGAAAGTACAAACGTTCCCGTCGATCCGGTTTATTATGATAATTTCTTTGAATTCAATCCCGGCGGCGAGACTGAGTTTACTTTTACATCGGCTGCTGTGGCGACCGACGGTCATCCTCTCGGTAAAGAGTCGCTCTGTTTCAGATTCTATGTCAACGGCGAGCCGTATACTTTCAACACGACCGATTATCCGTTCCGTGAGGCTATGACAGAGATTCCGTATAATTTCTCGCAATACGGATACGTAATGCATGGTGGTGATCTCGGTGAGAAACGTTATATTTATTTCCAGAATCTGCCTGCTGCGACAAAGACTATCGAAGTGGAGACCGTCTATAAAGACGGAGACGACGAATACAAATCGCGCCGTCTTATCTTTGACGTAATCAATAAGACCGCAAGTTACGGCACATCCGGCATTTCGTCAATCACTACGGAGCGTCGTGCATTGTCTGTAAGTTATCATGACATGCAGGGACGTCCGACAGATGCCGGCAGCAGCGTGCTTAAGGTACGTACAACAGTCTATGACGACGGCAGTGTAGAGTCTGTCAAAGTGTTTAAAGCCGATTGATAAGAAACCTGAATCTCCATTCAGCAAAAAGATTGTCATGAAGATTGATATTGACGACGAGGAGGATGACCGCGGCGACAGCCTGCCGGATGTGCAGGATGAGCAGCCGGCAGAAGATTATGCCGATGAGTCTTCTGACAATGATTCGTCTTGCGAAGAGCAGGACGAGCCATCAGAAACCGAGCCGACAGAGCAATCTGCAAGAGATAAATCTGTTCCGTGGCTCAAACGCTATGTCTCGTTGCTGACCCTCGGCGTGATGGCCGCCATTGTCTACATGCTGTTTTTCAGCGATACGTCTGTACTGCATAAAATAGAGTACCAGCGCATCATCGACAGTCTGCAGACCGAGGTCGAAATCAATCGTGACTCCATGCTCTATTACAAGGAACTCAACTCGCGCCTGTCATCTGACCCTGCGGTAATGGAGCGTGTGGTCCGTGAGCAGCACAATATGAAGCGTCCCGACGAAGACGTCTATGTGTTTTCGGCCGAGTGACCGCCAATAACAACCGAACATTTAAAATGTCAAAGAATAAATCACACGAAAAACTCTTGTCGCAGCTTGCGCCGCTCGGACTTCTGCTAATTGCGGCGGCTACCGTCGTGCCCATTTTCACGGGCCTCCGCGCTGACTTGGTCTGGTATAAATATCTTTATGCAGCCGGTGCGCTGTGGCTGCTCGTGTGCCGCCTGTTCACGCCCTTCCGCGGTGAAGACACACGCCTGCGCCGCCTTCACCGCATCGAGAGCTGGTCGGCCATCTTTTTCTGTGTCGGAGCCGGCTTTATGTTCTGGCCCGGAGCCGCCATGCGTGATTGGCTTGCCTTCACCCTTGCCGGCGCAGCGATACAGATCTATACTTCCATCGCCATTCCCGCGCGCATGGCCAAATTAGCCCGCCAAAAGGCCGATAAGAAATAATCATACAAGCCGTGGCAAAGAAAATTGTCGAGACACCGCTGATGAAGCAATACATCGAGATGAAGCAAAAGCATCCCGACGCTGTGTTGCTCTTCCGCGTTGGTGATTTTTACGAGACATTCTCTGATGACGCCATAGCAGCCTCCGAGATACTCGGCATCACGCTTACCCGACGTGCAAACGGAGCCGCACAATATGTCGAACTTGCAGGCTTCCCTCATCACGCCCTCGACACATATCTGCCCAAACTGATACGCGCCGGCAAACGTGTGGCCATCTGCGAACAGCTCGAAGATCCCAAACTGACCAAAAAGTTGGTCAAACGCGGCATTACAGAGCTTGTTACGCCGGGCGTCGCCATGAACGACAACGTACTGAGCCATCGTGAGAACAACTTTCTTGCCGCTGTCCACTTCAACAAGCATACGGCCGGCGTGGCCTTTCTTGATATCAGCACAGGTGAGTTTCTGACCGCCGAAGGGCCGATAGACTATGTCGACAAGACCATTTCGAGCATGGAGCCGAAGGAGATGCTCGTCTGTCGCGGACTTAAACAGCACGCCGCCGACACGTTCAGCTCCAAAGTGCTAACATTTGAACTTGACGACTGGATTTTCACGCGCGACGCGGCCAATGACCGCCTGCGCAAACAGTTCGGCACGACGTCGCTCAAAGGATTCGGCATCGACCGCATGCCCGACGCTGTAATAGCCGCCGGAGCAATACTGCATTACCTCGACATCACCCAGCATAACCGCACATCGCACATAACCTCTATCGCGCGTATAGAAGAGAGCCGCTTTGTGCGCCTCGACCGCTTCACTGTGCGTAACCTCGAGCTCATCGACCCGTTGGACGAGGGCGGCAAGAGCCTGCTGAGTGTGCTTGACCGCACAGTAAGCCCCATGGGCAGCCGCCTGCTGAGGCGGTGGATTCTTTTCCCCCTTAAAGATGCCGGCGAGATAAACCGCCGTCTCGATGTTGTCGAGTATTTCTTCCGTCAGCCTGAGAGATGCGACCGCATGCGCGATCTTCTCGAGACTGTCGGTGACCTCGAGCGTCTTGTCTCAAAAGTCGCCACCGAGCGCATTACTCCACGCGAAATGCTGCAGCTCCATAACGCGCTTGAGGCTGTCAGCCCCGTGCGTCAGCTCTGTCTTTCGTCTGACCAGAGCGCGCTCAAGGCTATCGGCGAGCAGCTCAATCCCTGCGACGGCATACGCGAGCGCATAAGCCGCGAGATACGTCAGGATACCTCGACAGCCGTCACACGCGGCGATGTGATTGCCGACGGTGTTGACCCCGAGCTCGACGAGCTGCGACATATAGCCTACGAGGGCAAGGACTATCTGCTCAAGATACAGCAGCGCGAAATCGAGGCCACGGGCATAACGTCGCTCAAAATAGGCTACAACAACGTCTTCGGTTACTATATCGAGGTCACAAACACTCACCGCGACAAAGTGCCGCCGGAGTGGATACGCAAGCAGACGCTTGTCAACGCCGAGCGCTACATCACTCAGGAGCTAAAGGACTATGAGGAAAAGATACTCGGCGCGCAGGAAAAAATCGAGGCAATACAGGCACGTCTATATGCATTGCTGATAAAAGACACGGCCGCATATATACAGGCACTGAAGTTAGACGCCTCGATGCTGGCACGCTTGGATGTCATGCTGTCATTTACGCGTGTGGCTGCCGAAAATCGTTATAATCGTCCCGTAGTCGACGATTCGCTTGTCATTGAGCTTACCGAGGCTCGCCATCCGGTCATCGAACGTGAGCTGCCTCCGGGCGAGCCTTATATATCCAACAGCATACGCCTTGACAACGACGCGACGCAGATAATGATGATTACCGGCCCCAACATGTCGGGTAAATCGGCGCTGTTGCGTCAGACGGCTCTTAATGTCATTATGGCTCAGATAGGCTGTTTTGTAGCCGCTGATTCGGCTCGCATAGGCACTGTCGACAAGATTTTCACGCGCGTAGGCGCCAGTGACAACATTTCATTGGGCGAGTCGACATTTATGGTCGAGATGAACGAGGCGGCCTCGATTCTCAATAACATGAGCCGCCGCTCGCTGATACTGTTTGACGAGCTGGGACGCGGCACATCGACCTATGACGGCATCTCTATCGCATGGGCCATCGTCGAATACATACATCAGTGCGACGACCTCAGAGCCAAGACTCTTTTCGCGACCCATTATCACGAGCTAAACGAGATGGAGAAGACGTTCCCGCGCATCGTCAACTACAACGTCTCCGTCAAGGAAATCGACGGCAAGGTCGTCTTCCTGCGCAAATTGGCCCGCGGTGGCAGCGAGCACAGCTTCGGCATACATGTGGCCAAGCTTGCCGGCATGCCGCGCTCGATTGTGAAACGTGCCGACGAAGTGCTGCATCAACTGGAGTCGTCACAGCAGCGCGAGGAAATCAGCAAAGACCTCGGCGCAGTAGCAGACTCTACTTCGGGCATGCAGCTGTCGTTCTTTCAGCTCGACGATCCGGTGCTCGCACAGGTGCGCGACGAGATTATCGGCACAGACATTGACAATCTCACGCCCCTGCAGGCTCTTACCAAACTCAACGACATCCGCCGCATACTTCTCGGCAAATAGTCCGCAATCCGATTGACGCATAGACTTTGTCCGAAGGCTGCAATTTTTCTCAGATTTCGGTAAGCATTCTTATTGTAGTATTTGTTCAATAATAAAACCTGTATAATGATAAATCTGACATCACAACTGACAGAGGCTGATTTGGCCGTTATAAAACGGATATATGACGCGTCGTTTCCCATAGAGGAGCGTCGTCCGTGGGAAACAATCATTAAGCCCGCAAAAGCAGGCTGTCCGACGCTTTACGCCATCCTCTCCGACGGTCATATCGTCGGCATGGCTACCGTCTGGACATTCGGTCGCTTTGCCTATATCGAGCACCTCGCGCTTGGCGAGTCTGTGCGCAACCGCGGACTTGGCTCCGAGACTCTTAGTGCAATCATCGATACAGTCAGCCCCTTGCCGGTTGTTGTCGAGGTCGAGGTGCCGACCGACAACGACCCGATGACCCGACGCCGTGTCAGCTTCTATGCCCGTCACGGATTTCAGGTCATCGACCCATACTATGTTCAGCCGCCTTATGCCGACGGCTTGCCCGAGGTAGAGCTGTATCTGATGGCCAACGCACCCGTCTCGCCTGTTGAGACGACCTATACGCTCCACAAAGAGGTCTACGGCAAACACTGAGATTAAACAAATAGAAACGTCGAGAGGCCCGGTCATCGACCGGGCCTCTCGCGTGATATAGAGGGTTGTGTGGATTGCTTATGCTTTGACTGCCTTGACAGCTTTTTTGCGGCGTGAGTCGGTGAGGTAAGCCACGGGGGCAGCCACGTAGATTGTGGCGAGAGTACCTGTGATTACGCCGAAGAGCATGGCGAACGTAAAGCTGCGGATTGCATCACCGCCGAGGATAAAGATGCAGACGAGCACGAGGAGTGTCGAGCATGAGGTCATTATCGTACGGCCCAAGGTAGAGTTGATAGACTTGTTGATTGTCGTGAAGAAATCCTGTTTGGGATAGAGACCGATGTTCTCGCGCACACGGTCGAAGACTACCACCGTATCATTAATCTGATAACCGATGACGGTCAGGATAGCGGCGATAAACGTTTGGTCGACCTCCATCGCGAAGGGCAGCACGCCGTAGAACAGCGAGTAGAAACCGATAATCGTAAAGGCGGTGAACGCTACGGCCGAGAGAGCGCCGATTGAGAAGGCGACATTGCGGAAACGCAGCAGGATGTAGAAGAACATCGCGATAAGAGAGATAATCACGGCGATGTAAGCGTCTGTACGCATGTCGTCGGCCACTGTAGGTCCTACTTTCTGCGACTGCACGATACCCTGATTGGCATCGGTGGTAGAGAACTCGGCAGATGTCATGCCTTCGCGGAGGAAGGGTTTGAGAGTTTCGAAGAGTTTGTCGGTGATTTCTGATTCGACTTCGGCGCTGCCTTCGTTAATCTTGTAGTTGGTCGAAACACGCACCTGATTTGAGCTCTCGATGGTGATGACCGAAACAGACGCGCCGGGGAACTGGGGCGCAAGTGCTTCCTGCAGCTCGACAGTGTTGACGGGTTTGTCAAACTTGACGATGTAGTTGCGGCCGCCCGAGAAGTCGATGCCCTGATTGAGACCGCGGGTAAAGAGCGATACAGCTACGATGGCAACAAAGATGCCGACGACCGTAAAGCTGACTTTGCGCTGGCCGAGGAAGTTGATGTTGGCGTTGACAAACATCTTGCGCGACAGCGGAGTTGTGAATGTCAGGTTCTGGAAAGCCTTGCTCTTGCCAAACCATGTGAAGAACAGGCGGCTCAGATATACGGCTGTGAAGAACGAGCAGACAAGACCGATGATAAGCGTTGTGGCGAAGCCCTTGATGGGACCTGTACCGAAGAGCAGCAGGATGATGCCCGTGATGATTGACGTCAGGTTGGAGTCGAAGATGGCCGAGAAGGCGTTGCTGTAACCGTCAGCAATGGCGGTGCGCAAGTTCTTGCCGGCGCGGAGCTCCTCTTTCGAACGCTCGAAGATAAGCACGTTGGCGTCGACAGCCATACCGAGCGAGAGCACGATACCGGCGATACCCGACATGGTCAGCACGGCTTGGAATGAGGCGAGGATGCCGAACGTGAAGAAGAGGTTGAAGATAAGGCAGACATTGGCGATGCAACCCGGAATCCAGCCGTAGAAGGCAATCATGAAAATCATCAGCAGCACAAGAGCCACCATGAACGAGATGAAGCCTGCCTGAATGGCCTGTGCGCCGAGTGACGGGCCGATAACCATATTCGAGATGATGTGGACTTTGGCGTCCATTTTACCTGATTTGAGCACGTTGGCCAAGTCCTTGGCCTCGTCGAGCGTGAAGTCGCCGGTGATTGACGACTGACCGCCTTCGATAGCAGAGTTGACATTGGGGGCCGAGTAAACTTGGTCGTCAAGCACGATTGCCACCTGACGGTTGATGTTGGCGGCGGTGATGCGTGCCCATGCACGTGCGCCCTCGGGATTCATCTTCATCGATACCTCGTTGCCGCGCAGGTTGTCATAGTTTGACGATGCGTCGCTGACAGCCTTGCCGTCAAGTGCGGGCTTGCCGCCGGTGGCGCGGAGTGCATAGAGAGGATAGCCGAAGCTGATTTCCTTGCCTGTGGTCGGGTCGACGCGTGTGGCGTCTTTCACACCCCAGCGCAGACGCAGGTCAGAGGGCAGCAGGGTCTTGGCGTAAGGCGACGCGAGCAGAGCGTCGACGGCTGCCATGGCGCGTGCATCGGGAGCGTAGCCCACTGTCGCGCCGTAACCCTGACCGTTGCCGACTAAAGCGGCGAGCGGAGCGGCGTTATAGGTAGAGTCGGCGTCAAGACGCTGCACGAGGGTCATCAGGGCGCCGGCAATCTGGTCGGTCGTATAAGTCTCGTAGAACTCGAGGTTGGCCGAACGCTGGAGCAGCTGAGTCACACGCTCGTGGTCTTTGACACCGGGGAGCTCGAGCAGGATCTGGCCGTCCTTGCCCTGAAGCACCTGAATGTTAGGCGAAACAACGCCGAACTGGTCGATACGGTTGCGGAGCACGTTTGTAGCCGAGTTGTCGACACGGTCTTTGACCTCGCTCTTGAGTTTTGATTTCACTTGGTCATCGCTCGAGCCGGGATTAACCAAACCTTGGAATATTACCGAGAAGTCGGCCTGAGGTTTGAGCTGACGGTATTCGTTGACAAACGAGCCGACATAGTCATCGGTCTGGTGGCCTTCGACAAGGGCTGTGGCTGATGCGATGGCTGATTCGAAGACCGAGTCTGTGGCGCCGCTCTTCATCGAGCGAAGCATGTCGGGCATGTCGACCTGCAGGATAACGTTCATACCGCCCTTGAGGTCGAGGCCGAGGCCGACACCCCATTTGCGTACGTCGTTAAGTGTGTAGCCGAGATAGACTTTCTGCTCGCCGAGCGAGTCCATGTAGTGCTTGTAGGCTTGATTGTAGGCATCATCGTCATTGTCACCCGACTCTACGAGCGCATACTGTGCGGCTGCTTTCTCGTGCTTGTTTGACACAAACGTAAACGAGAGGTAGAACAGACACACCAGCACCAGAAAAATCGCGATAACACCGGCAACGATGCTCCCTAATGATCCTTTGCTTTGCATGTGAATTTATGGTTTAAATTATTAATTAAAAAATTCGAATTTGTTTCAGCTTGCAAATATAATTCTTTTTTCGCATTAATGCGTATTTTAGCGCTAAAATTGTGTCAAATCGCAGGTTTAAGCATGTTTTTGATTACATAATCAGGCCTTAATCTTTGCAGATTTTATCGGATTTGACGAAATTTGCAGGAACATTGTGCAAATTACTGCCGGCTGAGTTTGAAATGCAGCTGTGGCATTGCATCAGAGTTTGTCGTAAGATGCATTTTTCATCCTGATTATCAATAAATATAAATATGCGCATCTCAAAGTCCGCTGTGTTACGTAAGTTTCTGTGCTGCCTGATTATTTCGGCGACGTTGATTTCATGTTCGGATGACACAGAGTCCGACGAGCCGGCGCCTCCGGCAGTTTCGGGAAAAGTCTCCGGCACACTTCCGGTAATGTATATAGACACCGAGGAGCATAAGCCTATAACCTCAAAAACCGTGTATCTGCCCGGTGTTTACCGGCTTGACCCGTCGGGTTGCGAGGGTGTCGAGGC
>DXYS01000095.1:0-42228 GCA_019415705.1 Bacteroidales bacterium | reverse complement strand
GTCGAGGCCATCGGCTCTGAGGCGGAGCCGTTGCCGCTGCAGATCCGCGGCCGCGGCCACTCGTCGTGGAGGGCTGAGAAGAAACCTTACAAGATTAAACTTGATAAGAAGACCGCCATAATGGGCATGGCCAAAAACAAGCACTGGGCCCTGCTCAAACCGTCTGAAAATATTGTTGCCGGCATGGAGATGGGACGCCTGATGAATTTCAGATGGACTCCTGATTTCCGTCCTGTCGAAGTCGTGCTCAACGGAGATTATATCGGATTGTATTTTCTCACCGAGACAATCCGTATAGACGAAAACCGTGTAAATATTTATGAACAGCAGGACGGCGAGACCGATCCGGCGCTGATAAAGGGCGGCTGGCTCGTAGAGGTCGATAATTACCGCGACGACTGCCAGATAACTGTCCCCGAGAGCAGTTCGTGGAATCTAACGATAAAATATCATTCGCCCGAAGAACTCTCAGGCGCCCAGAAGCAATGGCTCACCGACGAGTTCAAAGCAATAAACGCTGCCATATACACGCCCGACAAGACATCTGCCGAGTGGGAAAAATACATTGATGTCAAGAGCATGGCCCGTTATTTTGTCCTTCAGGAAGTCATGGACAATCCTGACGGCTTCCACGGCAGCTTCTATCTCCATAAAGATTTAGGCGACGACGCCCGCTGGGTGGCCGGCCCGATATGGGACCTTGTGTGCTATAACCGTCAGAAAAAAGATTATACATTCCGCCTCGAAGTGCATTATGGCTTTATCCCTCACTGGATTGGCGAAATCATAAAATATGACAGTTTCTGTCGCAGCGTCAAATCTGTCTGGAATGAAGTCTACCCCGGCAGGCTAAATGAGATTTATGACGCCATCGACCGCATAGTCCTTCCGCTTGACAAAGCATGGAGCTGTGACTGTGAGAGGTGGGGCGAAGACCCGACACAGACCGCACAACTCCGTGCCGACAGGATAAAAAACGCCCTTCGTCGCAATATCGAATGGTTCGACAGCCATCTGCCGTAAATCGCCTGCATTTGAGCGATGGCGTTTTAATGTACGTTTGACGATTTGCAAATGAAAATTAACTCATAAAATTTTCGTCAATCAAAAAAACTTTATAATTTTGCAGTCGCTTAGTGCACATCGGGGTGTAGCACAGTTGGCAGCGCGCCACGTTCGGGACGTGGAGGTCGGAAGTTCGAGTCTTCTCACCCCGACTTAACCCGGTCTTCCAAGCCATCCGGCTTGCGAGACCGGGTTTGGTTTTTTAGAGGGTGGGGTTTCAGCGCTGCGTCTGTATGAGGGTCTATGACAGCGGATAATAATGTAGGAGCGCAAAATTTTGCGCTCGCTATGAAGCTGTTTATTAACGCGAGTTCGGGATAAAGATATATTACTGCCCGATAAAAATTTTTGGGGCAAGAAAAATTAGGGCTGATTCTTGCAAAGCAGGCGACTAAAGTCGATTACCGGTTGCAGGATTCAGCCCTAAATATCAATCCTCGCTATTCTCCGATAATTGCTCTAACGTTGATTCTATCTGCTCGATTGATGGCAGGGAACTCTTTATCTCTTTGGGAATTAGTTTTGACAGCTCGTATTGAGATATGCCGAGAGGAAGATTGTATGCCTCTAATGAATATTGAGCTTCGATGTTGTCTTTGTCCTTGCAAATCAACAATCCGATGGTGGGATTGTCATTTTCTGTCTTAAGCTGGTGATTGACTGCCGTGACATACAGACCTAACTGCCCGAGGTGGGATGCCTCAAATGAGCCCGTTTTTAATTCCACGCAGCAATAGGCGTGTATGCGAGTATTGTAAAACAGAAGGTCGATGAAGATTTCTTTTTCGCCTACCTGCAGTCGATACTGTTTTCCCATGTAGGCGAATCCGGTACCCAGTTCAACAAGAAATTTCGTTACGTTGCCGACAAGAGCGTTTTCAAGTTCCCGCTCGTTATAGTCCTCAGTCATTGTCAGGAAGTTAAACACGTAGGAATCTTTTGTGGTTTGCTGAGCAAGATCACTTTGAGGTGCCGGAAGCGTTTTGCTGAAATTTGTTATGGCTTTCGCCTGACGCTCATACAAATCAGTGCCTAGAAAATTCAATAGCACATCGCGACCCCAACTGTTTTCAATGACTTTGCGGACAAAGAAAAGCGCCTTTTTCGCATCCCCTTTACATTTATCAATTATCCTTCGCTGATGATCCCATGGGATAGAACAGATCTCGTTGTATAATCTTTCCGCAAGCTGCGGAAGATTTGCTGTTTCAGAATCGTCTACACCCTGTAGAAGATTTGTCGGTCTGAAATCTTCCGCACCTTGCGGAAGATTTTCAATCAGCTGAGAATAAAGCAGGTAGAAATAATACATCTATTTGAGGTTGGTTTCTGAAAAGCCTTTTTCTCCTTAGATTATCGGCAAATCCGGACCAATGTAAAAAAGCGGTTGTTAAAAACTATGTAGGGACGTGTCTTTGGTACGTATTGTTTGGCCATCAGGCGATTATCGGCGAATTATACATGCCGCAGCTCCCGGCCGGTCGCTTTGGCATGTCCCTACATAATTATATATGTCCTTTTAACATTTCAACCGGGTTTTACTGCTGAGCCGCAAATCCCAATAATTTAATCGAGGGAACCCAATCGGTTCATCTTCACCTACAAAAAAATTCCCCGGCTCATTTCGTCAATGAACAGAGGACTAAAGCCAATAGGCATGATTTGTGATTTTGTGATAGTTGCTTGTAGCAAAATAAATGTAGAGATTATATCATACTTACTGTAAAATCACCTCTACAAAATATTCTGCGTCCTCTCGACGAAGTAGTCTTGCATGCCTGAGCTTAGTCCAAAAAGGAGGTTGTAATGCGTAAATAATTATCGGTCTAAGTCGAAGCTTTGGGTGCTTTTACGACACAAAGGTACGGTTTTGTTCAATATATGTCAAGCCTTTTTAATAATATTTAACCGGATTAACATGAACATTCTGTTGAGAATATGAAACCGGCGCGGCCTTACCGGATAATAATGTATCTCTGAGGTCGCGCCGGTAAAATTTGTTCTGAGCTTACTCCATCAGTTTGCGGTAGCGGCGGCGCGGCAATTCTTTGCCTCCGTTATGGGCTCGCTTAAACTCTTCATAGTCAGAGTACGAGCCTTCGTAGTAAACAACGTTGCCGTCGCCTTCGAACGAGAGGATGTGTGTGCAGATGCGGTCGAGGAACCAGCGGTCGTGGCTGACGACGACCGCACATCCGGCGAAGTCGTCGAGACCTTCCTCAAGGGCTCGCAAAGTGTTGACGTCGATGTCGTTGGTCGGCTCGTCGAGCAGCAGTACATTTCCCTCCTCTTTGAGAGCCATGGCGAGGTGCAGGCGGTTTCGTTCGCCGCCCGAGAGAACGCCTATCTTCTTCTCCTGATCGGCGCCTGTGAAGTTGAATTTGGACAGATAAGCGCGGGCATTGATGTCGCGTCCGCCCATGCGGAATGTCTCGACACCCTGCGAGATGACTTCGTAGACTGTTTTGTCGGGCAGCAGGTCGTGGTGGGTCTGGTCGACATAGGCTATTTTGACGGTTTCGCCTACGTCAAATGTGCCGGCGTCGGGTTTCTCCTGACCCATGATGAGACGGAAAAGCGTTGTCTTGCCGGCACCGTTGGGGCCGATTACGCCGACGATGCCTGCGGGCGGCAGTGTAAAGCTAAGGTCAGAGAACAGCTGCTTTTTGCCGAAGGCTTTCGTAAGGCCTTTTGCCTCGATGACCTTGTTGCCGAGGCGCGGGCCGTTAGGGATGAATATCTCGAGACGTTCCTCCTTTTGTTTCTGGTCTTCGTTGAGCAGGCGGTCATAGCTTGACAGACGGGCTTTTCCTTTGGCCTGACGGGCTTTGGGGGCCATGCGCACCCACTCGAGCTCGCGCTCGAGGGTTTTACGGCGTTTGCTGGCCTGTTTCTCTTCGAGGGCCATGCGTTTGGTCTTCTGGTCGAGCCATGACGAGTAGTTGCCTTTCCACGGGATGCCCTCGCCGCGGTCGAGTTCGAGAATCCAGCCGGCCACGTGGTCGAGGAAGTAGCGGTCGTGGGTGATGGCGATGACGGTGCCGGGATATTGCTGCAGGTGCTGTTCCAACCAGTCGATAGACTCGGCGTCAAGGTGGTTGGTGGGCTCGTCAAGCAACAGTACATCAGGCTGCTGAAGCAGCAGTCGGCAGAGGGCCACGCGGCGGCGTTCGCCGCCCGAGAGTGTCGTCACGGGCTGGTCGTCGGGCGGACACTGCAGGGCGTCCATCGCGCGTTCGAGCTTTGAGTCTATGTTCCAAGCGTCGGCGGCGTCGAGCTTGTCCTGCAGCTCGGCCTGACGGGCGATGAGGGCATCCATCTTGTCGGGGTCGTCAAGCACGTCGGGGTCGCCGAAACTCTCGTTAACCTTGTCAAACTCGGCGAGGAGATCCATTATAGGCTTGACGCCTTCGCGCACGACCTCTATGACCGTCTTGTCAGGGTCAAGTTTGGGGTCTTGCTCGAGATAGCCCACAGAGTAGCCCGGCGAGAACACCACTTCGCCCTGAAAGCTCTTGTCGATGCCGGCTATAATCTTGAGAAGCGATGACTTACCCGAGCCGTTGAGGCCTATGATGCCTATTTTGGCGCCGTAGAAAAACGAGAGGTATATGTTTTTAAGAACTTGTTTCTGCGGAGGGTAGGTCTTGGATACGCCTACCATTGAGAAAATCACTTTTTTGTCGTCAGCCATGTCGTTTGGTGTTTTTTTGTCGTGGTTGATGTCAATGCTATGCTGATGCTCAGCGGTGACGCGGAGCGTATTTGACGGGATAGTCGACGCGTGTGCGTCCCGAGATAATCGACGCGAGCTTGCCCTTGATGAGCTGCTTGCGTATAGGCGAGATGTGGTCGATGTAGAGTTTGCCGATGAGATGGTCGTATTCGTGCTGGATTATGCGTGCCATGAAGCCTTCGAAAACTTCGTCGTGAGCCGTGAAATTTTCGTCGAGCCATTTGAGGCGCACGCGCTCTGTGCGGCTTACGTTCTCAGACAGTCCGGGCAGGCTCAGGCAGCCCTCGGCGCGTGTGACACGCTCGCCGTCGAGGACCTCAAGCTCAGGATTGATAAGTGTCAGCTTGCGACCGGCGCACTCGGGGAAGTCTTCGCCGACAGGCGATGCATCGATAACAATAAGTTTTATGTTGCGGCCGATCTGAGGAGCTGCCAGACCGACGCCCTCGCTGACATACATGGTCTGATACATGTCGTCAATCAGCGTCGCGAGCTCGGGATAATCGGCGCTTATCGGCTCCGAAATCTCTCGGAGCACCGGATGGCCGTAAAGATAGACGGGTAGTTTCATCGTATAGTCGTTGTTTTTGTTTTGTCAGATGCTGTTGGCTGCCGCGTCGAGATATGTGCGGCTTTGCAGGTAGTCATTGAGGATTATGGTCGCCGAAATCTCGTCGACGATAGCTTTGTCGCGTCGCGCCATCTTTTTCATGCCGCCGTCGATCATCGAGCGGTGTGCGAGCACTGATGTGAAGCGTTCGTCATAAAAGATGACGGGCACCGGGTCGATGACTTTGCGCAGGCGGTTGATGGCCGGTGTCAGATAGCGTGTCGACTCCGACGGCTCGCCGCGCATGGTCAGAGGCTTGCCGACGATGACGGCGTCGACGCCGTTGGCTGCGATATAGTCTTTGACAAAGACCTCGAGCGAGGCGGTGGCGACGGTTGTCAGGCCGTTTGCGACTATGCGCTGAGGGTCTGTCACCGCGATGCCGCAGCGACGACGGCCAAAATCTATCGACATCAGACGTCCCATAATACTTTTTGATGCAAAGTTACTAAAAAATAAGCTGTCGGTCAAAATGACGTTTTATAATTTGATATGTGTGTTTGAATGTGACGAAGTTTTGATTAAATTTGTGATTCGAAATCATCACATCAGTCATGGGCAGGAGTTTTTTTGCGACAATTATATTTATATTCGCTGCATGTCTGCCGGCATCGGCAGTGCCGTCGGAGTATCAGTCAATCAACGACAGTCTTATCTCAGAGCTTGGCAAAGTGACATCGGCTAAAGACTCTCTGAATCTGATATATGACATAATTGACACGTCGCAGATGCCCGGCTGCCGCAAGTATTGCGAGACGCTTTATCAGTTTGCCATGCGTCATGGCGATGATGATGTGGCGCTCGACGCCTTGCGTATGCTCACAAATGCTTATAATGGCAATGACTCTCTGCAATATATACAGCTTGTGCGTGCCGGCAAAATCCCGGTGAGCGACCTGCAGAAAGAGACCGAACTGTTTATCCGCATCACATACATGGCGTCTAATGCACGCCGCATGCCCGAAACCAAGCGTCAGGAGATTCTTCAACAATTTCTCAGCGAGCACAAGGATGAGCATGATATGGACATATACCGTCAGATTGAATACCTTTTCTATCTGTCAATATATCTGCGCTCTGACACCGAGTCGCTGAATATGGACGAATACCTGACAAAGCTTGAGTCGGTTATCGACAAGCTGCCGGTGCGCCATCTGGCTATACGCTCGCTTTATTATAATCAGGCCTCGATGAGCTATATAGCATCAGGACTTGAAGCTAAGGCTATAGCCATGACTCGAAAACTTTTAGATATCATAACCGAACTTGAGAAACAATATCGCGCCAAGGGACGTATGTATCGCAATTATGACCGCTCGTACTATAATGCCTACAGGCGCATCCTGCGTTGTTATCGCTCTCTCAAGCCCGATGAGGTAGATTATTATTACGATAAAATCCTCGGGCTGGCGGCCGAAGCTCCGGACATAGCCCGCGATTTGCGTACACGCGAGCGTGCGACCATCTATTATCTGATGGCCAAAAAGCGTTATGACGAGGTAATCCCCATTATCAGGGCGCAGATTGGCGACAAGTTAAATTCGCGCGAGGAGTATGAGTATCTGATAGAAGCTCTGCTTGAGGCGGCGACGGCCACCGGCGATAAAGACTCGCAGCTGATGGCCTCGCTTGAGTTCAACAATATCCTGCGCAGCCGCATACTGCTGAAAGCCGCCGAAAACTACAAGCAGCTGCAGATACAGTATGAAATCAGCGAACTTGAGCGTGAAAATCTTGAGCTTGAGCGCGAAAAAGAGGAAATCAATCTGTCGAAACACCGCCAGACCGCTTATTATGCCTTTGGAGTCCTCGGCCTGTCGTTAATTGTGCTGATAATCCTCTTTGTGTTGTATCGCCGTGCGAGACATTACGCCAAGAATCTCGCCAAATCAAACGCTATGTTGCTTGCCGAGCGCGACAGCCTTAAAAAGACTCAGACCGAATTAGTCGAGGCTCGAGACAAGGCTAAGATCGCAGACCGCATGAAGACTGACTTTGTCAATAACATGAGCCATGAGATACGTACGCCGCTTGCCGCCATCGCCGAATATTCGAGACTTATAACCGACTGTGCCGATGACAGCAAAAAGCCTTATCTCAACCGTTTTGCCGAAGTCATCACGCTTAACACCGAGCTGCTGACAAATCTTGTCAATGATGTGCTCGATGTGGCCACGCTCGAAAACCGCGCGATGCAAATACGCATCAAACCTACCTCGTTGAAGTCGGCTTGCATGCTGTCGGTCGATAATGTCGCCAAATTCCTTAAACCGGGTGTGAAACTGGTTTTTGCCAATGCCGAGGAGCCTGATGAGGTAGTGTCGACAGACCCGATACGCGTCGAGCAGATATTGATGAATTTGCTCACCAATGCGGCTAAATTTACCGAAACCGGACAAATCGAGCTTAAATATGTGCTTGACCGTAAAAACAAAAAAATCACTTTTACGGTCACTGATACCGGCATCGGTATACCCCGAGGCAAAGAAGAGGCTATTTTCGAGCGGTTTGAGAAACTTGATTCGTCGACACAAGGTTTCGGCATGGGACTTTACATTTGCCGTCTGCTGAGCCGTCTGCTGGGCGGTGAGATTCATGTCGACCCGGAGTATCGCAAGGGCGCCCGTTTTGTTTTCACTATTCCTTTGAACTGATGATGCGGCGATGCCCGGCTGCAGATGGTCTTATTAGTGTTTTGTCGTGACAGAGTCAATTAAAAAAGGCATAAAGAAAATAGTCGGCCGCGTCGAGGACGCCGCCCGGTCGCCTCTCGGCAGTTCGGCCGTGTCGGGCGATTTCCGCAACCCGCGCCGTTACAGACTCGATTTTATAAACGAGCGCACTTTCAACCGTGTGTGGACCATACGGTTTTCGCGTGTTCGCGTGATACTTTTCACACTCACTGTCATTGCCGCCATCGCCGCTCTGGTCTTTGTGATACTGTTTTATACACCTGTCAGACGTCTTATGCCCGGTCAGCTTGACGGCGATTTGCGGTCACGATATATCGACATGGCCCTCTCGCTCGACTCTCTCGAGCAGGAGGCGCGCATCAACGACGCTTACCTGACAAATATCGGCGACATACTCATGGGTCGTGTCGACCCCGACAGCACTCGCGAAAGCATAGCCGCTGCCATGGCGGCAGCTTCGGCAGACACGCTGATTACGGCGTCAGAGGCCGAGCGGCGCTTTGTCAAGAGTTATGAGGACGCAGAGCGATTCAATCTGTCGGTGCTTACACCGATAGCCGCCGAGGGCATGACGTTCTATTCGCCGGTGCCGGGTGTGCTCAGCGAGCCCGAGCAGAACGAGACAGCCACATCGGTGTCATTTGACGAGAAGATGCTGCTGCCGGTTTCGTCGGTCTATCGGGGCACGGTCATCGGCGTGTATGCCGGACAGGCCGACACACGTACTGTCATCGTGCAGCATCCCAACGATTTCATATCGGTTTACGGTGGTCTGCGCGAGGTGTTTGCGGCTGTCGGCGACAAAGTGTCGGCCGGACAGCGCATAGGCCATTCGGGCGAAGGGACACGTTTCGATTTTGAGCTGTGGCACAACGGCTCGGCCACTAATCCGACTGATTATATAGGCTTCTAATCCTTCCCCGGCTGCGGGATGTTCAGGCAACGGCGCACGGCACGGCGTATCATTTCGGCGCCCGGCAGGTCTCGGCGCAGTATCTCGATGACGTCGGCGATATACTCTTCCTTATTGTGCAGTCCGCAGAGCGACGCTACATTGCTGCCCGGAAGCATCGATTTCTGATTATATACTTTGAGCACAGACAGATAGTCGCCCTCGCTGACGTAGCGGCGGAACTCGCGGCATATCTCCTCATAGATGCGGCGCGGGGCTATCTCGTCGACTAATCCGGCGATGTGGCGCTCAAACATAGCGATGTTGTTGAATTTGCCGTCGATACGATACTCGACAGTGCGTTTGACACGATGCCGGGTGTGCATGAGTGCCTGCGGCTTCAGGTCATGCTCAAACATCGAGATGACCGCGTTGCTTACTTTGGAGAATACTCTCGCGGGGTCGGCTCCGTGGCGTGCGGCCACAGCCTTGATGACCTCCTCGAGCATCATGATGTTCTCTATCTCGGCGACTTCAGGCACCATCACGCGCTTGCCGCGCAGATACTCCACTTCGTGTGTGTCGCGGCGGTCGCGGGCGACGATGCCGCAGCTGTCAAGGTGGTGAAATGAGTTGAGGTCGTTGAAGGTGCGTGTAGCCTCGATGACCTTGTTGCAGCTGCCTAACGACTTGACGGTGTACTCCTTGAAAATCAGCGGGTAAAGCTTTGAGTCGATGGAATGGACGCCGTCGCCCTCAATAAAGAGCACGGGTTTGCGGGCGCCTATGACGGCCTTGTAGATTTCATCGCTGATGCCGCCGCGGTTTTCGACCTCTGAGTAATCCCACGACATGGTCGAGGCGTCGAAGTCACGCACCCAGATGACCTGCGCGCCCTCGCGCGACGAGGCGAAGTCGAGGTCGTGGGTCGTGTAGATGAAACTGCAGTCGGGGCGCAGGGCCTCGATGCGGTTCCACAGCTGCTGCATGATGGTGGGGTGGAGGAATATCTCGGGCGAATTGATGAAAATCGCGGCTCCGCGTGGCGCGTATAGTACGGCGGCGATGTAATAGATTACTGCCTGCTCGCCGTCAGAGAGCTTGAGCGCCGAGTAGCTGTCGTCGCGTTGTTTGCGGCTGAACAGAAATCGGCCGCTCTCGATGAGTATGCGGTTGCCGGGGAAGACCTCCTGCCACAGCGAGATGACGCTGTCAAGCTTGGTCGGGCGCAGCTCTGCGTCGCGTTTCTCGGCGTGTGCGAGTTTGTAGCTCAGCAGATTGAGCATCTCGTCGTGCATAAGCATCGACATCAGTTGCTGCAGCTCTGACAGGCGTCCCTGCGTCTGCTCCGACACATTCTCGAAGGGTCGCAGACGATTGTATAGCATTCCCACTGAGCCGGTTTCGTCATCAGTGGGGATAACATCGCGGCGGTTGCCGTAGAGACCTTCCAAAGCCGACAGGCGGTAAGCCCTTGGGCCGAGATCGGCTGCGAGACGGTTTGCGAAACGCGATTTGCCGGCGCCGTTGGCACCGATTATCACAATCTGACGCCCTTTGGTGTCGATTTCAGGTATTGTACCGTCTGTGCGGGGAGGGAATTTGAGTTTCATGGCCGTTTGACTCGATGGTTTCCTACAAAGATAATCAATCCGACGATAAAAACACCCTCCCGTCCCCAGATTTCCCATTTAGAACAAAACTTGAGCCAAAAAGGATTATTTCAGTAATTTCCTATCGCCGTCGCTTTCCAACTTTGTGTGTTCTATCCATTCGATGCGCTCAATACAAACGACGGCACCCCTGCACTCATTCTATTATATGGCCACCACCTGATTGTAGGGACGCACGACCGTGCGTCCGCATAACATACTGATTATAACCGAAATAATGTAGGGCCATGCCAAAGCGAGCTATGCGAACGGCGGCATGTATAGGGCGCGAATCACGTGCGGCCGTATTATACATGCCAAGGTCATGTCCTTGCAATCGGCCGGTTTACAATTGTATATAGCCCGTTTGCATGCCAATCACTCCAAAGACTATAATACCTACTATTTTCTGGCACTTTGTCATTTCAACGCTTCGATTTTAGCAATCGTGGAATCCGGCAAGATGTCTATGCCGTAGAATAAATGACTACTCTGGTAACCAAGGAAATCTATGTATTTTAGGATAAGTGCATATTTGCTTTGTGTTCTCGTCATGTCAATGTTGCCATTATCATCAAAGCATATAGCTTCATGGTGAGCTATACGGTTGCGGAAAGTCTTTATTTCCTGAAGTTCGTTGAACACTGCCCTTTGCCCTAATCCGGCAGTGCGGTGCGGAAATATGCGCAATAAGTTCTGACCGCCAAGTCTAAACGGCTGTCGAGTAAATAGGTGTGTCCAAAAGCCGAAAGATACAGAAGAGACAACACGGTCGTTTGTATATCGCCCGTTCTGCCGGAGCGTCGCGATTATCCGAAGCACCTCATTTTTCTGCGGCGCGTTTCCTATCATGCCTCCGGGCTGCATCTGATTCTCCACCCATTCGGTATCATTGAACACGCTTTGATAGTGAGCGTTTATAGCATTACGTAGCACCACCTCAAAGATATTCAGTATGCCATAAAACTTTTGGCACAACTTTACGTTATGCCTGTAGAGAGTCAGTGCTTTGGCAGTATTACCGCCGCAAGCAACTAAATATTTGTTGAGGCGAGCCGGAGAAAACGCCTTTTCATACTCGGAATATTTCACTTCGTGATTTTTAACGTATTGCGATTTGCAAAATTACGAAAATATTCCTAATTTTGTAACGGAATCCCCCGAGTGTCCCTGTCTGCGACAAACCTCGGGGTTTAGTTTTTTTGGACACTTCTGATTCGGAGGCTACTGCGTAGAATATCTGTGTAGAATATGGGGATGCAATATTCAATCGCAGCACATTAAGGTGTTGTCTTATTGCACTTTAGTGTTGGGCGATTGAGATACGCCATACATATATTTTCGTCTGTAACATAGAACTATAGCGCCGATGGTGCTGATTACTTGGTAAGCTATTGAAATATAGGGATATGTCTTTGGTGTGTATAATATGTCCACCACCCAATTGTAGGGACGCACGACCGTACGTCCGCATAAAACGCTGTATATAAACAATATACCGTCGTATGCCACAGCGCCGTCAGTAGCACGGGTCATCTCAAACCCTCGTCCGCGTAGCGGTCCGAGCCGCATCGCGGCGTCAGCATGTGAGGCCACGGCCGGCGCTTATCTCGGAGAGATTAAATGCGGCCGACGGCCGCTCACAACCCCAAATTAAGCGCGTAGCGCGTATTTGGGTTCCTCCTCCGCCCTCCCAACCTTTTTCTCGTAGAGAATAAACCCTCACAAAATATTTATCACATTTTTTGTCAGACTGTTGCAAATCTTAAAGACTGTTATTAATTTTACCGCGCAGACCGTCAAGCAGAAGCCCGGTCCGGGCAAAGCGGGCGGGATGCAGACATAATTGAAAGCGTTTATCCGCGCTGGTTCTTGACTACTGGAAATTCTCGCAAAATTTCATATCTATGTCAAGGATTGAGCAACGGTAGATGCCCGTGGATATGTGATTATCTTGCATCCGGCACGATATTTCGGGAGAAATATAGCCGGACGCACTGATTGCATATACAAGCGTGGGCTTCTGCGGTTGCCGTCCAACATAGGTAAGGCAATGCGAGAAGCCTCCAGTAGTAGGACGGTAACAGATACAGATTCCTGCGCTTTCTTGTATAAACCAATCAAATGCCAACGAGAGGATGACCGCGGCAAAGTAACCCAAAATGACTAAGACAATTTTCAAACTTTTTTTAAGTTTCTTGGCGTTTGTAACAATAACAAATCTAACAGTAAATGCTCAATTCTATGATTCGGACGATGAAGTTCGTATATATGTTTCAGATTATGTTATTAATCATCCCGGTGAGACGGTTTCTGCGTTTGTAATGAACTTTAATGGAGCAAAAGCTGCAATCCTCTCAAATACAGGTACAGCTCCAGGCGGCGGTCGTAATATTGATAATAAGGGGTTTATGTGGATCCTTAATGATGACATGTATTTTGAAAAACGAATATATGGCGAGCCGAATGAAGTTTTTAACTACGATGCAGAAAGATCAACAAATTCAAGAATATGCTATTCCAAAGTTACATCTAATGATTTCGCCGGGATGTGGGGGCCAAATAAGTTTTATTCGATTTTATTATTCTCTTCTGATGGGAATCATGTAGAATTATCCGGTAATAATTATAGTGGTTGGAAGGACAAACAAAAAAAATTCACGAAAGTGTCAAAAGAAAAATTAGTGGAATTAATTCTTGCAAATAAAAATAAAGGGTCAGAACGATGGCGATAAATAGTCTTATCCGTTATATAATGCTCCTCTTCGTTGTATCTTATAACCTCTTAGCTAATGCTCAAACTACTTCATATTTTTCATTAATAAAGATTGATGAATATGGAAAGATTGACTCAAAATGTAGCGGCGGCCAATTTGTGAAAGTTAGTAAAAATATCTGTTTTGATACTGACTCTGAAGGTAACGATATCGGGAATGGGAAACTTTATCGCGATATTAAAAATCACTCCAAAGATCATATCTATATTGGAGATAGTTTCCATGGGAAAGTGCGCTATATTTTTAGTGCAGACTATTCTACACTTATCGTTGAAATCAATCCACACTTTAAATTTTACTATCTAAAATCTGCCGTTCCTAAAGGAGTGATTACAAGCTCGCTAATTAAGCACAGAAATGGTGGTAATTTATCAGTGCCAAATAACTCCAATTATGAGACCATCGGAAATCAGTCTCAGGGAAACTTTGGTTCCAGTTCATCTAACAACACCCGGAGTAATTCACACAACAGCAATACCAACAATCAACCAACACACAAATTCAAATGCGCCTATTGTAATGGTACAGGACGATTAGAAAAAAATGATAATGCCCCGGCTACATATGGAAACCAAAGACCACGTCAACAATGTCATGAATGCGGTAAGTGGTATGACCCGAATGTAACCACGCACTATCATCAACAATGTCGTCATTGCGGCGGAACCGGATATACGAGATGAGAAATTATACTGACGGATTCATTGGTTGAATTAAATTTTCTAAATATTTCCGAAAATAAAAGTTGCATAATTCGCAGAGCATTAGTAATTTAGTGACAATCATATCACTATCTATTAATGCTCTGCTTATGCGCAACTTCATAGATAATTTCTCTCAACTAAATGATAATATCATAATAATACAAAAATATGCAAAGTAATTCTGCTGTCCCTTTAATCGCATATCAGATAAAATCGCTTCTATGACATTAATGCGATTTGTCAATTTAATCAATCATCATACATTCGGGCAAATAAAAATCCTCTAATCTAATTCTACAAACAGTTAACAATGTAATATTTCAACATGGGCTTAAAAGGTTTATTGGCGCGAATTTTCCACGGTAAAAACAATATCAAAGCCGAAGTTAAAGGTTTTGACTTGTCAGAAGTTATTCGAAAGATGTTTTTAGAGGCCGGGGTAGGTTATGAACAGCCGCAGCCTAACGTTTTTGTGACAGAGATTGGCGGCACGAACTGTAATTTCAAAACTGTTTTGAGATGTAATGATGAAAATCGCAATAAAATCTTTATCTATGCCCCTTTCCCAATTCCTGTACCAAAACATTACGTCGGTATGGTACAGAACGAGCTCATTTGTATAAACAAAGCAAACACCTATAAATCTGAAATTACTATTCAGGAAGTTGGAAATGAAAATACAATCTTGGCATTTACCGATTATGAATTTGACCACACTCCGACAAGTGACGAAATCAAAAATCTGATGATTCATACTATTGATATAATGGATAGTGACAACTTCCGGTCAATATCATGTGCAATCTTTGGATTCCCGTCTTATGATGAATTGGAGAATGTGATGCTGAATAATAGTAGTCAGCAAGGCAATCAATTGAATATCAATTTTAAGGATGGTTATTCCTCTCTGCATGAAGCAGCACAAAATACGACAGCTACTCGTTATGCAGGCCGTTTACTCGCTCTGTCTCTTCATATAATTAGGGAAAAGGTCTCTGCTGAAATTGCCGGGCAGATGCTTGAACGGCAAACCCCTATATCAGAAGTGATGCAGACGGCATATGAAGTTGCCGACGAGAAGGAGCGGGATGTACTACGAAAATTACGATATCTAATTGTTTATAAAAAGGTAATTGATAAGGATAGCTCGGACAATGAGGCGGATGGCATTATCGGCCAGACGGAGGCAGATAAGATGATTGAGCATGACATCTATTCCTTGTTGTGAATAAAAGTGATTGTTACGGGTAACCTTTTAATGAAACGTTCCAGATAGAATAAACAAACTAAGTAATCAACGCCACCACAGCGCCGTCAGGTGCGTCAGAGCCGACATAAAATGTACGGACATGTCAAAGCGAGCTATGCGAGCGGCGGCATGTATAATATGCAGCTAAATCCTTGATGGCCAAATCATACGTGCCGAAGGCACGTCCCTACGTTTGACGTTGGTATCCAATGGATTATGGGCGATTGCAAATCGTCCTTCCATATATAGATATAGCAAAAAAACGCCAAGGCGTCCGGGTGGGGCGGCTTGGCGTTTGTGTGACTATTATTTTCTGACTGTCAGCGCTTGAGGGCGTTGTAGTCGCGGGAGTAGCGGAGCATCTGGGGCACGTAGTCTTCGTCGTAGCTGACGGTGACGTCGACGGGCTTGCCGTCTTTCTCTACGAGGGTGTAGACGGGGTTGACAAAGCCTTTGTAGGGGGCGATGTTGAGCTTGGCGTAGCGTTCGAGCACTTCTTTGTGGAGCTCGGGGTCGACTTTGACGGCGTAGGTCTCGACGAGGTCGCGGGCTGCGGCGTAGTCACCCTCAGAGGTGATGCGCTGTATCTCGGCGAGGAGCTGACCGAAGAGTCCGCGCAGGGCCTCGTAGTCGTTGATTTTGACGAAGGTGCGGCCGTCGCGTTTGACGAGTTCGATTACGTTGTCGGCTTTGCCTTTCTCATATACCCACTCGGCGATGAGCTTGCGGTTGCGCATGTGGGCTTCCTCGACATCCTTGCCCGGCTCGATGCGCATCAGCTGGGTCATCAGGCCGTTAAGGATATATTTGTAATACTCGGCTTTGTAGGCCTCGGGGTTGTCAAGCAGACCGATTTCGATGAGTTTGGGGTCGGCGAGATAGTAGAGGGCGAAGAGGTCGGCGCGTGTCTCCTCGATGGTCGAGGCGTGGGCTTTGAGGGCGCTTGACGATACGCCGGGCAGCAGACGGCCCGAGCCGTGGCCGAGGCACTCGTGGAGGTCGGTGTGGAGGTTGTCGGTGATGAACAGGTAGTCATCGAGCAGTTTTGAGGTAGCCTCGTCGATGACAAACTCCTCGTTGAAGCCGTTGCCGTGCGAAGCCTCGTCATAGGCCTGAGTGATGTTCTCGAGAGTGACTGACTTGGAGCCGTGCTGTGCGCGAATCCAGTTGGCGTTGGGCAGGTTGATGCCGATAGGAGTGGCGGGGTAAGCGTCGCCGGCGAGTATGGCGGCGGTGATGACCTTGGCCGACACGCCTTTGACCTTGTCTTTCTTGAAAGCGCTGTCTACCGGTGAGTTATCCTCAAACCACTGGGCGTTGGCCGAGAGGGTCTGTGTGCGCTTGCTGGCCTCCTCGTTGCGGAAGTTGACGATTGACTCCCATGCGCCGGTCATGCCGAGCGGGTCGCCGTAGTCCTCGATGAAGCCGTTGATGAAGTCGATTTTTGAGTCGGTGTCTTCGGCCCAGAGGATGGAGTATTCGTCGAATGTGCGCAGGTCGCCGTTGCGGTAGTATTCGATGAGTTTGGCGATGATGTTGCGCTGGGTGTCGTTCTCGGCATACTGCGATGCTTTCTCAAGATTCTCGACGATTTTAGAGATGGCCTCGCTGTAGAGACCGCCGATTTTGTAGACCTGCTCGGTAACTTTGCCGTCAGGACCTTTGACCACACGGGTGTTGAGGCCGTGGCTGACGGGATTGGGGCCGTCGTTCTTGCTCTGCTCGGCAAAGTAGGCCTCGACCTCGGCCTGAGTGACACCTTCGTAGAGGTTGTTGGCAGATGTAAGAATCAGGTCCTGACCGTCGGCCTGATTGACGCGCTTGGCGCCGACCTCGGGGTTGAAGATAAGCTCGAAGATGGTGTCGGCGTCGGCCGGACGCTGAGGGAGAGGTAGTTTCTCAATCTCGGCGGCAAGGAACTCACGGCTGAAGCCGGGACGGAACTTGTCGGTCGAGTAGTGGTGATGGATGCCGTTGGCAAACCACACCTGCTTGAGATACTGCTCAAAGGCTTTGAAATCAGCGCTCTCGCGGTCACCGGCGAATGAGGTGTAGACGTCCTCAAGCATGCGGCGTATCTCGAGATTGTATTTGTTGTGCTGGTCCCAGAGGATGTCTCGACCCCAGAGGGCGGCCTCATTGAGATAATAGATGTATAACTTCTGATTGAGTGTCAGGTCTTCGAAGCCGGGCACTTTGTAGCGGAGCACCTCGATGTCGGCAAAGCGGTCGACCGTGTAGTCAAACTCGTCCTCGGCGGGAGCCGTGGTCTTGCCCGAGCATGAGGCGCCGAGTAATAGCAGGCTCATGGCTGATGCGGTGATGATTTTTTTCATTGTGAGAGGATATGATTTTAAAGGATTATTCGACGTAGAGTATCAGGCCCTTGAGGTATTCGCCCTCGGGGTGATAAATGTTGACCGGATGGTCGGCCGGCTGGGTGAGCTGGTGGAGTATCCTGACTTTGCGTCCCGTCTGTGCGGCTGCCGAGAAAACGGCGAGGCGGAACTGCTCCTTGCTGACGGCCTGCGAGCACGAGAATGTGAAGAGCACGCCGCCCGGGGCAATGCGCTCGAAGGCGCGTGCGTTGAGGCGCTGATAGCCGCGCAGGGCGTTGCGCAGGGCGCTGCGGTGCTTGGCGAAGGCCGGCGGGTCGAGGATTATCAGGTCATACTCGCCCTCGGAGATGTTGTCGAGAAATTTGAAGGCATCCTCGGCCACGGCCTTGTGGCGCGTGTCGCCGGGGAAGTTGAGGCTGATGTTGGCCTCGGTGAGACTCACGGCCTTGGCCGACGAGTCGACCGATGTGACGCCGCGGGCGCCTCCGCGCATGGCGTAGACCGAGAATCCGCCCGTGTAGCAGAACATGTTGAGCACGTTGCGGCCGGCCGAGTAGCGCTCCAAGAGAGCGCGGTTGTCGCGCTGGTCAACGAAGAAGCCGGTTTTCTGGCCGCGCAGCCAGTCGACGTGAAAGCGCAGGCCGTTCTCAGTGGCGATGTCGGTCTGATAACCGCCGATGATATAGTCGTTCTGGGGGTCGAGACGGGCCTTGTAGGGCAGAGTGGTCTCTGACTTGTAGTAGACGTTGTCGATGCCGGCGTCGGGCAGGGCGACAAGTTCGCGGGCTATGATGTCGCGGGCGAAGTGCATGCCCGGCGAGTGAGCCTGCACGACGGCAGTCGGGCCGTAGATGTCGACGACGAGTCCGGGCAGGAAGTCGCCCTCGCCGTGGACGAGGCGGAAGGCATCGTTGTCCTCGCGGCGCAGCCCGAGGGTCTGACGCAGACGGAAAGCCTCGGTCAGACGACGGCGGTAGAAAGCGGCGTCAATCGGCTCATTGTCAAAGCTCAGCATGCGCACGGCGATGCTGCCTATCTGGAAGTGGCCGACGCCGATGTGACGTCCGTCATGGCTCTCGATAGCTACGAGCGAGCCCTCGTCGATATCGTCGGGCATCTCGGTGAGAGCGCCCGAGAAAACCCACGGGTGAAAACGGTCGAGCGACTCTTCTTTGCCGCGTTTGAGGCGGAGTGTGCGCAGCGGCGTCGTGTCAGGTGTGTCCATATCTTATTTGATGAGAAGTCTGTAGATGTCGTTGCCGTTGGCATAGACCAGCAGCAGGAAGAGGAAGGCGATGCCTATCATGTTGGCGTATTCGAGGAATTTCTCCGACGGTTTGCGGCGCGTTACGATCTCAACGAGCAGGAAGAGGGTGTAGCCGCCGTCCAGTGCCGGGATGGGGATAATATTCATGAAGGCGAGAATGACAGACAGGAAGGCTGTAATCTGCCAGAATGAATACCAGTTCCACGAGTCGGGAAACAGGCTGCCGAGAGTGCCGAATCCGCCGACGCTCTGCGCGCCCTCTTTGGTGAATATCATTTTGAGCGACGAGACGTATGTCGACAGGCGCTCGACACCGATCTGCCAACCGCGGGGTATCGAGCCGAGGAAACTGTATTTCACTTCCTCGATTTCGAAAATTTCTGACGGCGCGAGCATCTGTATGCCGATTTTGCCCGCGTCAGAGACGCTGACAGGCAGCTCGATAGTTTTGCTGTCGCGCATGATGCCAAGCTCGACCGTGCGGCCTTTTACATCGGCGAGTGCCGGCAAAAACTCGGTGATGGCAGGCGTAGGCTTGCCGTCGACGCTGACAATGCGGTCTGCCGGTTTGATGCCTGCGGCGGCGGCCGGCTCGCCTGAGACGGTCTTGGCGACAACGACGGGCACACGCATTGTCATCGGGCTATAGTCGCTGCCTTTAGATGCTATCGATTTGAGCAGTCCGTCGCTTATGGTGAGGCTTACGGTGTCGCGGCCGTCGCGCAGCACGTCGACACGTGCGCCCGGCTGTATTATGCTCCACATGGCGCCGTAGTCTTTGGCGTCCAAGCGTTTGCCGTCGACCGACAGCAGCATGTCACCGTCGCGGAATCCGGCGGCTTTCATCTCGGCGCTGTAGTCCATGCCCTCGGTCATGGCGTCGAACGGCACGACGCGGTCGCCCCAGTGGAGCGCGATGCCGGCATAGATGATTATGGCGAGGATGAAGTTGAACAGCACACCGGCCACCATGACGAGCAGACGCTTGTAGGCGGCCTTTGAGCGGAACTCCCACGGCTGCGGCTCGGCGGCGAGGTCTGAGGCTGATTTGGTCTCGTCGACCATGCCGGCGATGTCACAGTAGCCGCCAAGAGGCAGCCAGCCGAGACCGTAAAGGGTGTCGCGCCATGTCGGTTTGCCGTCGGGCCGCGGCTGATGCGGTTTGCCGACATGCAGCTCGAGCCAGCAGCGGTCCTGACCGTCGCGCGTGTAGCCGATAATTTGCAGCGTGCCCTTCATCGGGTTGTATTTGAGCAGCGAGAAGCCGGGATTGAAAAAGAGGTAAAAGCGGTTGACCTTAATGCCGAAAATGCGTGCGAAAATATAGTGTCCGAACTCATGGACGGTCACTAAAATAATCAGGGCGACCATGAGTTGCAGGGCTTTCATCATGAATGATTCCATTGTTTGTCTGGCTGTAGGGTGTAGATTTTAACAGTGGGTTGAAAATTTGTCTGTGAGCTCTGTGGCGACGGCTCGTGACTCGGCGTTGCAGGCTATCAGGCCGGCGAAGTCGGGCTGCGGGTCGTAGCTGACGCGCGCAAGCGTCTCCTTGATAAGAGCGTATATGTCATAGAAACCGATGCGGTCGCGCAGGTAGGCGGCGACGGCTATCTCGTTGGCGGCATTGATGATGCAGGCCGTGTTGCCGCCGCGCTCGATGGCGGTGTGTGCGAGCGTCAGGCATGGGAAACGCTCGGGGTCGGGGCGCTCGAATGTGAGCGTGGCGAGACGGTCGAGTGTGAGCGGACGCTCTGCACCGTCTAAACGCGTGGCCTCGCCGAGTGCGTAGGCGATGGGCAGCTTCATGTCGGGCAGGCCGAGCTGGGCTTTTATTGCTCCGTCCTTGAATTCGACCATCGAGTGGACAATAGACTGCGGATGGACGATGGCCTCGACACGTCCGGCCTCGATGCCGAAGAGCCAGCGGGCCTCGATGATTTCAAAAGCCTTGTTCATCATCGTGGCAGAGTCGATGGTGATTTTGGCGCCCATTGACCAGTTGGGATGACGCAGTGCGTCGGCGGCTTTTGCCGAGGCTATCTGCTCGCGTGTCCATGTGCGGAACGGGCCGCCCGAGGCCGTGATAATCAGTCGGCTGACTGACGAGGGGTTCTCGCCGACGAGGCACTGGTAGATGGCCGAGTGCTCTGAGTCAACGGGGTAAACTCGTGATTTGGAGCGGCCGAGCAGAGATGTTATGTAATCTCCGGCCACGACGAGGGTCTCTTTATTGGCCAAGGCGATGTCCTTGCCGGCCTTGATGGCTGCGACCGTAGGCTCCAGACCGCTGTAGCCGACAGTGGCTGTGACCACCATGTCGACATCGTCGCGGCAGACGGCATCACAGAGTGCCTCAGGTCCGGCGGCAGTAGCAATGCCGAGCGGCTCGAGAGCGGCCCGCAGCTCGGCGTGACGGCTCTCGTCGGCGATGACCGCGAGCGCAGGACGATGCCGGCGCGCAAGCTCGATTAGCTCGGCGACGCGGCTGCCTGCGGCAAGCACAGTCGCGCGGTAACGTTCGGGATGAGAGCCGATGATGTCGAGGGTCTGTGTGCCAATCGAGCCGGTGGCGCCGATGACGGCTATATTTTTGGGATTTTCCACAGAGAGTTTGTCAATGAATTGGATTATCGGTCACAAAGATACTGATTTACCGCCAACCGCGCCAATGCATTAAATAATGTTAACCTATCCGCACCCGCAAAAAGGCTACTTCTCCCCTCCTTTAGAGGGCTGAATTCAAATGCTTGCGCTCTCCATTCCCTCTTTCCTTTATAATTTTAGTTAAATGAGGGGATTTTAGAGGGGGATTGTTTAACTTTGCAAGTCGGACGCACGGGCGCGGGGGCGTCGGGCGGCGCGTGGCCTGTTTTGTCTGCCGGTGACTCTGACAGACGTTTTCAAGGCCTCAGCTGCTGCGGCTCTGTTTCACTCGCCGTCTGTAATCCTGTCGAAAAAACATCCTCAAGGAATGAAAAAATACAATCTGATTAACAATTCGCTCGGTTGGCTCTGCTTTGTCATCGCGGCAGTGACTTATCTGCTGACGATCGAGCCTACGGCAAGTTTCTGGGACTGCCCCGAGTTTATTCTTCAAGGTGCGAAATTAGAAGTCGGCCACCCGCCGGGCAACCCGATTTTCATGCTTGCCGCGCGTTTCTTCGTGACGCTCTTCGGCGGCAATATCCAGTCGGCCGCCGTAGCGGTCAACTGCATGTCGGCGCTGCTGAGCGCGGCCACGATACTGTTGCTTTTCTGGACCATCACCCATCTCACACGCCGCCTGATTGTCAAAGACTCTGACGAGACGATTTCGCCGGTTAAAATCGCCGTCATCATGGGTGCCGGCCTTTGCGGCGCATTGGCTTACACATGGAGCGACACGTTCTGGTTCTCGGCCGTCGAGGGCGAGGTCTACGCGTTCTCGTCGTTCTGCACCGCATTGGTTTTCTGGCTGATACTCAAGTGGGAGAATCACGCCGACGAGCCTCACAGCGACCGCTATTTGGTGCTCATCGCCTACATCATCGGCGTGTCGATAGCCGTGCACCTGCTCAACCTGCTCTGCATCCCGGCCATCGGTCTCGTCTATTACTACCGCAAGTTTAAAAACATCAACGCCGTAGGCTCACTCATAGCCTTAGGCATATCATGCGTCATCGTCGCACTGATTCTCTACGGTCTCGTGCCGGGATTCATCAACGTGGCGCAGTGGTTTGAGCTGTTCTTTGTCAACGAACTCGGATTCGGCTATAATGTCGGCGTGACCGTCTATGCCGCCGTCGCCGTCTTTGTGTTCGTGATGACGGTGCGTGCGCTTTACCGCCAACGCAGCAGCCTCTCTATCAAGTGGCTCTTCTTCTTCACCATCGTGCTCTCGGGCATGCCGTTCATCGGCAACTCATGGCTCATCCCGACGCTCTTTATCATCGGCCTGTTAGTCTATCTCTTTATGTTCTGCCCGAAGGTGCCGGTGCGCGTGTTCAACGTCATCGCGCTGAGCATCTTGGTGATATTCATAGGCTACTCGTCTTACGCTCTACTGCTTATCCGCGCGAGCGCAAATCCGCCGATGAATCAGAACGCCCCTGACAACGTCTTCGCTCTCGCCTCATATCTCAACCGCGAGCAGTACGGCGACCGCCCGCTGTTCTACGGCCCCGTATTCTCCGAGGAGCTTGCCTACGAGGAGTATAACGACACATACTTCGTGCCGGTCGACGAGCAGGGCTATCCCCGCACACGCGTCATCGACGGCTATCTGCGCGACGGCGAGGGCCGTGCCTACAACACCCCCAAACGCAGCTATACCAAGGTCGTGAAGACCAATCCCGCGCAGCCCGACCAATATGTCGACGCCGTCGAGCGTCCCGACTACAAGCCGATGCCCGACGTGGAGATGCTCTTCACCCGTATCTACAGCACCGACAACCGCTCGGGCCACGTCGACGGCTACAAGAGCTGGGCCGAATATGAGACTCCCGACATCTACGACATCCCTGCCGAAGTGCGCGCCCGCTGGGCCGCTCAGGGCTACGCGATGATGTCAGAGGTGGCGCCCTATCTCGTCCACCAGCGCCCCGTTACAACCGCCGCCACGCCTGACGGCACACCCGTCACCCGCACATCGGCATGGAAACCGGGCTTTGACGTCAATCTGCGCTACTTCATCAACTATCAGCTCAACCACATGTACTGGCGATATTTCATGTGGAATTTCGCCGGACGTCAGAATGACCTGCAGGGCAACGGCGAGCCGCATCTCGGCAACTGGATTTCGGGCGTCCCCGTAATCGACAACGCCCGTCTCGGCGACCAGTCGAAGCTACCCGACGAATACGGCAAGGGGAACAAAGGACACAACGTCTACTTCATGCTGCCTCTGCTCCTCGGCATCATCGGTCTGCTCTGGCAGGCCCTCTACACCCACAACTCCGACCCGCGCCGCGGCATCGAGCAGTTCTGGGTGGTGTTCTTCCTCTTCTTCATGACCGGTATCGCCATCGTGCTCTACCTCAACCAGACGCCGGGACAGCCGCGTGAGCGCGACTACGCATTCGCCGGCTCATTCTATGCCTTCGCCATCTGGATCGGCCTCGGTGTGCCGGCAATTGCATCTTCGATACGAGACTTCATGGCTCGTCTCAAAGACAAGAAAGCCTCAAAAGCCGCTGACGAAGCCGCCAAAGCCGAGCGCCGCGACAGCATGACATGGGCCGCAGCAGTGCCCGCCATCCTCGTCGGCATCTTCGTGCCGCTGCAGATGGTCTCGCAGACATGGGACGACCACGACCGCTCAAACCGCTACACCACACGCGACTTCGGCATGAACTATCTCGCCTCCGTAGGCCCGAACGCCATCATATTCACCAACGGCGACAACGACACATTCCCGCTGTGGTACGCACAGGAGGTCGAGGGTTTCCGCACCGATGTGCGTGTCGTCAACCTCTCGTATCTGACCACAGACTGGTATGCACACAACCTCGGCTATCCGTTCTATGACGCCAAACCGGTCAATCTCTACGCCACCCCAAAAGATTATGCCTACGAACGCATGGCCTACAGTTTCGTCGTGCCGATGAACGACTCGCTCGTCACCGCCGAGACCGCCCTGCGTGAGCTTTACAGCTCTGACGCCTCGCGCGTCGGCGCACCGTATCTGACCTCGCCCAACGTATACATACCCGTTGACTCGGCGACCGCCGTCGCACATTACGGCATAGCCAACGACAGCATCACCGCCGCAGACCTCACCCCGTCACTCGGAGACATACGTCTCAACCTCAGCTCTCAGGGTCAGGGCCTCAACCAGAGCAAGGTGCTCTCGCTCGACATCATCTCAAATGGTATAACCAACGGCTGGAAACGCCCCGTCTACTTCGCCACGACCGTGCCTTCGTCATACTATCTCGGCCTTGACGACTACATGTACTCGACCGGCATGGCCATGGAGGTGACTCCGTTTAAGAAAGCCGCCTACTCCCCCAACGCCGATGTGGCCTACGAGAACATCATGGGCCGCTTCCGCTGGGGCGGTCTCGACAATCCCGCGACCAACGGCTCACTCTACTTGGACGAGACCGTGCGCCGCATGGTGTCGTCAACACGCTCAGCCATCATCGACTGCGTCGACAACCTGATTGTCAGCGGCGTCAGCCCGGCATCGGCGTGGGCTGTCAGCCATGCCGACTCATTGGGTACACCTGCGCCGCGCAACCACTACGACATGGCCCGCAACCTGCTCAATCTGATGCAGGAGAAGCTGCCCGCATCGGTCGCAGCCTACGACGGTCTGCAGAGCTACTACATGGCCTCAGACTATATCGACCTCTATGACGCCACGGGCAACAAGGCCGACTTGGAGAGCGCACGCGCAATCCTCGACGCCGAGATGCCGCGCATGGCCCAGCTCGTCAACTACGCTTCGACGCTCACGCCCTCGCAGCTCAACCGTCTCGGCCGCTCAGAGAGCTACGCCCTCCAGTATCTCGGCCTGATGACCGGTCTGCGCAATGCCGTCGAGCTTTACTCGGCTCTTGACGGCCGCAGTGACCGCGAGGAACTGCTCGCCGACCTGCCCGGCGGACTACTCGTGCCCTACGCCCAGTCTGTGTATCCTCTGATTTATGTCAGCGGCTACACGCTCGACGAGATCATGGCCAACCGCGACAAAGTCGAGGGAGCATCGCGTCAGGTGTTTGACATCGCCGCCCGTCTGCTCGAGCTTCACCGCGCCCTCGGCGTCAACCCGATGGCCGTCACCGACTCCGTGGTCAAATCCAACGGCATCGACGCCCTCGCATGGCGCCGTCTCGCCGACTAAATCTGTTTGACGTCAGCGTATGTTTATCGAACGTCCGCCGCTGCTCTACCGCCTGCTCTTCCCCGAGGGCATCTGGCGCGTCAAAGGCCATCACAAGGCCAAAGTGGTCTATCTGACCTTTGACGACGGCCCGATACCCGAGGAGACGCCGTGGGTTTTAGACACCCTTGACGCCTACGGGGTCAAGGCGACATTCTTCATGGTCGGCGACAACGTGCGCCGCCATCCGGAGTTGTTTGAGGAAATAAAGCGCCGCGGACATTCATACGGCAACCACACCATGCACCATCTGCAGGGCATGAAGGTGACGAGCAACACCTATATGAACGACATCGCCGAGGCCGACCGTCTCATCGACAGTCCGCTCTTCCGACCGCCTCACGGCATCATCCGCTGGAAACAGGCCCGCAACATCAAGGAGCGCTACAACCTCGTGATGTATGACCTCGTGACGCGCGACTACTCGCGCAAACTGACACCCGAGCAAGTGCTCGGCAATGTGATGCGTTTTGCGCGCAACGGCTCGATTATCGTCTTCCACGACTCGGTCAAATCGTCGCGCAACCTGCGCTATGCGTTACCGCGCGCCATCGAGTGGCTGCAGCAGCAAGGCTATGAGTTCCGCACACTGCCAATGCATTGACCGCGAGGCCTTGCGCCGGACTGTCACGGCGGCAAGCGGCGCGCTGCGTGTCGGTTTTGCCCGTGCAGAGTCTGTCGACGCCGAAAGCCGCGACATTTACCTCCGCTGGGTTGCCGACGGCCGCCACGGCGAGATGAGCTATCTCGAGCGATATCAGGACGTACGCGACGACCCGCGCCTGCTGCTTGACGGCGCCGCGACCGTCATCAGCTGCGCCTTTGATTATCGTCAGCCACGTCGCCATCCCCTTTTTGCCGACTACGCTCTCGGCCGCGACTATCATGAGGTAGTCAGAGAGCGCCTGACAGCCGCCGCCGAAGCTATTACAGCAACCTACGGCGGTCAGACACGCGTCTGTGTCGACACGGCGCCGATACGCGAGCGCTACTGGGCCGCGCGCACCGGCATTGGCCGCATAGGCCTTAATAATCAGCTGATTGTCGACGGCGTCGGCTCGCAGGTGTTTTTAGGCGAAATCATCTGGACTGTCGCCGTCGAGCCTGACCCGGCAGCCGAAGGCCACGGCTGCGGCGACTGCCGGGCATGTGTCCGAGCCTGTCCGGCCGGCGCACTTGATGGCTGCGGCTCTATCGACGCACGTCGCTGCCTGTCTTATCTAACTATTGAGTACCGCGGCGAACTTCCACGCCCTCTGCCCCGCGGCGGCCGCATCTACGGCTGCGACATCTGTCAGGCGGTATGTCCGCGCTGCGTGCCGGCAGCGGACAGCAACCCCATCGCCGACCTCGCCGCGCGCCCGTCAGTCATGAGCCTTGACCGCGAAGCCATTGCCGCCATGACGCAGGAAGACTTCAGCCGCATCTTCACCCACAGCGCTGTCAAACGCACCAAGCTCGCCGGCCTCAAACGCAACCTCCAAGCCGGAGAATAAATATACGACGATGAGACCTATACATATTTTTGAAATGAATATTTACAGCGCTGATTTAAATGCAAAAATTATATAAACCTTATCTTTTCAAAAATAGACATTTAAATGTCTAAATTTTCATCAACATCTTAATTCTATAAAAATAGGACGTTTCACATATTAATTTTGCTGAAAAGAAGAAGGTAAATTACTAATCTGCGTATCAACTACAGAATTCGTAATATTTTTTATGGCAGAACTCATCGATTGCTGAGATTGGTCAATCTGCTCAAGATGTTCTAATATTTGATTTAGATTGTTATTCAAAAATGTATTAGTGGATGCAAGTTCCGATGAAGTCGTTTTAATACTCTCAGCAACAGAATTTATCTTTTCAAACTGCTGATGTATCTCATTATTTGAGGTGTAGGTGTATTGTATAGCAAATATTGATAATGTTATTGACAATATAATAGAACATACAGAAACATACTCCATTAATTTGGCACTACAAATTACTCGTTCAGTAATTATATAAGAAACCAAAGCGATAATAGTGAGACCCATTATACTAATTATCCACCAAAAGTGAGGCCATTTTGTCATTGCTCAGTTCTATTTAATTCGTCTCTAAATTGGCCAACAATCAGATCTAAAAGAATTAGTGACCGTTCAAACAATCGCTCAATGTTATCAGTTGAATAAACAAACTGTTCAACCGAAGTCCAAACCATACCATTATCTCTAACAAATGATTTTGCTACTTTGAATTTTAGATTGATTCTATTTACTAAATTCTCGAATTTGGTAATATCCGCATCATTCCCTGCTTTATAAATATTCGGGATGATTAACCTAAAATAATTAGGGTCTGTTTTTTCCGATACAAAAAGATAATACAAATCCTTGTATACGAAGGTAATCGTTTCATTATCTTCAGTTGGAATAATATTCTTTGTTTGAAGATATTGTTTGAATAATGTAAGCATATGCTGAGTGATAATTCTTATGCAAAGATAAGGCGTTTTTTCATATTCACAAAAAGTTCCTAAACGCTACCAAACACAATGATCATGTAATGCGTGGATCATGTAATGCGTGATTAAATCATTCAATTCCAATTTTCCAATTTGCAACTCATATTTTGTTAAAGCCTGTGAAACTTTTTTTTAATTCATCATGTATTTCTATATTTGCTTAGTTTAAATTACATATTATGTATAGCACTCTATATCAATTAGACTCTTCAAATATAAAATCCGAAGCTGAAGTTGAAACTCGATTTCTACAAACGCTCTTTGCAGATTTAGAATTCCCCAAAGAAGCAATTATCCCAAAAGAACATATCCCTGCCCTTTGGCTTACGGACGGACGGAAACGCACTAAAAAGGAAGTGGATTTTATCCTAAAAGATCCAAATGGAATAGAACGTATTGTTGTAGAAGCAAAAGACCCATCTAAAAATATATTTGATGCATGGGGACAAGCAGCTAGCTATGCTTTAAGTATAAATAAAGACAAACCATACGATAAACGTATAAAATGGCTGTTAATATCTAACGGCATAATGACAGCTTTGTACCCACATGATTCCAATATTCCTGTATTAACATTGCAGTTAAGCGACTTTGCTAGCGGTATGCCACCATATGTTGCATTAAGGACATATATTAAGTATACCAGCATGCAATCTAAATCAAAATATCCCTTGACTTTTAAACCATTACCCCCGGCAGAACTTAACAAACTTTTTATGACCTGTCATAATATGGTTTGGAAAGCCGAGAAACTGGCTCCTCATGACGCCTTTTTTGAATTTTGCAAATTCATTTTCATCAAAATAAGAGAAGATAAAAAACGACAAACTTATGGCCCAGAGGTTGAACCATATGAAATGCCTTTAACATCAGCTTGGTTAAAAGCACAGTCAAAAACATCCAAACATCCAGTTAGAGATATTCTATTTAGAGAGCTTTGCGAAGAATTGGAAGCAAAAGTTCAAACGAAAGAAAAGAAAAGAATATTCGAAAAGAATGAAACTTTAGAACTTAAAGCTACAACATGTAAATCTCTTATTGAACGATTTGAATCTGTAGATTTAAGTAGTATCGATGAAGATTTAAATGGACGAATGTTTGAAGTTTTCTTAAATGCTGCTATAAGAGGTAAAGACCTAGGTCAATTTTTTACCCCAAGAAGTGTTGTAGATTTTATGACTCGAATTTCGTTACGAAATATCAACCTTGAAAACATTCCAATTATTCTCGACGGTTGTTGTGGAACTGCAGGATTTCTTATTGAAACAATGGCATATATGACGGGAAGAATACGTAACGACGCGCGCTATAATCAGTTCGATAGAACTGACAAAATCAAACATATTTGCAATGAATGTTTATTCGGAATCGAAGCAAACAAAAGGACTTCACGAATTGCACGAATTAATATGTATCTTCACGGAGATGGTGGATCGCATATATTTCATGGAGATGGTCTTGAAGAAAATCCAAAAGCAACAATAGACATGACAGATGAGGAGCAATCCGAAACAATAGATCATGCCAAAACTGTAAAAAACGAGCAATTTGATCTAATTCTCAGCAATCCTCCTTTTAGCATGAATTATCAAAGGACAAAAGAAGAGGATAGACATATAATAGACCAATTTAATTTTACTCTTGGACAAAGTTCCGTTAAATCAAGCGTATTATTTCTTAGCAGATATGAGAAACTATTAAAGAAAGGTGGTGAAATGCTTATCGTATTAGATGATACAATTCTTAACGGTAAGTCGTATGAAGATTTAAGAAAATGGATTTTGGAACGATTTGTCTTATTAGGAGTACATTCTTTACCTTTCAATACCTTTTTAAAAGCGAAAGCCAATATTAAAACATCAATATTGCACCTAAGAAAAAAACGAGACGCTGAAGATTTGCAAGGTTCTGTATTTATGTCAATAAGCAACAATATTGGACATGATAATTCACTCAAAGACACTCCCACTAGGAATAATTTAATAGAAATTCTAATTGCATATCTTGAATGGCAACGAACAGGTGAGATTCAAGCGACAATAAAAGATAATGCTGATCCTCAGGAAAACTTAGAATGCCCTATGCAATATTGGATTATAAAACCCGATGAAATAACAACCGAGAGATTTGATGCGTTTTTCTATTGTCCCGAGTTAAAAAATTTATATATAGATTTAAAAACTCGAAAAGGAAATGGAACACTCGAAATAAAAAAAGGGACCGATTTTTCATTAGTTACTAAACTAACAAAACAAGATAAATTAAAGATGACTGAAGATCAAAACATATATAAATATGTGGAGATTGGAGACGTCACAACATATGGTTTAATTACGCGATATATTGAAGGAACATTTGATGAATTACCAACTCGCGGAGAATACCAAGTTAAAGAAGGAGATATTCTTTTAGCTCTAAATAACTCATCTCGAGGAACGGTTGTTCGCGTCCCCAAAGAATTCGACGGAATGATTTGCACATCCGGATTTTTGGTCATTCGCCCTAAAAATGAAGAAGAAGGTTTATTGCTTTGGTATTGTTTAAGAAGTGATATATGTAAAAAACAGATATATTATTTAGCCCAAACAGCAAGCCAACCTGAATTAAAAATTGAATCATGGAATAATTATTTTTGTATACCGTTCCCTGTTAACAAAGGTCGTTCAGAGGCCATAAATAAAGCTAAAAATGCTTTTAAATATATACGTATGCTCTCTGATATAAATAATGAACGATTTTGTTAAATCAATTTCCCCACTTTGTGTTTTTGATGTGATTTACTTTGTTAAATTGAGTTAATTTACTTTGTTAAATTGAATTAACGCAAGCAATCTGTAAATTTTCCTCTTCAAACGCAACCTCCAAGCCGGAGAATGACGGCAAGCCGCGTTGAATGACAATAGGGCTCAAAATACAACCGGTCCTCCTTATTTACGGTCATCGCCACATCGCAGCGTTAAAGTAGGGGCGCAATACTTTGCGTCCTCGTAATCAAGCATTTCTCTGCAGCATAGCGGGCGCAAAATTTTGCGCCCCTACCATTAATTTTATTTCCGGGTTATTGCGTGGCGGCGCTCGTAGACGGGCAGGTCTGAGAGGGGAATTTTGTTGAATTTGGTTATCAAGGGCAGGAAGTAAGCCCACAGCTGCTCTGGCGAGAGCTTCGTGATGCGTTTGACCGTCGGATTGAGCAAGGCGTCAATCGTTCGCTCCTGTTCGCGAGTAAATAGGCCCGAGCCGAAGAGAGCCGACAGCGCGACAGGCTTTTCGTCGCGGAAGATGTGGCCGAGGATACGCATACGGTCTTCAATACGCTGTTTGCGCGCCTCGCGGCGCTCTTTAGCCCGCTCGACGCGACGACGGGCGTCGTCGGCCATGGCGTCAGCCTCGGGTGTCGGCGCGGGGTGGAGACGGCTTTCGTCAAGCGATTCGACAGCGCCGTCGGGCTTGCGGATGCGCTCGGCAGTAATGATGGCCGAAACAAGGGCATGGCAGAGCGAGATGTTTTCGGGGTCGGCAAGGATTTGGCTGAGAAGTTCGACCGGAATGTGAGCCGTGATGGTTTTCTGAGCTGTTTTGCGTGTCTTTTTCATAGTGCGTTCTTTTTTCGCACAAAGATAGATACGCACTGCTGCCTGATGGCGTGCAAAATTGTCACTCCTGCATTTTAACACTTCACTCGTGATTTGCAATCGGACAATAAAAAGCCGCATGCGCTTGACTTACAGTGCTTGCGGCTAATATTGTATTATGAGATATTTTACTCTGCTTGGTCGGGCTGTCGGGATTCGTCTTCTTTTAGAGGATTCCAGCCTTGGGCGCGGAGGGATATCTCGGTGTCGTCGCGGGTAATCATGGCGCAACCGAGCTCGGGACGCGTGATGTAGCCGATGACGTGGACGCCTTCGATTTTCTTGATTTTCTCGTGGTCGGCGAGCGGCACGGTGAACAGCAGTTCGTAATCCTCGCCGCCGTTGAGCGCGGCCGTCACGAGATTCATATTGAGCTCCTCGGCCATCGAGGCGGTCTGATAGTCGATGGGGATGCGGTCCTCGTAGATACGGCATCCGCAATGACTTTGCGTGCAGATATGTATCAGCTCTGACGACAGGCCGTCGCTGACATCCATCATGGCCGTCGGCTTGATGCCGGCCTTGGCGAGCTCGGCCACGATGTCCTTGCGCGCCTCGGGCTTGAGCTGACGCTCGATGATATACTCCTTGCCGCCAAACTCGGGCTGGAAATCTTTCTGACCGGCCGAGGCGATTTTCTCGCGCTCGAGGAGCTGCAGACCCATATAGGCCGCGCCGAGGTCGCCGCTGACGCATATCAGGTCTGTGTCGCGGGCGCCGTCGCGGTAGACGATTTTGTCGGCCGGGGCGTCACCGATGCAGGTGATGGAGATGACAAGGCCCTGATGAGAGGCCGATGTGTCGCCGCCGACGAGGTCGACGCCATAAATCTCGCAGGCGAGACGTATGCCCTCGTAGAGCGTCTCGATGTGTTCGACGGTAAAGCGCTTTGACACGCCCAAAGAGACCGTAATCTGACGCGGAGTGCCGTTCATGGCGTATATGTCTGAGAAGTTGACCACGGCGGCCTTGTAGCCGAGATGTTTGAGCGGCACATAGTTGAGGTCGAAGTGGACATTCTCTAAAAGCAGGTCGGTTGTGACGAGCACATCGGTGTCGGCGTAGCGCATCACGGCCGCATCGTCGCCGACGCCCCGCAGACTCTGCGGGTTGCCGAGCTTGATGTCTTTGGTCAGGCGGTCGATGAGACCGAACTCTCCGAGTTTTGATATTTCAGTTTGCATATATATTTATGTGTCTGACAGTTTGAGACGATTGGTCTCAGATAGTAGAGACAGGCCTTCGGCATGTTGGCGTATTATACGTGCCAAAGGCACGTCCCTACAATTTTATATTCATCAGCTGCGGGCGACGAGCTCTTTCATGAGAGCCACGACGGTCGGCTGGGCGTTGATGGCTGCCTTCTGCACCTCCTCGTGAGAGGGCACTTCGGTCACATCCTTGCCGCCGAGGTCGGTGATTACCGACAGGCCGAAGACGTCCATGCCGCCATGACGGGCCACGATGACCTCGGGCACAGTCGACATGCCGACTGCGTCACCGCCGATGACACGGAAATATTCATATTCGGCCGGAGTCTCGAATGTCGGGCCGGGAGTGCCGACATAGACACCGTGCATCAGGCGCAGGCCCTTCTCACGGCCGATGGTGTCGGCGAGATCGACGAGACGTTTCGAGTATGCCTCGGTCATGGCCGGAAAACGCGGGCCGAACTCCTCATAGTTCTTGCCGCGCAGAGGATTCTCGGGGAAGAGGTTGATATGGTCGGTTATAATCATCACGTCGCCGACGCGGAACTCTTTGTTCATGCCGCCTGCGGCATTGCTGACGAAGAGAGTCTTGACGCCCAATTTCTGCATGACACGCACGGGGAAAGTCACCTGCTTCATGTCATAGCCCTCGTAGTAGTGGAAACGGCCCTGCATGGCGATGACGGGCTTGCCGCCGAGACGGCCGAAGATAAGATTGCCGCTGTGGCCTTCGACGGTCGACACGGGGAAGTTGGGGATATCCTTATAGGCGATATACTGTTTGTCGGTCATGAAGTCGACAAGGCTGCCGAGGCCTGTGCCGAGTATAACTGCTGTGTCGGGCATCTCGCTTACCTTTGAGCGCAGAAATTCGACGGTCTGTTTGATTTTCTCTAACATGGTTATAAATTACAAGGAGTTATTAAAGTAGTTATGTAATAACGCCGCCCGTCAGCCGATAGTTGGGCCGCCCCGACGGCTTTAAGTTTTATTTTATGAGTTTGCGGATGGCGTTGGCGAAGGCATCTTCATCGTTGTTGTTGACAAATTCGACCTCGATGGGCAGATAGAATGTGACGGCTTTCAGTTCGTGGGGGAAATAGGGGTTGCATACAAGGCGGACCGCGTCTTTCTCTGTTGTGACGATAATGCGGTTTTCGCCTCGCATCGAGTGATAGCGCTCGACGAGCAGCTCGATGTCCTTGCGGGTATAGTTGTGGTGGTCGGGGAAGATGTTGACCTTGACCTTGGGCCGGAAGCTCTTGAGATAGCGTATGAAGGGACGCGGATTGCCGATGCCGGCGACTGCAAGCACGTTGTCCTTGACGCTCATATAGTCAAGGAAGGGCACCGAGCGCACGTAGTCGGGAAAGAGGGGCACGAGATTCTGATAGGCAAAGCGCGAGAAGAAAAGATTCTGACACGGATAGAGCTCAAGGTGCTTTGACACAAGGCGATAGTCAATCTGCTTCATATCCTCGGGGCACTTGGCCATGACCACGATGTCGGCACGGTTGAGCCCGCGCACCGACTCACGCAGACGCCCGTAGGGCAACAGTTTGTCCTCATAGACCGGACGGCCGTAATCAGTGATGACAATAGCCGCACGCGGCTTGACATAGCGGTGCTGAAAGGCGTCGTCAAGCACGATGAGGTTGATATTGGGGTCTATTCTGAGGAGCTCCTCTATGCCTTTAACACGGTCCTCGCAGACTGCCATCACCACCTCGCCGTTAAATTTGTGATAGATCTGATATGCCTCGTCGCCTATATCACGGGGATTAGAGCGAGACGTAGCGAGCACAAAGCCCTTGGTGCGCCGCTTGTAGCCACGGCTGAGCACGGCTATGTGGTGGCTGTGGCGCAAGGCCGAGACGATATACTCGACATGAGGAGTCTTGCCGGTTCCGCCGGCAGTCAGATTGCCCACGACCACAATCGGCACATCAAATTCGTGCTGTTTGAGCAGCCCCCAGTCAAAAAATTTATTGCGCAAATAAGTGACCATCCCATAGACCTTTGAGCATGGGAGTAAGACGAGCTTGGACACTATGTTGCGCATTGACATCTGACTGAAACTGTTTTAAAGCGGGAGAGAAAGTGATTTAACGTATAACCAAGTCGGGCATACGGGCCTGCACGGGATTCATCTCGCGCAGACGCTTGACCGCCATCATGGCGGCGATGGCCTCGCGGTCGAGCACGACACCGGCGGCCGACTCAAGTCGCTGAGACTCTTCAAGCAGTTTTTTCATGAAGTCTTGAGAGACGTCGGGATAAGAGACACATTGCGACGGCTCCATGCCGAGACTGTCGGCGATGGCTTCAATGCAGGCATGGAGGCTGCCGATATGGTCGACGAGACCGAGCTCAACAGCCGACGAGCCAATCCAGACGCGGCCCTCGGCGATGGCCTTGACGGAGTCGACGCTCATGTGACGACCCTCGGCTACACGGCCGGTGAAGACGTCGTAGGTGTCTTCGACATAGCGCTGCATCGATGCGCGTTGCTGCTCGGTCAACGGCTGCATCAGCGACATGAAGTTGGCGTTGGGACTCGACGAAACGTCAGAGAATGTCACGCCCAACTTGCCGGTGACGAGGCCGCTGAAATCGGGTATCATGCCGAAAACACCGATTGAGCCGGTAAGCGTAGTGGCGTCGGCATAGATGCAATCTGCGCCGCAGGAAATATAGTAGCCGCCCGAGGCCGCATAGTCGCCCATCGAGACGTAGAAGGGTTTGCCTTTGGATTTAAAGTAGTTGAGTGCCTCCCAGATTTGCTCTGAGGCGAAGGCGCTTCCGCCGGGAGAGTTGACTCGGAGCACGAGTCCGCTGACTTTCTCATTGTCGGCAAGACCGATAATCTGCGGCACGATGGTCTTTCCGACTATGCCTTCATCGCCCGAGTCGACAATGTCACCCACGGCATAAAGCACGGCGATATGGTCGCCGGAGCTGTCACCCAAATCGCCGCTGCGCGATGCGACGTAGTTTTTTGGGGTCACGAGACGCAGACTCTTGCCGGCATCAACACCGGTGAGGTCGCGCAACATATCCTCCACCTCGCGGCGATAACGCTTCTCGGTTACGATGCCTGCATCTACGTCATGGTCGGCCGTCCATGCGAATGTCAGACTGTCGGCCCACGCGCTGACTGTGGCGGGAGTGACAGAGCGGTTGGCGGCAACGGTATTGCTGTAATAGTCCCAGATAGAGTCTACGAAAACCTGATTCTGACGACGGGCAGCCTCGCTCATCGAGGTGAGAATAAACGGCTCGACAGCGCTCTTATATGTACCGACTTTGACCACCTGCACCTTTATGCCGAGTTTGTCCAAAAGTCCGGTGAAGAACGGCGTCGAAGTGCCAATGCCGCGTATGTCGACGTTACCAACAGGATTCAGATAAACCTTGTCGGCAAAGGTCGAGAGCAGATAGTCGCCCTGAGCATAGTTGTCTGCGTAGGCATACACCCATTTGCCCGACTCCTTGAAGGCCGCAAGAGCCTCGGCGAGCTCCTCGCGCGAAGCGATACCCATGGACGAGCCGGCGGCATTGATGTAAATGCCTTCTATCTTCTTGTCATCGGCAGCCAGACGCACGGCCTTAAGCATGTCCTCGAGTGTCTGCGGCTCGTTTTCGAAATTCTGAATCATCGTCATGAAACTCTCAGACTGAGAGCGTTCGATGATCTCACCGCTGAGATTGAGATATAGTATCGATTTATCTTTAACATTAGTCGACTCGTCACTCTTGCCCATTGCGATGCCCAATGCCACCAGTCCGGTGAAAAACAAGAGGATAGCAGCTATCCAAAGACCGGCAATGGTGCCGAGCATGGATATGAAAAACTTCTTCAACATTTGTAACTAACTTATAGATTGTTGGTTGTTTACGATATTTCTAATCGCCCGAAATTACAGGCGTTACAAATTTAATAAAAATTGTAACGCATACAAAGCTTTCGCCAAAATAATGTTAATTATCAGCTGAATAAAAAATAAATCCCGTCAGAATGCCATGTGGAAGGCGATGCGGAGGCCGCTGTGGTCGATTTCGTAGGGGGTATTGCGGTAGCGCAGGCGCCACACGTAATCGACACGGAGACAACTGAATATATTGTCGATACCGACGGCGGCCTCAAGGTATGCACCGTCGTCCATCGGACGCGTGGTCGCCTCGGGTGCAAAGCGCGGCAGCGATGGATTCAGCTCGGGACGGTTGCGCTCACTCAGATGACCGATAAAGCCGTTGAAGGAGAAACACTCGCGCAGTTTGAGTTTGCGTAGGCCCGGAACGAGGTTAAAGAGCGCGCCGTTGGCGTTGTATGTCAGAAACCAGCTCAACTGCGAGTCGCCGACAAACTCGAGCGGGTTTAGCAACGCAAAACTCTCGGGCTGAATGGTGTAGCTGAGGTTGGCGTTGGGTATCATCAGATCGAGATAAGGCGAACGACTCCAGACGTGGCCGCCCTTGACCATAGCGTCCAAATAGCCGAAGGCCGACATCCAGAAACGTTTCTGCATCGACAGTTCGGTCTTGTTTATGTCATATCGACTACCCATAAATCCCTTTGGCGCAAAGGTATGCGTCAGCTGTATGACGGGGGCGTCAAGGTTGACGGGGAAGCGGTTGCTGCGTGACTGATAGAATTTCTCGCCGGGAGCGTAGCGCAGCGCGACTGACACCATATTTTCGTCGAAATGGCCGAACGTATCTCCAAAACCGTCAACAAAAGGCACCTCGCGCGTCCCCTCGCGGCGCTCGCGACGCAGCGACGCCTTGACCGAAAAATTGTTGTCAAGCTCGAGTGTATAGGTCAGATCGGTCGTGTGCCGGTAGATGACATTACGGTCTTTCATGCGCTTGAGCGACAGGAAGATATTGTCGGCGTTGGTAAAGAGATAATTCTGACCGACATAGTCGATGTCAAAACCTTGCGTAAGCCGCAGCGAACGGACCGGGAACTCGCGCGAATGTAGTTTCTTGTCGATGAACGAATATTCCCCCTCGATGCGGTATTTCCACTTGTGGTCCTTGGTGCCCCACGCCACAAATCCCCGGGCAAACCACCGTTTGCTCAGCGCCGATGTGGTCATGCCGCCGACTCTGAAGCGCGTGCCCTCGATGTCGTTGAAACTGACTGTGGTGTTGAGCGGACCGTAGTCAAACTTTTTGCCGATACCTACATAACCGACTGTCAGCATATTGATTGCACGAGACGTATAATAGAAGAACTTCGATTTGCCCATTTCGCGGAGCATCGAGCCGACACGCTGCTCCTGCCGGGTGACGGGCTGCAGACGTGCCTCCTCCCAGAACTCGTCGGTGCGCACGGCAGCACTGTCGCTCTCAAAGTCATTACGCATGGTCTCAAAGAGCTGCATACCGGCCGAATCGGGCTGAGCGAACGAGTGACCGGCATAGGAGGTAACGCGCCGCGCATAAAGTCCGGGCAGACCGGGGATGGCCGTCATCTCCATCGTCAGATTGTCGGTGAGCTTGAGCCGAGAGCCGTCGGGCGCGACGTCAAATGTCTGACTTATAAACAGCTTGTCGACGAAATTGACATTTGACTCCGACGGCAGACTGAGGTCGACACGCATGATGTTCATCGTCGTGTCGTCGCTGACATAGACATGGCCGTTAAAGCCGAACGACGAGCGGTTGAACGGATAAAACGACAGCACGACGCAACGGCGCCCGTCGATGACGACCGTATCGGTCAGGTAGAACTTGTAAAAGTCGGGGGCAATCGGCGAAAGCGGACTGACAAAACGGTTTTGCAACAGATTTATATCATTGTCATATAGATCAATCTCTCGCATGACGTCGTCGATAAAGATGCGCATGTTGTCGGCGTTGCTCACCTGCTCGATGCCGACACTGCGACGGCCGCGCACGATGTTTTTGCAGCTGCGCGGGTCACGGCGGTTGACGACAGTCGTAAGCTTCTCCCGCACAGACAAGTTTATCATCGGGGTCCCCGATATATCAGACGTGTCGAGATATTCTCTAAGGAACGGCAGATGACTGAACAAAAAGGCGTTGGTGTCTGCCGAAAGTTTGTTGACTGCCAAGGTCGTGCGGTCATATCGGTCGTAGCTGTACCATTGATTGTTCGCACGCGGGTCGGTGCGCTGGCCGCTGTGGCGGAGACGTTTGGCAAACTCGACGGCCGGATTGTTCTTCTTGGAGTATTTCTTTTTTGTCACCACGAGTTCGGCGAGCCCTGTCGTCGACGGAGTCAGATAGACCACGGCGAGATTGACCCGGGAAGGCCTGACGACTATCTCGCGCGGCTCATAGCCCATCGAGGAGACCCTTATTATAGAGTCTCCCTCGGGCAGCAGTATCTCGAAGATGCCGCTGAGGTCGCTGACAGCCGAGCGCGTCTTACTGCCATTAAAGACCGACACTCGCGGCAGAGGCTCGCCGCTGACCGAGTCACGCACTATGCCCTTGATATAACGCCCTGCGTTCTCGCCATCGTGGAGACGCAGCGCTCCGTCCCGCGAACTCGCGGACATAAGCCCGCAGCCGAGGCATACGGCCAGTATGACCGAAAGCAATGTTTTTAATGTGACGGAGTGCATCTTATCGCGGCTTTGATTAATTTTGTGATGTTTTTTAAACAAACAAATCCGGGCTTCTGTTGGCCTGTAGATTAATATGGCAAAAGATAATATGGCAAAAGAAATCGAACGTAAATTTCTCGTCACCGGCAATTCATACCGCGCAATGTCCTGCCGCGAACGCCGGATAGTCCAAGGCTATCTCTCGCGTGACCCTCGGGCGACCGTCAGGGTGCGCATCGCCGACGGTCAGGCGTGGCTGACAGTCAAGGGCCTCAACGACGGCGCAGTCCGCGACGAGTGGGAGTATGAAATCCCTGTGTCTGACGCCCGTGACATGCTCGGCCGCTGCGCCACGGGGCGGGTCATCGAAAAGACACGCTATATCGTCAATTACGACGGACGCCGCTGGGAAGTCGACGAGTTCGGCGGCGAACTGAGCGGCCTGACCGTTGCCGAAATCGAGCTTAACTCGGCTGACGAGCAGCCCGAGTTGCCGCCTTTTGTCGGCGACGAGGTCACCGGCGACCCACGCTATTATAACTCGGCCCTCTGAGGCTTGTCGCGGCGCACGAGAGCCACGACGTTCTCCACGTGCTGCGTGTGGGGGAACATGTCGACGGGCTGCACGGCCTCGACTCCATACTTGCAGTCTAACAGAGCAAGATCGCGGGCCTGAGTGGCCGGATTGCAGCTCACATAGACTATGCGGGCAGGCTCGGCGCGCAGTATCACGTCTACCACATCCTGATGCATGCCGGCTCGCGGCGGGTCGACAATCATCACGTCGGGGCGCCCGTGTTCGGCTATAAATTCGTCTGTCAGCACATCTTTCATGTCACCGGCAAAAAACTCGGTGTTGGTGATGCCGTTGACCTCAGAGTTGATGCGGGCGTCGGCGATGGCGTCCTCGACATACTCTATGCCGATTACGCGCGAGGCACGCCGGCTGACGAAATTGGCGATGGTGCCGGTGCCGGTGTAAAGGTCGTAAACGAGTTCGTCGCCGCTGAGACGGGCGAAATCACGGGCAACCTTATACAGCTCGTAAGCCTGACGCGAGTTGGTCTGATAGAACGATTTCGGTCCGACGCGGAAGCGCAAACCCTCCATCTCCTCCTCGATATAAGGCTTGCCGGAGTAAAGCATCACCTCCTGATCGGCTATGGTGTCGTTGACCTTTGTGTTGATGACATACATCAGCGACGTGATCTCTGGGAAAGCCTCACGGACAGCGTCAAGCAGGGTCTTGATTTTGTCCTTGTCTTCCTCGCCGAAGACCATGACGGCCATAATCTCGCCCGTCGAGGCGATGCGTATCATCAGAGTGCGCAACAGGCCCTGCTGGGCGCGCAGGTCATAGAACGCGTAGCCGTGCTGCTTGCCGAAGTCCTTGATGAACAGGCGCAGACGGTTGCCTAAGTCATCCTGCAGATGGCAGCGCTTGATATCCAACACCTTGTCAAAGGCGCCGGGGATATGGAAACCGGCCGCGTCGCGGTCGGGGAAGTCCTCGCCGCTGCGCAGCTGCTCAAACGTCAGCCAGCAACGGTTAGAGAACGTGTATTCCATCTTGTTGCGATACTCCCAGATGTCGGCCGAGCCCTTGATAGGCGTAATCTCGGGCAGCTCGACCTTGGCGATACGTGTCAGTGCATCGGTGACCTGACGCTGCTTGCATGCGAGCTGGAAGTCGTAGGGCAGATGCTGCCAGCGGCAGCCGCCGCAGACCGTGAAGTGCTCACAGTGCGGCTCCACGCGTATGTCAGAGGGTTTTACGAGGCGCTCGATGTGGCCCTCGGCGTATGATTTGCGTTTCTTGTCTATCTTGACGTCGATTACGTCGCCCGGCGCGGCGAACGGCACGAAGACAACCATCTCGTCGACACGCCCCAGCGCTTTGCCCTCGGCGGCGACATCAGTTATTTCCATGCCCTCGATGACCGGGAGCTCTTTACGTTTCCTTGCCATAAATAATCATATTACGAAACGCAAAGTTAATGATTTTCATCGAGTGGAAAATCACCTGCAAAAAAAATGGCGACTCAAAAAAGCCGCCATTTAATCATCGAGCACCTGCGGCGCGTTTGAGCCGCGCAAGCTGCTTTGTCGCGATATGTTCTATGAAGGCTCTCGCGGAGCATGAAGCGTCGCTGCAAAGCGCGCCACGGGCATGTGATGAAACGAGATATGGAGGGGTAATTTTTTCAATCGCTCATAATTCATTGTATATCAACGCTAAATGTAGGGACGTGCCTTTGGCACGTACGGTTTGGCCGCTATGTTTTTGCGCCTTATACATGCCGGCGCTCGCATAGCTCGCTTTGGCATGTCCATACATTATTTTGGTTATAATCAGTGTGTTATGCGGACGCACGACCGTGCGTCCCTACATTGTTTTATCCGAGGATTTGGGGTGGGGGGTTGGTGGTTGGGGGGAATT
>DXYS01000094.1:44221-51543 GCA_019415705.1 Bacteroidales bacterium | reverse complement strand
TTAACACTCGATTCCATCTGTTTTAACAAATGCACCGGGATTTCGGATTGAGCCATTTAAAAGCCTCAGCTTGTGAAAGTTGAGGCTTTTACTCTTTTTTGACGACGGTTATGCAACACCCCCCCTACTTTGACGCCGCTGACACCCCTGACCCGCCTTTCGCTCGGCGCGAGCGTCCCTGCATAAAAAAAACGGTCGGCTCCGTGGGGAGTCGACCGTTTCAGGCGAGTAGCGAGTCCGGGAATCGAACCCGGGTCTCCACCTTGAGAGGGTGGCGTGCTAGGCCACTACACTAAATCGCCATTTGCACTGCAAAGTTATGCGTTTTTTTCGGTCTGTGCAAGTCCCGGCACGAATTTTTTTTGAAAAATCTGTGTCGGGACTCACTATCTGACCTTAAATCTGAGATTTAGACTGTGAATTATTTTTGTCTTCATTGTTACTTGCCGTGCCGTCAGATGTCACGTTGTGTGTCTGACTGTCATCAGATGAAGCGGCAACCGGCGCTGCAACGTTTTTCTGACTGAAAACTTTCGAGAGATATTTCTCTTGGAATCGTTGCAGTAACTCCCAGAAGTTTGGCACGAAGAGTGTGCCGACGACAGCGTTGACGGCCATGCCGAACACTACGGCGGTGCCTAATGACAGTCGGCTTGCGGCGCCTGCGCCCGTGGCAAACAGCATGGGCATCACACCGAAGACAAATGCGAGAGCCGTCATCATAATCGGACGGAAGCGCACAGAGCCGGCATCTTGCGCGGCCTGTCGTATCGGCAGCCCCGACTTGCGGTAGTCCATGGCGTACTCTACGATAAGGATAGCGTTCTTGGCCGCCATGCCGAGCAGCAGGATAATGCCGATCTGAGTGTAAATGCTGATGCTCTGGTTGAGGAATATGCAGCCGATGATTGTGCCGAGTATCGCTGTCGGGGTGGTGATGACGACCGCCACGGGGTCGGTCCACGACTCATACTGGGCGGCGAGCACGAGGATGGTGATAATAATGGCAAATATCAGCACCATTGAGATGGTCACGCCGGCCTCGGTCTCCTGATAAGCCTCGCCGGTCCAAGCGTAGCTGAAGTTCTTGCCGAGATTCTCGTCGACAATCCGCTCCATGGCCTTGATGCCGTCTGACGAGCTGACGCCGTCGACGAGCGTGGCGGTTACGGCTGCTGTCGTATACATGTTGTAACGGCTTATGGAGCCTTGGCCGAGTGTCGGCTCGACAGTGGCGAATGCCGCGAACGGCACCATCTCGCCATCTGAGTTGCGCACGCTGAGTTTCAGCACATCGTCGGCCGCGCCGCGCGCCGCCATGTCAGCGCTCAGGTTGACCTGATAGACACGACCGAACTCGACGAAATCATTGACGTAGCTGCCGCCCATATAACTTGACAGGACAGAGTAGACCGACTCTAAGGTGAGTCCGAGCGATTTGACACGGTCGCGGTCGACTTTAACCGCATATTGCGGCACGTCGCCCTCATAGAGTGTCGAGACTTTTTTTATCTCGGGTGTACGCGCGGCTGCCTCCTGAATGGCGGCGACGGCCTGTTTTATCTCTTTGGCTCCGAGATTGTTGATGTCGAGAATCTGCATCTGCAGACCCGATGACATGCCCAGACCGGGAATGGCGGGCGGGTTGACCGAGAAGATTACGGCATCCTGTATCGGGGCTGTCATCTCGTAAGTCTTGGCTATGACAGCGTCGACGCTCTGGTCGCGGCCTTTGCGGTCTTTCCACGGCTCGAGGATGACAAACATCGAGCCGAGGTTGCTGCCGTTGCCGCCGGCGAGAAATGACATGCCGCTCATCGAGATTACATCCTTGACCTCGGGCAGAGCAATTAGGTCGGCCGAGACCTTCTTGACTACGCTGTCGGTGCGCTCGAGCGAGGCGCCGGTCGGTAACTGGACTGATGTCATGAAGTAACCCATGTCTTCCTCGGGCACATATGATGTCGGCCATTTCATAAAACCCCAGAATGCGGCGAAACAGATGGCGATAAAAATGACGAGTGACAGAGCGGGGTGGCGGAGCATGCGTCCGACTATATTGTTGTAGCCGTTACGTGTGCGGTCAAAGACTTTGTTAAACCACCGGTAAAGGAAAAAGCGCGGCTCGCCGGTCTGTGGTTTGAGGAATAGAGCACACATGGCCGGAGTGAACGTCAGGGCGTTGAATCCCGAGAATGCGGTCGATACGGCGATGGTTAGCGCAAACTGTTTGTAGAGTTCGCCCGTAATGCCCGATATGAAGGCTGTCGGGATGAACACCGAGAGCAGCACAAGCACCTCGCCGACGACCGGGCCTTCGAGCTCGCTCATGGCCTTCTCTGCGGCCTGACGGGGCGTGACTCCGCCTTGCCGCAGTATGCGCGCACAGTCCTCGACCACCACTATCGCATCATCGACCACAATCGCTATCGCAAGCACGAGGCCGAAGAGTGTCAGCGTGTTGATGGTGAATCCTAAAAGTTTCATTACCGCGAACGTCGCGATAAGCGACACCGGGATGGTTATCATGGGGATTATGACAGCGCGCCAGTTCTGCAGGAATAGCAGGATGACAAGCATCACAATCAGTGTGGTCTCAAGGAAGGTGACAAGCACCTCGTCGATTGACTCGGTGACAAAGTCGGTGGTGTTTAGGATGATATTATATTTGACACCGTCCGGGAAATATTGCTCAAGCTCGGCAAGACGCGCTTTGACGCGGTTTGCCACTTCGAGAGCGTTTGCGCCCGGCAGCTGATAGACTCCGATCAGACCGGCCGGCTGCCCCGAGACGCTTGATTCGATGCTGTAGCTTTCGGAGCCGAGGTCGACTGTGCCGATGTCGCGCAGTCTCAGCATTGAGCCGTCGGGGTTGGTGCGTATGACGATGTTACCGAACTCCTCGGCTGTCTTCAGACGTCCGCTCGAAGTCAGCGAGAACTGGAACTGCTGGTCGTTATTCATCGGCGGCGCACCTACGGAGCCGGCCGATACCTCCATGTTCTGACTCTGTATGGCTGTATAGACATCAGACGGCGTCAGGCCTCTGACTCTCATGCGGTAGGGGTCGAGCCACACACGCATGCTGTACTCGCCGGCGCCGAATGCTCCGACCTCGCCTACGCCGTCAATGCGCGACAGTTCGTCGACGATGTTGAGTTTGGCATAGTTGGTCAGATATAGAGCGTCATAGCGCTCGGGGTAGTCTGACTGCAGAGCCACGAAGAGGATGATGTTGGTCGAGCGAGATGTCACCGAGACGCCCTGCTGCTTGACAGATGAGGGGAGTGTCGGCTCGGCGAGCGCCACACGGTTCTGCACCTTTACGGTGGCCATGTCTATGTCGGTGCCGACCTCGAATGTTATAGTCAGTCCGTAGGAGCCGTCGGAGCCGGATGACGAACTCATATACATCATCCCCTCGACTCCGTTGACCTGTTCTTCGATGGGCGCGCCGACGGTTTCGGCCACTGTCTGTGCGTCTGCACCGGGATACATGGCCGACACCTGTACGGTTGGGGGTGTGATGTCCGGAAACTGCGCGACCGGCAGAGACTTGACGGTCAGCAGGCCGACAAGCACCATTAATATCGCGAGCACTGTCGCGAATATCGGGCGGTCTATGAAAAATTTTGAAAACATCTGCCTTATCTTTTAAGTGATGACTGTGTGATGAGTGCCTATTTTACCTCGTGAGGATTGACCTGTTCGCCGTTGCGCACCTTGAGCAAGGCGCGGGTAACATATCGGTCGCGGGGACCGATGCCGTCGGTGATTATCGTCATGGTGTCGTTTATGGTCTCGGATGTCTTGACCGGGGTGTAAACCACGCGGTCGGAGTCGTTGACCACATAGAGGTATTTGCCGAGTTGGTCCGTGCCGATTGACGCGGCTTTGACCATGATGGCGGCAGAGTCGACAGCGTATGGTAGTGCGATTGTCGCGTACATGCCTGATTTCAGCTCGCCGTATGGATTGGGCATTTTCGCCTGAAGTTCCATAGTTCCGGTCTCACGGTTGATTTGCGGCGCGATATAACTCAAGTCGGCGGTATAGCGGTGAGGAAGTTTTTCGGAGAAATTGACCGGTATCTTGCCGAAGTCGACGCGACCCGAGCGTTTGAAGTCATCAATCATGGACAGATAACGGCTGTCTTCGATAGAGAAGTTTGCCACCATCTCAGAGTCGTCATATATCGTGGCGAGAGTGACAGGCGAGCCGGCGCCCGCAAGGTATGATCCTACGTTGTAAGTCGCTTTTGTTACATGTCCGTCAAACGGTGCGGTTACGGTGCAGTATCCTAACTGAGTACGTGCGCTGCGTAAAGCCGCCTCAGACGAGGCTATGCGAGCCTCGGCCTCCTGCATGGCGCTTTTTGCCTGAAGCACCTCCATCTGGCTGACAGCGTCGCTTTCGAGTGCTTTTTTGAGTGCGGCATACTGGCTTGATGCGTAGGCGTAGGCGGCGCGTGCGTCGGCGAGTGAAGATTCGGCCTGAGTGACAGCGTCACGATAGCTTTTGTCTTCTATGGTAAACAGTACCTGACCTTTGCGCACGAAGTCTCCGCTGTTATACTGTTTTGATGTGAGATAACCGTTGACGCGGGCTACGAGGTCGACTTCGAGGTTGGCCGACAGATATCCGGGGTAGGTGACATGCAGCACTACGGAGTCAACTACGGGGCGCGCGACGTCAATGGTTTCGGCGGTCTTCACGGATGCAGTCTCTTTGTGCCGGCAGGACGCAGCCGCGACTGTCAGCAGTGCCGACGCTGCGATTATGGCGGTTTTTGTAGTTTTCATTATGGTGTGGATTAACGGGTTACTGTTTATTGTATTTGCCAGCCTCCGCCGAGTGCTTTATATAAATCGACGAGGGCTGTCAGCGCCTCGCCTTGGGCGACGACGAGTGAGTTCTGATAGGTCAGCAGGTTGAGCTGTGCGTCGACGACGTTTGTAAAAGCCGTCAGGCCGCCTTTGTAGAGATCGAGTGACAGTTTCTCGGCTTCTTGGCTCTGTTCGACGACATCATTGATGCTGCGTATATAGTTTAGATAGTGGACATAAGCCGACATGGCGTTGTCTGTCTCCTCGACAGCTGTGAGGACTGTCAGATTATAGTTGTCGACAGCCGTCGACAACTGTTCGCGGGCTTCGGCCGTGGCTGCCCGTCGCGCAAAGCCGTCAAACAGTGTCCATGAGAGCACGGGTGCGACGGTGTAAATGAAGCTGTTACGTTTGAAAAGGTCTTTGGCGTCACGGGCCTGTGTGCCGATAGAGCCTGTGATGGCGAGGGACGGCAGATAATCCTTGCGGGCGATGCCGAGCTGCTCGGAGGCTACTGCAATCTGCTCGCGTGCGGCTATGATGTCGGGTCGGCGCGTCAGCAGGTCCATTGGCATGCCGGCCGAAGTAATCTGATTGTAGTCGGGGAGGGGAGCCAAGGCGGTGAGACTTATTCTCAGGCTGTCGGGGTACTCGCCGAGCATCACCGAGAGCGCGTTGATTGTGGCGTTGATTGAGTTTTCGAGCAAAGGTATCTGCGAGATTGTCGAGTAGTAGACCGTCTTGGCCTGAGCGACGTCCAACTGCGATGCGAGTCCGGCTTCATGGCGCGCCTCGGTGATTCTGACGACCTTGAGCTGACTCTCGGAGTGACGCCGGGCGACCTCCATCTCGTTCTGATAGACGCGCAACTGTATGTATGTCGTGGCTATCTGCGCGCGCAGTGACACGAGCGCAGCCTCGAAGTCGGCACGGCTCAGGCGTACGTTTGCTTTGCCCTGTCGTACCTGTGAGGTTATTTTGCCGAATACGTCTATCTCCCAACTTGCCGATGCGCCGAGATCCCATGCCGACGAAACGGATGCCGGCACATCTCGGCCTTCGGCAGCTCCGGAGCGGCGTGTGCGTGTCCATCCGGCGCTGACGCCGATTTGAGGATAATATGCAGAGCGGGCTGCGTCCAAGCGGCGGCGCGCAATCTCTATGCGACGCGCGGCAATCGAGAGGTCATAGTTGTTTTGTTCGCCGATGACAATAAGCGAGTCAAGCACACTGTCTCCAAACCGTGTCTACCATGCCGCATCGTCATAAGGCGTCGTATCAAACCCGTTGTCTTCATCCCATGACGCCGGCATTGGGCGATTGAGATATTTCTGTCCGTTGTTTTCCTGCGGTGCGGCTGACAATGTGACACTTAGCGCTGCTGTCAGGCTTATGACCGTTATTAATCCTTTGACATTCATAAATAAATAGTATTGAAGCGCGTCGTTTTTACTTATATTTTTTATAACATAATGACGGATAATTGGACAATTGTGTGAGCAGCATTTAGTAATATTTAACAAACGATGCCGCGAGACGTATCCACACAATAAGCGGCCCGACAATACGTTATCAAATAGTGAGGGCTGAGCGCTGACAATTGTCTGTTTTTGCGTAACTTTGTTCTCGCTTATGAAAATGAGATTCATCCGATTTAAACGTAATATATCAATACTCGCGGCTGTCATTGCGGCTCTCGGCATCTGCTCTGCGGCTCAGGACGGCCCGTCTGCTTACTCGTTTCTCAACGTCACATCGTCGAGCCGCATCTATGGTCTCGGCGGCGTGAATATCTCGCTTGTCGACGATGACATCACATCGGCCGACCAGAATCCGTCACTGCTCGGCGGCGAGATGGGCCGTCAGGTTGCGTTCAATTACATGCATTATGTCGGCGGCTCCAACTTTGCCGGACTGAAGTATGCGCAGGCTGCCGGAGAGCGCGGCGCATGGGCTGCGTCGGTCAGATATTTCGGCTACGGCTCGATGAAGGAGACTCTGCCTGACGGCTCTATCGTGGGTGATTTTTCGCCTAAAGATGTCGCTTTCGGTGCCACTTACAGTCACGACATCACCGACCGTCTGCGCGGAGGCGTGGACCTTAAGTTTATATATAGCTCCTACGCCGATTTCTCTGCATTTGCCCTCTCGACCGACCTTGGCATCAACTATTATGACGACGAGCGAGACCTGTCGCTGTCGGCTGTCATAGCCAATCTCGGCGGTCAGATCAAACGCTTCGACAAGGCCTATGACCGTCTGCCGTTTGATGTCAGATTGGGCTGGTCGCAGTCGTTCGGCTCGTTTCCCGTGCGTTTCTCGGTCACGGCATGGAATCTGACCAAATGGCATCTGCCGTATGTCGACAACGGCGACGGCAGTGCCGAAAACGAGCCTGTCGTAAAAGACAAATTCATGTCAAATCTGATGCGCCACCTCGTCTTCGGAGCCGACCTGATTTCGAGCCGCAATTTCTATATCGGACTCGGCTACAAC
>DXYS01000094.1:41996-44211 GCA_019415705.1 Bacteroidales bacterium | reverse complement strand
ACAAGACACGCACAGACATGTCGACTTACTCGCGCTCGTTTGTCTCGGGATTCTCGCTCGCAGCAGGTCTGAGGGCCAAGAGTTTCGGTTTCGGCGTGGCGCTCGCCCAGCCCCATACCGGCGCAACAACTTTTATGCTCAATCTCACATGCAGCTTAGACGACTTGCTGCACTGATAACATAAAACATCTTCTTGATTATGTCAGAAAAGAAAATCATCATAGCTCTCGACGGTTACTCATCGTCAGGCAAAAGCACCATGGCCCGTCGACTCGCCTCGACCATCGGCTACAGATATATTGACTCCGGCGCGATGTACCGCGCGGTTACACTATATGCGTTAGACCACGGAATGATTGACGCCGAGGGTCATGTCGACACTGCGGCATTAGACGCCGCGCTGCCGTCGCTGATCATTGATTTTATGCCGCAGCCTGACGGTACCCAGCACACTATGCTCGACGGCCGCGATGTCGAGTCGGAGATACGCACACTGCGCGTGTCGAACGCCGTGTCGACCATAGCAGCGCTCCCCGAGGTGCGCCATCGTCTGACGGCTATGATGCAGCGCTTCGGCGACGAGCGCGGCATAGTCATGGACGGCCGCGACATCGGCACGACCGTCTTCCCCGACGCCGAACTCAAGATTTTTGTCAACGCCTCAGCCGAGACTCGTGCGCGCCGCCGTTTCCTCGAGATGGTGGCCAAGGGCGACGCCATAAGCTATGAGGACGTGCTTGCAAATGTTGTGCACCGCGACCATCTCGACGAGACACGAGAGGAAAGCCCGCTGCGCCGTGCCGCTGACGCCATCGACTTGGATAACAGTGAAATGACGTTAGACGAGCAGAACGCTTGGCTGCTTGACCGATATAAGGAGGCCGTTGCGAGATGAGCGTCCGTGTCGAGATTGACAGCGAGTCGGGATTCTGCTTCGGTGTGACTGCCGCCATCGGCAAAGCCGAGGAGGAGCTCGAGCGTGCCGGCAGTCTATATTGCCTCGGCGACATTGTCCACAATTCTGACGAAGTAGAGCGTCTTCAGCGTAAGGGTCTGGAGACCATCACCCACGAGCGCCTCGCCGGGCTCCACAATGTCAAGGTCCTGCTGCGTGCCCACGGCGAGCCCCCGGAGACCTATGAGACGGCGCGCCGCAACAACATAGAGATTATCGACGCCACGTGCCCCGTCGTGCTCAAACTGCAGCAGCGCATCAAGTCAACCTGTGAGCGTACCGACCGGCATCCACAGATTGTCATCTATGGCAAATTAGGCCACGCAGAGGTCAACGGCCTCGTCGGACAGACCGGCGGACGAGCCATAGTCGTGGAGGACATAGCCGGATTGGACCGCATAGACTTCACACGCGACATTGCCCTTTACTCCCAGACCACCAAGTCGTTGGAGGGTTTCCGCGCCATCATCGACGAGATAGAGCGCCGCAAGGCTCCCGGTGTCAGATTTGAGTCGTTTGACACCATCTGCCGCCGAGTCTCAAACCGCGTCGGGCATCTGCGCGACTTCGCGTCGACACATGATGTGGTGTTGTTTGTCGCCGGCTCAAAGAGCAGCAACGGCAAGATACTTTACAATCACTGCCGCGAGGTCAATCCGCGCACATACCTTATTTCCAATGCCTCGCATCTTGACAGAGCGTGGCTGGAAGGCGCAGAGAGTGTCGGCATCTGCGGTGCCACTTCCACACCGCGATGGCTAATGGAGCAGGTGAGCGAGCGCGTCAACGAGTTGCTCGAACAGACCGACACGTCAGCCAATGGATAATTTCATAGCCATAGACGTCGAAACCGCCAACTATGAGCCGACGAGCATCTGCTCGATAGGTGCTGTCAAGGTTGTTGACGGTGTCATCGCCGACCGACGTTACAGCCTCGTCAAGCCCGAGCCGGAGTGGTATAGCCGCGGATGTGTGGCCGTGCACGGTATCACTGACGAGATGACGTGGGATGCTCCGACTTTCGGCCGCGTGTGGACTGACTGGCAGGAGTGGCTTAACGGTTTCACCCTCGTAGCCCACAACGCCGCTTTCGACCGCCGCTGCATCGCGGCAGCATGCCGTGTATATGGCTTGGAGTCGCCCGACGAGTTTAAATGCACTCTGATGGCCGCTCGCCGCACGATACCGCGCGGAGTCTGCGCCTCGCGCTCGTTGGACTCGCTCTGTGACTTCTTCGGCATATCACTTATTAATCATCAC
>DXYS01000094.1:34219-41986 GCA_019415705.1 Bacteroidales bacterium | reverse complement strand
ATCACAATGCGCTCGACGACGCCGAGGCATGTGCAAAACTTGCACTCATCTTATTATGAAGATTTCCCGTATATTTTCTATAGGTTTGTTATCCGCCGGGCTCGCTTTCGGTGTCATTTCATGTTCGTCGTCAAAAACCAAGGACTGCGCCGCCGCCCGCGAGGCCGCCCGTCGCGATGTAGACTCTGTGCTTGTCGCCCCCGAGGGCTCAATGGCGCGCGAGAAAGCTATCCTCGCCATCCGTGTACGCGAGAGCGACCTGCGTCGTCACGGCTACGCCGCCGCCGCCGACAGCTATATCGATGAAGCTCGCCGGATTCTTGTCGACTCTCTGCACATCATAAATCCCCGCCCCGGGGAAGGGGATTGAGCCATTAATCTATCTCGGAGAGATTTAATGGGGGTGTTGCAGAACACTGATTGCATATGATCGTAGGGACATGCCTTCGGTATATATTATTGGCAATCAATTATATACGTATACGTGCTGGAGGCGCGTATCTTCATTTGGTTGGTAGTCAAAACTTTGTGTTGTGCATTTTGGTTTATTCTCTCCGAGAAAAATTTATGTTTATGACACAGGTTACCCCAAATACGCGCTGCGCGCTTAATTCGGGGTTGAAAGCGGCCGTCCGGCCGCATCAGCATCTCTCCGAGATGCTTGCATGTTAAAATGTGTTTAGTGGGCTATTCGGCATAATTTAGTGCTTGATTTTTAATGGTGTGTCATTTTGCTTGAATTAACGATTTAAACGACCTATTTGACAGCAAAACGGCGTTTTGTTTTGCAATGTGATATAATAAATGTTAAAACAATGTGTTTTTATTGTCGTTTTGCTTGCGCATTTACGGGATGCGGCTTAAATTTGCAATGTGTTTTTCATGGTATAGATTTAAGGTTAACTGGATTGGTTGTCGGGAGACAATCAATTTTTTTATATAGATGTTTTTATAATTTATATCAGCATTTAAGCTAACCCTAACATAAACCTTTAAAATTATATATACAGCCTGCTGTCACGTCAGCTTGACGCGGGCTGTTTTTATGTGACAAACTTTCGGGCCGCGGGTGTGTTTGAATTATGTAAAGATTATTGTCAGGATATTAATTCGTTTACATTATGCCCGCTACATCCCGTCCCTTTACGTTTGACCGCGTTGTCCGAATTCTTGCGGGCGTCGCTCTGGTCGTCGGCGCTATATGGCTGATCAATGTGCTGCGCAATGTGCTTTTGCCTTTTTGTTTAGCGTGTCTTATTGCGTATTTGCTTGAGCCTTTGGTTGCTATAAATCAGCGTGTTCTGCATTTAAAGGGGCGTGTCATAGCAAGTCTGCTGACGCTTTTGGAGGTGGCGATAGTCTTCGGTCTATTGGCTTATTTATTTGTGCCTTCGATAATCGGTGAGATACATCAGCTTGACGATATGATACACTCGGGCTCGGGGCGTGATGTAAATGTTCCGCTGCTGCCGCCCGAACTTGTCGCGCCGATTAAGGATTGGGTTAATGATTTCAGCATCGATGATCTTATAGAAAGCGAACATTTTGAGTCAATCTTGGATTCGGGCACAAGTTTTGTCGCCGGAGTGATAAATTTCCTGCTGCACACCTTGGAGTGGCTGCTTACGTTTATTTATGTGATTTTCATACTTATAGACTATCAGTCGGTGATGGTGGGATTCCGCATGCTTGTGCCAAAGAAGTATCGTCCGATAGTCTTCCGTATCGGTGATGATATCAAAAACAGCATGAACCGTTATTTTCGCGGGCAGGCTCTGATAGCTCTTTGCGCGGCTATACTTTACTGCATCGGATTTTCGATTGTAGGCATACCGCTTGCAATCGTACTCGGTATAACGGTCGGCATATTATACATGATACCTTACTTCCAGTATGTCACGCTGATACCCGTGGCGCTCGTCTGCCTGATACAGTCGTTTGGGGGCGATGTCGGTTTCTGGCCGGAGTTCGGCAAGTGTCTTTTAGTCTACGGTATCAGCCAGTGTATATGTGATTATGTGCTGACGCCTAAAATTATGGGAAAGGCGATGGGGCTCAACCCGGCGGTCATACTGCTGTCGCTGTCGGTATGGGGCACGCTCATGGGCCTGATAGGCATGATAATAGCATTGCCGCTAACAACGCTGCTATTAGCGTATTATCAGGAGTTTGTAATCAATTGCGGCGGCAAAGGCCAAAATAACTGTCCGCCTGACGACGGCATAATTACAGAAACGGCTGACTCAACGGACAAACCCGCGTCAGCCGATTCGTAATGGCATAGTTATTACTCATTGACCGGCCCGAGCTCGAGTATGGCTCCGGTAGCCGGATTGAGAAGGAGTTTTGACGGAGACTTTTTGTCGCTGAAGAGCTTGGGGTCGAGACCGAATGTGACGCCTAACTGAGCGAGGTCGACTTCCTCGCGTGCGATGGTCTGATTGTCGTAGGTCAGTGTGATGACCGCGCGTCCGGGGATATTGTAGGCAACGCCGCCTTTGGGCCATGTCTTGGTCTCGCCTTTTTCGTCGACAGGGAGTTTGCCCTGCTCGACAATGTCGACCGAGATGTAGACGGGCGCACCGCTGAGATCGTTGGCGTCTACGATACCGTCGACGGGCGAGAGGCGCACGAAGACCTCGTTGTTTACACTCTCGCTGTCAGGTTCGAATATGATGGTCGAAACGGTCGTATATGTCTTTGTCGTGCCGCTGAACATGGCTGTCAGCGCAGCTTCCTGAGCCGAGAGGTTATCGAGGGCGAGCTGCATCGACTTGCCGTCGGGCGGTGTGTTGTCAGCCTGCCCCGAGATGAGGTCAGAGCGGTTTTCGCGGAGCTCAAAGATGCGCTGAGCTGCGAGGTCGGCGCGCTTTGACAGCGACGAGCCGAGTGTCATTTCCTGTGTGAAGGCCTGTTTGGCCGCCGGAGTTTCCAACGGGGTCGGCTCGGCCGCGCGAGCCACGGGCAGCTCGGGAGTCTCTATTTCGGGAGCCTTGTCTGTATTGATGGCTACGGGGCAGTTGTTGTCGGCGATTATCATGTAAGGATTGGAGCCGCCTTTGAGCGTCGCCTCCCAACGGTTGTCGGGATCTGCCACGCCGCGCGGCACGATAGTCACGCTTTTGACTCTTACGGAGCGCTCGGGCTTGATTATGGCGTTATTGTCGCCTAATTTCAGACGGGCATAGTTGTGAAACTCACCGGGCTCCTTGAGCGTATGCTCAGTCTCAATGGTTATGTCTAAAAGAGTGCGGGGAAGGGTGTAGATTAAAGCGTAATCGTTTGATTTTGAAGCGGTGAGACGCTGCACATTTTGTGCGACAAGAGCCTGTGCGCCGATGAGGGCGACTGAGGCTGCTATAAGTATTTTCAATTTATTCATATCGAGGGTAATGAGAGTTGCAGTTGGATATTTGATATTATGACTGTGTCATGATGTTGCGTATTGCCGGGCCGACAGAGTCGGCGACGTCTTCGGCCGTCGTTCCGTATGAGCCGTTGCGGCGTTCGGCGACCCGTCCGGCGATGCCGTGCACATAGACCGCCACAACCGAGGCAATCTCGGGTTTGTAGCCTTGTGCGAGAAAACCGGCCATCAGACCGGTCAGCACATCGCCCGAGCCGGCCGTGGCGAGCGCCGTGGTGCCTGACGAGTTGTAGAGCACCTTGCCGTCGGGACGCACTATGGCGGTGTAATGACCTTTGAGGACAATGATTATCTTATAGAGCTGGGCAATCTCGATGGCTTTGGCGAGACGAGCCGAACTCGATGGCTGCGGTCCGAACATGCGGTCAAATTCGCCGGCATGTGGCGTAAGCACAGACAGCATGGGCAGATAGTTGAGTATGGCGGGCTTTATGGCGATGCAGTTGAGCGCGTCGGCGTCAAGGATGACCGGCCTGCGGTTTGCGGCGGCAACTTTGAGGAAGTCCTCAAGGGCGCGGAGTGTCTGGTCGGCTGTGCCGATGCCCGGGCCGATAGCCACGGCGTTATAGTTGCGCCTCAGCTCGATTGCGCTTATTGCCGTGTCGGAGCTGTCGGCCTCGAAAAGAGCCGACGGTACTGAAATCTGCATGACGCCGAATCCGCATCGCGGACTGTGGCATGTCACCTTGCCGCAGCCTGATCGTGCCGCAGCGCGCGTAGCAAGCACGGCTGCGCCCATCATGCCGTATGAGCCGGCAAAAATTATGGCGCTGCCGAAGTCGGCTTTAGAGCAGTCGGGGCGGCGCTCGGGGAGTATGCCTCTGATGTCAGACTCCTCGATGAGATAGAAGTTACTTTTTGCACGCCGCATGTCTTCGCGGGTGATGCCTCCGTCGATAATTTTCCAGCGTCCGACGAGCTCGAGGTTTTCGCTGCTGAAGAATGACAGACGCGGCGCAGCAATGGCCAGCGTGACGTCGGCGTGTATTATGTTGCGGTTTATCAGGCCGATTGCCGGGTCGGCGGGGAGGCCTGAGGGCACATCAATCGAGACAATCGTCGCCCCTGATTCGTTAATGTTGCGCACAAGGTGCTGATAACCTCCGGAGAGTGGGCCGGTGTGACTGCTGCCAAACAGGCCGTCGATGACAAGTGTGTCTTCGTCAAGCTCCGGCATGGCGAATCTCAGGCCTGTGACCTCTGTGATTGACTCCTCAGGCATTTCTGCTTTATACAGAGTGGCTGCTTCGGCGCATACGTCATTGAGACGGTTGCCGCCGATATTAAAGAGATATACCTCCGGTCTGAAGCCGTGCTGACGCCCTAAAAGTCTCGCGGCTGTCATGGCAAAAGCACCGCAATCGTCAGGTCCTGCGAAAATGACTGTTCTCACAGACGATTTAAAAGCACTGACAATTTCGTCGGCGACCTGTGTGCCGATATGCCCGACAAAGTCACTGTGACTTATGCCGAGACGTTCGATGGCAGCCTTTTGTAAGGCTTTTATAGTGTCGTATGTGAATATCTTCATTTTCCTCGGTCAGACCGGTCGGTTTGTTAGGCGGGAATACCGCGTCCGTGCCTGCGGTCATTGACTACAAAATTAGTCAAAAGTCTTTGACGAGGCAAGACAAGTTTAATTTTGAATGTGGAATTTGGTTTATTCTCTCCGAGAAAAAAGAATGAGGCAGTAGGATGTGTCCTCAAATACGCCCTGCGATGGAGCGTTAATGCACCTAACGGCGCTTTTGGCTCGTAAATTGACACACCATCCGGTGTTTTCTTATAAGAGGGCGCAAAATTTTGCGCCCCTACTTTTGGGAATTTAAGTTTTGTCGGGGTGGGTGTTAACGAGGCTTAATATTGGCGTTGATTAGTGGTGTAATAGTAAATAAAAGTTAATTAAATGTGATTTTATGCCTCAAAATTATGTTGTAAAACATATTTAGCTATAACTTTGTATCAGTTTTTCATGGTATTAGATTTAAGGTAAGAAGATTATTCGTCGCGATGACGAGTAATTTTTTTTGTGCCTGCGCGAAAGGTTGTTTATTCTCTCCGAGAAAAACGAATTTGGAGGGCGCCGGACGAGGCCCCAAATACGCGCTTCGCGCTTAATTTGGGGTTGAGAGCGGTCTGCGACCGCATATAATCCCTCCGGGATAAGTCATGTGAGGCTGTGGACAAGTATAATGTGTATATAAAGCGTTGGCGCCCAAGTTATACGTGCCAAAGGCACGCTTCTGTGATAATATGCCGATAATCAGGTGGATAAAAATGGGCGATTGTAAGTCGCCCCTCCATGTGGGATTATTTGAGGCGGAAGTTGTAGCCGAGGGTGATTTCTAAAGACATGCTGCGTGAGGCGCTGAAGACATCGGCTTTGGTCGAGGGATAGATATTGCCGAGACCGTAGTAAAAACGACCTTCGAGTGTCACGGAGTGTCGCGGCCGAATGTAATATTCGATGCCTACGCCGGCGGTGATGCCATAATCAAATTTGTTCTTTATATCCATCGACATTTGGTCGGTCGTGCGGTTTTTGACCGGAAAGCCTTCGACCGATGCCAAGTTGCGATAGTCAAAATCAGCGCTGATATTGTCTGAAATCATATACGAGAACTCGGGACCGAGATTTACAAAGCATTTAAAGCGCCGTGAGCCAAAGTAAATATGCGTCATCACGGGAAGTTGCAGATAGGTCAGTGTGCGCGAGTAGCTGAACGGCTCGCCCTCAAAGTTCTCCTTCCATCCGCGCTGAGTCCATCCGAGTTCGCCCACTATGCCGAACAATTTTTCTTCGGCATAACGGAATGTGACGGCACCGGCTGTGCCGTTGAGCCACGACTGTTTGACCGACGGGGTGAACGACATGCGGGCCATAGACATACCGGCTCGGCCGCCTATGGAAATATGCGGCTTGTAATGAGTCTCGGCTGAGACGGTGACGAGCCCAGAGAGCAGGGTGAGGCAGATAAGAGAGAGGGCGAGTCGGCGCAGGCCGTGTTTTAATGCTGAATACATTCCGAATGATTAGTACAGGCGCATGTTGCGGCCGTCGGGTGTGAAACGTATGATGTAAAGCTCGTCGTTATAGTAGCCGGCGTTGTCGCCCTCGGCGCGTTTGAAGTCGAAACTCGACTGGGCACCGCTGTAAGGCGAGCCTTCGGGATTGTATATGCCGTCGTTGGCGCGGATGTTGCGTATCAGATATGAGCCTGTGTCAAAGCCGAGGATACCCTGAGAGGGCACGGCGTTCATCAGCTCGGAGCCGTACCAGCGCTGAAAAGCATCGTTGATATTGCGGTAGTCTAGAGAGTTTTCGTCAATGTCGAAACGCGAGTAGACTGTGGCGTTGAGAGTGTGGAGCATTTCGGCCGCATCGCCTCTGAAGGCTGTCCAGTCGGGGTAGCCGAAAACTGATATGCGTGACGGGTCTTCAGACTGTTCGCGCAGTTTTTTGACCACGTGGCTGAACTTGTTAAACTCGTTGAGATGACCTGATGTCGGTATTATGACATAACGGCTGACGGAGTCGGACATGGCTTCACGCAGACTTGACGAAAGCAACGCGCCGTCGTAGACTACTTCGACCGGCTCTTTGCCTTCGCGGCGGTACTGCTCGGTGAGATAGTTGATAAATTCCTGTTTCTCATTGGGGCCGTTCTCGTTGCGCAAAATAAGGGGAGTCGCATCGTCGAAATAACGGCGCATTGCCTCTACGGCCTTGCGGTACATGGCACGCTGCGGGATGTTGGCCTGCAAGACGTTGGGCATAGTCTGATAGAGCGTGTCGCGTACGCTGAAGACATTGAGCACGTATGCGTCGGCAGCAACCGGTGATGAGGCGATGGCGGCTATCGAAGCTTCGTCGTCGGGCGCGATAATAACTGACGGCCGCGGCTCGGCTGACGCGAGGATGTTTTTGAGACGCTCGGGGCTGTCGCTGCAGTCATAAGTGACTATGGTTACGGTGTCACCGCGGGTCGAAAGGGTGTCGGCCGCAATCATCAGGCCTTTATAGAACTCTGTGTAGAGATTTGCTTTGCGTGAGGGATTGGCGTCGTCGAGCATGAACGGAAGAATCACGCTGATTACGGGGCGCGCCTCGACCTCTGCGGTTTCGTCATCGGCGGTTTCTACGGGTTGTGTGACAACGGTTGTGGGCGGATTGACAGGAGTGAGGTCGCCGGTTACTTCGAATTGTTTAATGGGAGTGGTGTTTGTTTCCGACGGCTCCGTGTTTGCGTCTGTTTGCTCCGACTCGTCATTCTCAGTTACCGTCGGAGTGGCGGGAGCGGTCTGCGTAGTAGACTGAGCGTCTTTGATCGGTTGTGGAG
>DXYS01000094.1:4619-34209 GCA_019415705.1 Bacteroidales bacterium | reverse complement strand
GCCGGATGGCAGACGCAGCTCCTGACCTGCTTTCACACCGTTGACGGCGTCAGGATTGAGCTCAATCAGGCGGTCGACGGAGATTCGATACTGACGGCTGATGCCGTAGAGAGTCTCGCCTTTCTTGACTTTATGATATGCGATGCCGGGCTCGGCCGGGCGTGACTGAGCTTCGTCAGGGTCTATCCGGAGGGGCTTGCCGTCTTTATTGTATTCGGCCACGGGGAAGTAGAGTATGTCGCCGGCTTTGACGATGTCAGCGGCCGAGGGATTGCTGCTGACAATCTGCTCGCGTGTGAGTCCGAGCGATTTGGATATTGAGTAGACTGTGTCGCCACGGCGCACGACATAATAATAGCAGAGGCGGTCGTTGACTTTTTTGACGGGCAAATCGAGGGCGTTGGCTGTTAAAGCGCTTACAGCGATTACTGTTGCCGCCAGCGTGCGGCGGAATATTTTTGACAGTGAAACCATTTGTCTGTAAATTAATAGTGCAAAGATATATTATTAATGTCAATCAGTTATCGTCGCAAGGCTTTTTTTTGATTTTACAACATCTATGACTGCCGAGAGACATAAAAAATCAGCGCCCGGGTGAGGCGCTGACAGGTTATTTATGTATGTTTTAAGACGATTATTGCAGGGTGCCGGCTTCGGCCTGTTTAATCATCTGTTCGCCGGCGGTGATGTAGATTTCGACACGACGGTTTTGAGCGCGGCCTGCGGCAGTCTCGTTAGAGGCTACGTAGTCGGCCATAGGCACGCCTTTGGCAGTGATGCGTGTGGGCGAAACTCCGCTGTCGACAAGGTAGCTCATCACGGCTGCGGCACGCTCGTTTGAAAGCTTCTCGTTGACGGCAAACGAGCCGGTGTTGTCGGTGAAACCGATAACCTGAATGTCAGTGCCGGGGTTGTTGTTGATTGAGTTTGCAAAACGCGACAGGTCGGCCTGTGCCTGAGAGTTGAGGGTATACTTGCCTGTGGGGAAAAGTATACCGCCGTCGAATGTCACCTTGATGGCGCGCAGACCGTTCTGGTCTGTAGTTTCCTCGACTTTGGCCTGATTGGCGAGCTGCTCCTGAAGTTCGCGCTCCTGTTTGTCCATGCGTTTGCCGATCAGCGCTCCCGCGCCTGCGCCGACAGCCGCTCCGATGGCAGAGCCGATACCTGCGCCTTTACCGCCTCCGATAAGCGCTCCGAGGCCTGCGCCGACAGCAGCGCCGCCGCCACCTCCGATAAGGGCGCCCTTACCGGTGTTGTTCATTGTCGAGCAGGAAGTTTCGGCGAAAAGCATTGCCGACCCGATGAGGGCTATACAAGCGATTTTTGCAAATTTCATAATTCAAATGTGTTTAGTTAAGTGTTAATATTCATCTGCTTTGGGGGCCTATCTCGGCTCACCACTTTACAAAAGTACAAATTATGCGGCGACTATGTTTGGAAACTCACAAAAATTTTAACTAATTTTGTCGAGTTAATCGATATCGAATTTATGCCAAAGGTTGAAAGCATCTCTAATAGCCGTAAGAACGCACTGCTCGGTCATATAGGCGCTTTGGTGACGGTCGGTATGTGGGGCGGCTCTTTCGTGTCCACCAAAGTCCTTCTCGACCATCATATGGGACCGGCCGAGATATATGTCTACAGATTTGTACTCGCATGGCTACTGATGTTGATTGTCAGCCATAAACACCTGTTCTCACATTCGCTGCGCGACGAGTTGCTGTTTGCGACGTGCGGCATCTGCGGCGGCTCGATTTATTTTCTTGCCGAGAATACGGCTTTGGAGTATACGCTGACGACAAATGTGTCGTTGCTGACATCGACTTCGCCTCTTATTACCTCGATGCTTGTCGGTCTGATGTATCGTTCAGAACGTCCGACCCGTGGTGCGATGGTCGGGTCGCTTATAGCCTTCACGGGAGTGGGATGTGTTATTTTCAACAGCAGTTTTAATGTCGAGATACGTCCGTTAGGTGATATTTTGTCATTGGCGGCCGCTTTCAGCTGGTCAATCTACAGTATAGTGCTGAGGCGTCTTAATGCGGTCTATGATGTGTGGTTTATCACACGCAAGACATTTTTCTACGGCGTGCTGACAGCAATCCCGTTTGTGCTTGCCGAGCCGCTGAATAATCCGGGCGAACTGTTGACGCAGCCTGCGGTGTTGGGCAATCTGCTTTTCCTCGGTCTCGGCGCTTCGATGCTCGCCTACATATTATGGGCTATGACTATTAAGAAAGTCGGCGCGGTAAAGGCCAACAACTACATGTATCTGCAGTCGATTTTCACGCTCGTCATATCGGCCCTCCTCATCCACGAGCATGTGTCGTTGGTAGGCATATTCGGTTGCGCACTCATCCTCGGCGGCCTGTGGTTGGGCGACCGTCTGTCGCAGAAGTGGCGCTGAAATCCTGTTTATTTAAGAATTTACGAAGTCGGCTTCGTCGATAATCTGACGGGCGAGTCGGGCGTGGGGTGCATCGCTACCGTCGTGTGCGGCGAGGTATGTCTCGGCGTATGCTTTTGCCTTTGACGGATGGATGTAGACTAAATTTGCCATCAGTCTAAGGCCGGTGTAAACCTCGATGTCTCTGCGTGTGTCGCTGAGTAGCCCGGCAAGCTCGAGAGCATAAGGCAGATGGCGCAACAGGCGGTGACAGAGCACGTCGGCCGTTTCGGCAGACTCCGGCATTGACTCAATCCATCTGAGGGCGCCGTCGATAGTGAAATCGTCACGGTCGACAAGCATCGGGGCGAGCAGCATGCTCTCGCGTGTCGTCGTGTTTGCCCAAAGACGCTCGGCAAGCTCACGGCTGTGAGGCGTCTCGGCGGCGGTCTCGACAATCTGCGGCAGATTAAGACCGAAAATTATGCGGTAAGGGCAGCCGCCCTTTCGCAACACGTCGGCAATCACTCCGTTGCGCAGAGCGAAGAAGTGACGCTTGACGGTCTGCATCTCGTTAAATGATTTTTCTTCTTGTTGCATAATGCTGCAAAGTTAGTGACTTTGACAAAAAAATTGTAAATTTGTGACTCAATAAAATGACACAACTTTAAAGATTCCATCAGCTATGGCTCAGAAACCCTCGATACCCAAAGGTACGCGCGACTTCTCGACAGTCGAAATGGCCCGCCGCAACTATATATTTGACACAATCCGTGATGTCTTCCGCCTCTATGGTTTCCGTCAGATAGAGACTCCGGCTATGGAGCAGCTGTCGACCCTGATGGGCAAGTATGGAGAGGAGGGCGATAAGCTTCTTTTCAAAATACTTGACTCGGGTGACTTCATGTGTGGTGTCGACCGCGAGCTTGTCGACTCCGGCAATTGCGCTCGTCTCGCCGCCAAAATCTGCGAGAAGGGTCTCCGCTATGACCTTACGGTGCCTTTCGCCCGCTTCGTCGTGCAGCACCGCAATGAGCTGCAGATGCCGTTCAAGCGTTTCCAGATACAGCCTGTATGGCGCGCCGACCGCCCGCAGAAGGGCCGCTACCGCGAGTTCTATCAGTGTGACGCTGACGTTGTAGGGTCGGATTCATTATATAACGAGGTGGAGCTGCTGCAGATGATTGACGAGGTGTTTGCCCGTCTCGGCATCCGCATCGCCATCAAGCTCAATAACCGCAAAGTGCTTGCCGGCATCGCCGAGATTATCGGCGAGCCCGACAAAATAATAGACATTACCGTAGCCATAGACAAAATCGATAAAATCGGCATCGACAACGTCAATGCCGAGCTGGCCGAGCGCGGTCTGAATGCTGAGGCGATTGCCGCGTTGCAGCCCATATTGTCAATAAGCGGCACTTTAGACGAGCGCCTTGCAGCGCTGAGCAGCCTCTTAGCCAACTCCGAGACGGGTCTCAAGGGCGTCGATGAGCTGAAATTCGTCACATCGCAGACCATGGCCCTCGGATTGCGCGCCGAGCTTGATTTGGATGTATCGCTCGCCCGCGGTCTTAACTACTATACCGGTACAATAATCGAGGTCAAGGCTTTGGACGTGGCTATCGGCTCAATCACGGGCGGAGGCCGCTACGACAATCTCACGGGTGTCTTCGGCATGCCGGGTCTGTCGGGCGTAGGTATTTCGTTTGGCGCAGACCGTATTTATGATGTGCTCAACACGCTCGAGCTTTATCCCGAGACGACATTGGCGTCGACCACGGTGATATTCGCTAACTTCGGCGTGGCCGAGGCCGCAGAGTCGATGCGCATAATCAAGGAGCTGCGTGCTGCCGGCGTGAGCGCCGAGCTTTATCCTGACTGCGCCAAGATGAAGAAGCAGATAGGCTATGCCGATGCACTCAATATCCCGTATATGGCCATAATCGGCGAGTCTGAGCTGGCCGAAGGCACGGTCACGCTCAAGAACATGACGACAGGCGAGCAGTCAAAGGTGACACCCGCCGAACTTGTCAAATTACTCTCGTAAGATTCTGTTAGTAAGGAAATAACAGCTGCATTATGATGGCGTCGTGATAGAGGCCGTCATGACGCAGCCATGACCGCAACTTGCCTGACGATTTGTAGCCGGCATCGGTGAAAAGTCTGAGAGACTCGCGGTTGTCCTCGGCCACGATGACGGCAAGCTGGTGCATGTCGACGACGCGGCGCGCATAGTCGGCCGTGAGGGCGAGTGCCTCACGGGCAAAGCCCCGGCGGCGTGACGCTTTGGCCACATAGATGCCGAGCATGGCGCGTCGGTCGCGCGGGTCATAGTCATACAGCTCGACGAGGCCTACGGGTGTGTTATCGGCGGCGTTGTCGGTGATAATCAGGCGGAGACAGCGGTCAGAGAATATGTCGGCACGATAATTCTGTATGTAGTTCCAGAGCAGCTGGCGGCTGAGCGGTGCGCGGTTGGCGCCTGATGGCCAAGACTCGGTGTCGTTCTCCCATAGATACAGGCTGTCAAGGTCTGACGGCTCTACGGCGCGGAGTGATATTTTGGTACCGGTGAGAATTTCCATGATAGTGCAAATTTTACATGCCAAAGGCATGTCCCTACATTGTTATTTAAACTGCGAGCTGAAGGGGACGCGGTTGAGGAGCGAGCGGCCGAGGGTGACTTCGTCGGTGTACTCGATTTCGTTGCCGACCGACATGCCGCGTGCTAATTGTGTCAGTCTGACGCCGGTGTCGGCGAGTCGACGGTAGATGTAGAAATTTGTTGTGTCGCCCTCCATCGTGGCGCTTAGCGCCAGAATGACTTCGTCGACCTCACCGCCGCGGACACGGTCGACCAAGGAGTTTATCTCGAGCATGTCAGGACCGACGCCGTCGATTGGCGAAATCAGGCCGCCGAGCACATGATAAACTCCGCGGAACTGTCCGGTATTCTCAATGCTCATCACGTCTTTGACATTCTCGACGACGCAAACAGTCCGTTGGTCACGTGACGGCGAGGCACAGATGGGACATAGTTCCTGCTCGCTGATGTTGTGGCACACGCGGCAGTAGCAGATGTCGCGACGCAGGCGTATGATAGCCTCGCCGAGAGCGGTTGCCTCTTTTTCGTCGCGGCGCAGTAAATATAACGCAAGCCTTAGAGCTGTCTTGCGTCCGATTCCGGGCAGTCGTGACAGTTCGGTTACTGCATCTTCGAGCACTCGTGAACTGAATTCCTGATCCATTGTCGATATGATTATGGCGATTCACAACTCGGGCCGTCGTAATCTGACTCAGTTTATTAGACTGCGTCGTTTGCGGCGGCCCGTTAAAGGTAATGACAGGTAGCTTATCAGCAGCCCTGTACTAAGGATATGATAAATTCTTTCTCGTCCTCGGGGTCGGCGTCAATATTGATTTTGCCTTCGCGGGCAAGCCATCCGAGAGCAGCGAAAACCTCTTTATCTTTCAGTTTAGTGATTTTCTTAATCTGTTTGATGCCAAGAGCGTCAGCTCCATTAAGAGCAACCCATACGGTTCCGGCGTTTGTGCCGATTGTTTCAGTGTTCATTGCTTTTCTCTTGTTAATATGAATGTTAGACAAAACTAAATTATAACATTAAATATTACTATGTGTCTGCAAACATAGTAATAATTTCTCTTTTAATCTCTTTATTTCTTTAACAATTTATATTAATTTTAGTTCATGTTTGCGTAAAATGTTGATATTCAGCAATAAAAAATATCGGGTAAATTTGGTCAGTCTCGACGGAATATTGTAATTTTACATTGTTATTATTAGAAATCAACGATTTGTCAATATTATGGAAGGTCGCGTCATACGCAACACCGGCTCTCACTACGTAGTCCGCCCCAATGACGGGTCGGCCGATATCAGCTGCAAGATAAAAGGCAATTTCCGAATTAAAGGAATCCGCACCACCAATCCGGTGGCGGTCGGTGATTTCGTGACCGTCGGAGTGCCCGCATCTGACGGCACGGCTTATATTACAGCCATCACACCTCGGACAAACTATATCATACGCCGTGCGAGCAATCTGTCAAAGGAGTCTCATATAATTGCCGCCAATATAGATTGCGCGCTGCTTGTCGTCACTTTGGCCGACCCTCCGACATCGACCACATTTATAGACCGTTTTCTTGCCACGGCTGAGGCTTATGGCGTCAAAGCTCTGATAGTCATCAATAAAACCGACCTCCTGACCGAGCCCGATGACCGAGAGCTCTTGGACGCAGTAGTCTATCTCTATCGTTCGATAGGCTATGACGTGGTCTGCGTTTCGGCGCGTACGGGCGAGGGCATCGACGCGCTCCGCGAGATGCTGCGCGACAAGGTGACGTTGCTCTCGGGCAACTCCGGAGTGGGCAAATCATCGATTATCAACCGCCTGATACCGGGACTTGATCTGCGTACAGCCGCTATTTCAGCCGCTCACGGTACTGGCATGCACACAACGACATTCTCCGAAATGTTTGATTTGCCGGGCGGCGGCGAGATTATAGACACGCCGGGTGTGCGCGGATTCGGCACTGTAGATTTCGCCCGTAACGAGGTCGCACATTATTTTCCTGAGATTTTCCGCGTATCGTCCGATTGCCGTTTCGGTGATTGCACACACACACATGAGCCGGGTTGCGCAGTGCTTGATGCTGTTGAGCGTCAGGAGATTGCGGCATCACGCTACGCCTCGTATCTAAGCATACTCGATGACGCCGACGAGAGCAAATACCGCGAGGCCAATCGCAAATGATGCCTTATCAGGCGTGTGACGCGCGTCGGTAGAGCACTATGGCGATAATCGTATAAATGAAATTGGGAATCCACATCGCTATGAAAGGCGATGTCTGACCTGACAGCGCAAAGGTTTGAGTCACAGTCATAAATAATATATAGCTGAAACTCAGCACAAGGCCTATGCCGATGTTGACGCCCATGCCGCCCTTGACCTTGCGCGACGACAGAGCCATGCCTATGACTGTCAGGATGAAGGCGGCTGCCGTCATGGCGTAGCGGCGCTGATATTCGGTCTCGAAGGTCTTGATGTTGGCCACACCGCGGCTCTTCTGGCTGTCGATATATTCGGTAAGCTCGGGCGTGGTCATCTTTTCGTGGTCATTTTTCGAGATGAGGAAGTCGCGCGGCTGGAAGGGTATAATCGTGTCTAATGAGCGACCTTTGGTGATAAACTCGCGGTTGTCTTTGAAATCGCGTATCACGTAGTCGGTTACGCGCCAGTTGTAAAGAGTATCCCACTTGATGGTCTGGGCGGTCAGTCGCGAGGTCAGTCGTTTGTTCTCGTCAAACGATTCGAGTGAGAAACGCGAGCCGGTCTTGGATATATTGTCGTAGCGGCTCATGTAGGCGATTTCGCCGGGAGCGACCATCAGCATGATGTTAGAGCCGTAGTCGACGCGTTTGTTTTTGACGTAGGTGTTTGAGTAGTCGATGCGCTTGATGTTGGCCGGCGGGATGATATATGCGTCGAGAACAAAGGTGCACGAAGCGATGATGAGGGCCGAGAAAAGATAGGGCCTAAGCAATCGGCGGTAGCTCATGCCGGTCGAGAGCATGGCGATTATCTCGCTGTTGTCGGCCAATTTAGATGTAAAGAATATAACTGCGATAAACGTGAAAAGCGGCGAGAACTGATTGGCGAAGTATGGCAGAAAGTTGACAAAATAGTCTACTATTGTCGCTTTGAGCGGTGCTTTGAGGAAGGCGTCAAGTTTCTCATTGATATCAAACATCACTACGATGGCCAGCAGTAGCACGATGGCAAAAACATAGGTGCCGAGGAATTTGCGTATTATATATCGGTCGAGAATCTTGAACATTGCCGCTTGTTATTGAGGAGAGATTAAACTATTTAGAGTCTGCGCATCAGTTTGGCGCACATTTCGGTCTTCCAGTCTTTGAAATCGCCTGCGATGATGTGACGGCGCGCTTCGCCGACGAGCCACAGGTAGAAGGCGAGATTGTGTATTGAGGCTATCTGCATGGCCAGCAGCTCCTGAGAAATGAAAAGATGGCGCACATAGGCCTTAGTGTAGACTTGGTCGACGAAGCACGGGCTGTCGGGCCACAGCGGACTGAAATCGTCGGCCCACTTGAGGTTGCGCATGTTCATCGTGCCCTCGGAGGTGAAGAGCAGACCGTTGCGGCCGTTGCGTGTGGGCATCACGCAGTCCATCATGTCGACGCCGCGGTCGATGGCCTCGAGGATGTTGACAGGTGTGCCTACGCCCATGAGGTAGCGCGGTTTGTCGGCCGGCAGAATGTCGTTGACTACATCTATCATGTCATACATCACCTCAGCCGGCTCGCCTACGGCGAGGCCTCCGATGGCATTGCCGTCAGCGCCGAGGTCGGCCACAAAACGTGCCGACTCGCGGCGCAGGTCGGGGTATGTGCAACCCTGTACGATGGGGAAGTAGGCCTGCGAGTGGCCGTAGAGTGGCTCGGTCTCCGTGAAGTGTTTCCAGCCGCGCTCAAGCCAGTGCTTGGTCAGGTCGAGCGACTTGCGGGCATAAGAGCGTTCGGCTGTGCCGGGCGGGCACTCGTCGAGTGCCATCATGATGTCAGAGCCGATGGTGCGCTGTATGTCGACGACATTTTCGGGCGTGAAGAGGTGGCGCGAGCCGTCGATGTGGCTGCGGAAGTGTGCGCCTTCCTTGGTCAGTTTGCGGTTTTCACTCAAAGAGAAGACCTGAAAGCCGCCGCTGTCTGTGAGAATCGGCCGATCCCATCCGTTGAATTTGTGCAGACCTCCGGCGCGACGGATGATGTCCATGCCGGGGCGCAGATAAAGATGGTAGGTGTTGCCGAGTATGATTTGCGCCTTGACGTCGTCGCGCAGTTCGCGTGTGTGGACTCCCTTGACAGTGCCAAGTGTGCCGACCGGCATGAAAATCGGGGTCTCAATTGTGCCGTGGTCAGTGGTGATCAGGCCCGCACGAGCCGCGCTGTCAGGCGCTGTGGCTGTCAGTTTGAAATCCATTGTCAGAAGAGTTTCGAGGGATAGGTGCCGTTTTCGTGGAGCGCTTTGAGCGAATCAACCACTGTCTGTCGGTCGGCAGGATATGTGACTCCGAACCAGCGCGAGTGGGTGTCTAAAACGTCGACTGTGGCCTCGCCGTTTTTAATCAGTTTGTCGACGACCGAGGGGATGAAGAACTCGCGGCCCTCGATGTCGATGTATTTGTCAAGGAAGCGGCGGAACTCGCGTTCGGAGTATTCGAAGTAGTCAGGCGTGAAGCCCCATAGATTCATCGACACGGGGGTAGACTCGTCGAGGGTCTGCTGCACGCCGTGCTCGTCATTGAAGACGATTTTGTGGTCAGGGTCATAACTGATGGCCTTGCGCTCGACGATGTTGGCGAGGCGGCCGTTGCTTGTGCGGCAGACACCGCGCGATACGGAGCCGTTTTCGGTCATGGTGTTGCCGACACGGAATCCGACCATGCAGTAGTGGCCGCGGCCGCGGTTTTCCTTGGAGAGCTCGCGTCCGATGACCTCAAATGCGTCGCGGCCGTAGAAATCGTCGGCATTGATGACAGCAAAGGGGCCGTCAATGACGTTGCGGCCCATCATTACGGCATGATTTGTGCCCCACGGACGTGTGCGGTCAGCCGGGGCCTTGTAACCTTCGGGCAGGGCGTCGACCTCCTGATAGACAACGGCTGTGTCTATCGCGCCTTCGTATTTTTTGAGAACTTTCTCTCTGAATTCGCTGTCGAAATCGTGTCTGATGACAAAGACAACGCGGCCGAATCCGGAGCGTATGGCATCATATATAGAGTAATCCATTATTGTCTCGCCTGAAGGGCCGACTCCGTCGAGTTGTTTGAGGCCTCCGTAACGGCTTCCCATACCGGCCGCGAGTACAAATAGGGTTGGTTTGTTCATAGACAAAAATTATATCTGTTTGTAACGGAAATTTTAGAATAGATGAGCCGCGGGGTCTGCTGAGCCTCGCGGGCGTCAAAAACTTCGCAAAGTTACTAAATCTGACCGACATAGGCAAGTGACAGCGACAGCGGCCGTCACAGATCATCTGCGGCGCCCGCTGTCAGGGCATAGTTGATTTGCGTTTATTTGTCGGCGACGAGCATGATGTGTTCGCCGGAGCGCGTCTTTATGTCATAGAAGTATCCGCCGCGCTCTTTGGTCATGCCGCTCTCGTGGCCGTCATAGACAGGCTCGAGGATGGTCTGGGCGCGCAGCAGCGGGTTGCTGACCGGCTTGTCTGAGGCTTTTTTGAGTTTTTTGCCGTCGGCACGTTTAAGTGGCGTGGCAGAGCGCAGACGAAGCTCGCCGCCTGCGTTGGAGACGATGTTGACTTCGGCCGGCTTTCCGTCGGCCCATTTCAGAGCGTCGATGGTGAAACCGCCGCGGGCGCGCAGTCCGTTAACCTCGCCGTCAGCCCATGCGTCAGGCAGCGCCGGCAGCAGGTCGACATAGCCACCGTGTGACTGCAGCAACATCTCAGCGATGCCGGCGCAGCAGCCGAAGTTGCCGTCAATCTGGAATGGCGGGTGGGCGTCAAATAGGTTGGGGTAGGTGCCCCCGTTTTGACCGTTGGCGTCTGTCACGGGTGTCAGCTGCTCTGTGATGAGCTTGAGCGCGTGGTTGCCGTCCAAGAGACGTGCCCAGAAGCAGACTTTCCAGCCCATAGACCAGCCTGTCGAATGGTCGCCGCGACCCTCGAGAGTGGTGCGTGCGGCATCCATCAGGCGCGGATTGTCGATGGTTATCTGTCGCCCGGGATAGAGCGCCCAGAGGTGAGATGTGTGGCGGTGACGGTCTTTGGGATTGTCCCAGTCGTGCATCCACTCGCGCATCTGTCCCCAGCGGCCTGTCTGCATCGGCACAAGGCGGTCGGCAACACGACGCAGGCTGTCGACAAAGGCTTTGTCGTCGCCCGTAACGGCGGCTGCGTCGATGGTGTTGCGGAAGAGGTCGGCCACCATCTGATTGTCCATTGCCGCACCGGCCACGATGACAAAGCTGCGCTTGCCGTTGACCTCGGGCGAGTTCTCGGGTGAGTAAGACGGGGCGACTACCAGTCGGCCGCTCTCCGGCTCTTCGACGAGAAAGTCGAGGAAGAAGCGGCACGCGTCGGCCATCATCGGATAGACCTCGGCGAGATATTTTTTATCGCCTGAGTATAGGTAGCGGTCATAAAGGTGCTGGCAGAACCATGCGTTACACGTTGGCCAGACGCCGTAGCTCGGACCGTCAACCGCACCTGTCGAAGCCCATATGTCGGTGTTGTGATGGAGAGTCCAGCCACGGCATCCGTACATTTCGGCCGACTGACGGCCCTGTTGTGAGACATTCCTGACCATGTCGACAAAAGGCTCGTGCATCTCGGGGAGGTTGGTGACTTCGGCCGGCCAGTAGTTCATCTCGACGTTGATGTCGGTGGTGTATTTGCCGTCCCACGGCGCGTGCAGTTTGTCGTTCCAGATGCCCTGAAGGTTGGCGGGGAGGCCGCCGGGCTGCGACGAACTTATCAGCAGATATCGGCCGAACTGGAAGTAGAGCGCGGCGAGCTGCGGGTCAAACTCGGTGGCAAATTCGGCCACGCGGCGGTCTGTGGGCTTGTCAATCTGAGGCGTCGAGCCGAGGTCGAGGCGCACGCGGCCGAATAGCGACTGATATTTAACGATGTGGTCAGAGAGGGCCTTGTCGTAGTCGCGGCCTGCATGGGCAAGCGCCTTGCGGGCCACGGTTTCGGCGTTGCCGCTGACATCCTTGTAGTTGACAAAGTTTGTGCCGGCCGATACATAAATCGTAGCCTCGTCGGCGCCGGTCAGGCTCAGGGCGCTGTCGCCGACGGCTGTAACCTTGCCGCCGCGGTGGTCGATGCGTGTTAGCACGGTGAATTTGATTTTGCCCTCGATGCCCTCGTGGGTGTCGCCGCGACCGTCCAAGCGCAGCAGTCCGTCGGGAGTCACACTGACTTTATAGTCCGAGTAAGGCGATGTGTAGCGCGCACGGAAGTCAATTTTGCCGTCGCGGTCGGCAGTCAGCCTGATGATAAGCATATCGTCGCTCAGTGAGGTGAAGGCTTCGCGGCGATAGGCGGTCTCGTCGACCTCAAAAGCCGTCACGGCGACTGCGCGGTCCAAGTCGAGCTCGCGGCGGTAGTTTTTGTAATCTTTGCCGGCGAAACTGTCGAAGTCGAGGCGCAGCGAGCCTACGGTCTGATAGGGCATGCCGTTGGCGCCGTCGGGCGAGCAGATTGTCGGACCGCATAGCTCCTGAGCCTTGGCGTTCTCGCCGGCAAAAATCAGGCGGCGAATCTCGGGCAGGGCGTCTTTGGCCTTTGGGTTGGTGTTGTTATATGGGCCTCCGCCCCAGATGTGCTCCTCGTTGAGCTGAAATTCGTCAGAGGCGGGTGTCCCGTAGACCATGGCGCCGATGCGTCCGTTACCCAAAGGGAGGGCTTCAACCCAAGTCTCGGCCGGACGCTCATACCATAGCCGCATGGGATTAGGGTTGCCGTCACCGACTGCAAAGACCGTAACGGCAAGGCTTATAGCCGCAAACACAGCGGCTGTACGTTTTGTCATAAAGATATGTGAATAAGTGATTGGTTATATATGACTCGCCCGGCCGGGCGAATAACAGCGGGGCCGGGCGAAATAATGCGATATCAGATGCGCTCGAGCACCGTAGCGACGAGGTCGCGCACACCCGATTTGTAGTTGGGATTGGCCTCGGTGTTGAAACGGTTGGCGATAATCGAGCAGACGGTCATTGCTTTGTGACCCATGAGCTTGCCGAGTCCCTGCAGGGGTGCGCTCTCCATCTCGTAGTTGGTGATGCGGCGTCCTTTGTGCTCAAATGACTCGAGGCGGCTGTTGAGGTCCGGATTGGAGAGCGGCAGACGGAGTTCGCGGCCCTGAGGACCGTAGAAACCGACAGCCGAGATGGTGTTGCCTCTGACCATGTCGTCACCGCCTATGCGTGCGACCAGTTCCGGGTCGGCGTCGACGACGTAAGGCTTGGCCCACAGCGGATTCCAGTCGGTGTGGCGGCAGAGGGCATGCTCGAAGTCGAGGTCGGCAACCTCGTTGCGGCCTGCGTAATAGTTGAGGACGCCGTCAAAACCGATTGATTTCTCGGCGATTACGGGAGTGCCGAGCGAAAGCTCCGGCTGCAGGGCGCCCGATGTGCCGATGCGCACGAGGGTCAGAACACGTTTGTTATCTTTGACTTCGCGGGTGTCGAAGTCGATGTTGGCCAAAGCGTCAAGCTCGTTGATGACTATGTCGATGTTGTCGGGACCGATGCCATGGCTCAGACACATGATGGGCTTGCCTTTATATGTGCCGCCGATGGTGTGGAATTCGCGTGACGAGACCCCAAATGTCTTTGTGTCAAAGAACTCGGCCACCATGTTGACACGGGCCGGGTCGCCGACGAGTATCACGCGGTCGGTGAGCTGGTCGGGACGCAGATGCAGGTGGAAAACAGAACCGTCTGAATTGATAATCAGCTCGGATTCGGGTATGAATTTTCGGCTCATGGTTATATGTTTAAGTTTGTTGCGGTGATAGTTATGCAATTATTTAGATATAACGTATAAATCATTTATATTGTTAACGGGCTATGGCTGCAAAATGTCCTCCGGGGAGTGTCATTATCAGATTTGACATCTCCATTTCGAAGAGTGTGGCGCTCAGGACGCTGTAGGGCGTATGAAGCGCCGCGCACATGTCGTTGACAGTGGCCTCGGGATGAGAAGTGATGAAATCGACGATGCGGCTTTGCTCATCGGTCAGTTCGAAGACTATCTGTCGCTGAAGGTTTTGACGGCGACGGGGCATCCAGCCCATAAGATTGATGAGGTCGTCGGCGGAGCGTATAATGCGGGCGGTCTCTTTTGCAATCAGCTCGTTGCATCCTCGGCTGTAGGTGTCGATAGTTCGGCCGGGCAGAGCCATTACCTCTCGGTTGTAGGCCGAGGCTATGCGGGCCGTCGACATGGCGCCTCCGCGGACATCGCTTTCGACCACAACGGTCACGTCGGCCAAGGCGGCGACTATACGGTTGCGTGCGAGAAAGTTACTGCGGTGTATTGGAGACGATGAGGTGTACTCGGTGACCAAGGCTCCTCCTGACGAGACAATCTTGGCGGCAGTCTGACGGTGCTCGGCGGGATAGATGGTATTTAGACCGTGAGCCACGACGGCCACGGTCGGAGTGCCGGCAGCGAGGGCGGCGCGGTGTGCGGCTATGTCGATGCCGTAGGCCAGACCGCTGACAATCAGCGGCCGGTCAAGAGTCTCGGTGAGTTCTGAGACTAATTTGGATGTAAAATCGAGACCGTAGGGAGTGGCGTGGCGTGTGCCGACGACGGCGATGCTCTGCGGACGGTCAAGCGCCTCGCGGTCGCCGCAGGCATAGAGCATGGCAGGCGCATCGTCACAGTCGCTCAGACGGGCCGGATAGTTGCTGTCGCCACAGAACATGGTTGTGATACCCTTGGTCCTGACAAAGTCTGACTCTTTGTCGGCGAGCTGCAAAAGCCGGGCGCGCTGTGTGTTGTCAGTAGCTTTGCTGTCAAGGCCCGTCAACATTCTCAGTTGAGACTCGCTCAGCTCAAAAAAACGCTCGGGGCTGTCAATCAGCCCGAGCAGCCGTCCGGCTGTCGACAGATTGATGCCCTTGAGCATCGACAGGGCGATGCGTGTTTTAAGCGAGTGGTCAGCTGAGGTCATGGTTATAGGGGCAGTTTCAGTCGAGATAGTCTTTGAAGGCCTCGGCGAGCCGTTCGCCACGACCAAGGCGGCCGTGCTCGAGACAGGCTATGCTGACTTTGGCGCGGACGACCGGGGTGCCGTCGGGCTTGAATATGTCCTGACGGAAAATGAACTGAGGGCCGCGGCGGCTGATGTTGAGTTTGCTTATCATCGTGTCACCGAGTCCGAGCGGAGTCTTGTAGTCGACTTCGATACGTGACAGCACCGGGTCGATGCCCTCGGCGCGCATCTCGCGGAATGACAGACCGGCCATCTCGCAGAACTCGTGGCGAGTGTGCTCGAGATAGTGCAGATAGACAGCATTGTTGACTATGCCTTCGGCGTCGACCTCATAGTCGCGCACCTTGATTTCGAGTTCGTAGATATATTTTTCTTTGTTCATTTCTGTTGTTTTTCTCTGTAAGCCTTGTATGCAGCCATGCTTTCAGCGCGACGTGCTGCGATGACGGGGCGCAGATAATCCATGTCGATATAGTGGGGTCCGCTGCCGCGCGTGATGGGGAAGGCGCGGTGTTTCATCTCTATGGTGCGCTCGGCGCTGACGGATTTCCAACCGGGCAGGGTAGGGCGCATCGTCTCCGGCACGAAGTCGACAGTGGCAGCCTCGACTGCGGCGCATGGAGGATAGCCGAGTGCGGCCCACATGACTGATTTCTCGCCGGTGGAGCCGGGAGTGACGCCCTCGATGACGACAGAGGCTGTCGACGAGCGGCGCGGTATATAATCTTGGTCGATGATCCATCGGCTGGCGTTGTCAGCTGCCATGTCGCGGTCGAGCAGCGAGTGGTAGAACGAGCGGCTGATGCCCTCGGTCAGCAATTCGGGCGAGACTGAGTGATTGGCGATGGCTGGGGCAAGTTGCCGGCGGGCGTTTTCGTAGCGTATGTAGCCGTATCCGTCAGTATCGTTGCCTGACACGGAGTAGTTTGTGCGTATCAGCACACCGTTTTCGGCATCTTTCAGGTCATAGCGCTTGAAAGTATAGTCATCGGTCTCAAAATATGCGCCGTCGCCGTTGGCGTCGATGACGCCGAAGTTGGCCTGAACGCCCATCGGCTTGGGCAGACGTTCCAATAGTCGCTCGAAGTCGTCGACAGTCTCACAGACGGCGAGAGCCTCGGTCATCACGGCGCCTTCGCGGTCTTTGTAGCGGGCTGTGTCGGGCGCGAGATTATAGGATGCGGTGTTCATTATGGCGAAGTCGGCGTCGTTGACACCCATCCATGCCTCGCTCAGTGTCGAGTCTCCGGCGTTGTAGAGAGCGGTGTAGGCGTGGCGGCCGTTGACAGCCTCGCGACGCTCGACGAAGTTGCTTTCCTGACTTGTGTCTCGGTGTTTCCACAGGAGGGGACGTCCCGTGGCCGAACGGGAGGCGCTTACTATCATCGATGTGCATGCGTCGGCTGTCACGGCACATGCCGCAACCGCCACAGCGGATATAATCAATTTCAGATTCATGGTTTGCAATTATAATATTGCAAAGATAAGGAAAATTTGGATAATTAGCTATTATGGCTAATTTAGCCGCCATATCCGATTTATTACTTATTTTTGCAGGGTAATTTGAAATTATGACAAAGAGTATTCGTAAAAAGATATTTTTGGCGGCGGCAATTGCCGCTGCGGTGTGCGTTGTAGCTGCATTTATGGTCTATAAGGCGGCATTTGTGTCGTATGACGGCAAAACGGCTACGCGCGTCTATATCGGCGCTGACGCGACGACTGACTCTGTCGCAGCTGAGCTGAAACGCGCCTTGGGCGAAAGCTACGGCGGTCGTGTGGCGACGCTGTGGGATTTGCTTGGAGGCGAAACGTCGCGCTCTCACGGCTCTTATGTCGTTGAGCCGGGGCAGAGCGCCGTATCGGTCGCTAAACGTATCAAGGATGGGCGTCAGACACCTGTCAGGTTGACTTTTAATAATATACGTACTTTGCAGCAACTTGCCGAACGAGTCGGCGACCGCATGGAGTTTGATAAGGCCGATTTCCTTGCCGCCTGCGACACTGTACTTGCCGCAAAGAATTTCACTAAAGAAGGCTATATTGCTGCTTTCGTACCCGATACATATGAATTTTACTGGACTTCGCCGGCGGCAGTGGTTGTCGAGCGTCTGTCGGATGTCCGTGACAATTTCTGGACCGACGAACGCCGGGCTGAGGCGCGCGCAATGGGACTCAGTCCGGTCGAGGTGGCCACTGTGGCGTCGATAGTGGAGGAGGAGACTGCAAAGAGCGACGAGCGTCCAAAGGTGGCGCGGCTGTATCTTAACCGCCTCAAGCGAGGCATGGCCCTGCAGGCTGACCCGACGGTCAAGTTTGCCGTGGGCGACTTCTCGCTGCGTCGCATCCGCGGCAATCATCTGAAGGTGGACTCCCCTTACAATACTTATAAGAACACGGGTCTGCCGCCGGGCCCGATACGTATGCCCGAACGAGCGACACTTGAGGCTGTGCTCGGTGCGCCGGAGCATGATTATCTGTATATGTGCGCGCGCGAGGATTTCTCGGGCTATCACAATTTTGCCCGTGATTTTGCGACACATCAGGCCAATGCACGGCGCTATCAGGCGGAGCTCAACCGCCGCAATATACGTTAATGCTTTTCGAACAAGGCGTTGACGCGGTCAGCCGATGCCCCGAGTTCGATGGCGCGGCGGGCATCGCTGTGGGCTTCGTCCAAGCGGAAGCGGTCGCGGTTGAGCCAAGCGCGATAGTAATATAGCTCGGGGTCATGACTGTGGCGCTTTAGTCCCGCGTCGATGGTCTCCGATGCGCGCGACAGCTCTCCCAACGACAGTAGGCAGCCGGCCAGACCGGCATAGAACTCGGGAGTTGGCTCCAGTTTTATAAGTTTCTCGAAATAAGGTACGGCCTCGCGGTCGCGGCCTGTCAGCGAGTATAACGTACTGAGAGCCACGGCTGTCTGATAGCTGTCGGCGTCGACAGAGCTGAGCACGGCGAAGTCGGCCTCGGCCGTGTCCTGATGACCGCCGTAGAGCGCCATCATGCCGTGGAAATAGCGTGCGTCGCGGTTGAGCGAGTCGAGACTGATGACGCGCTCGAAGTCGTCGTAGGCGCGACGGTTTTGGCTGGTCTTGAGATAGAGACGTCCGCGGTTGGCGATGGCCACGCTCATCGACGGGGCCTCGGCGATAAGCGAGTCCAAAGTGGCGATGGCCGTCGAGTCGCGGTCTAAATAAGAGTAGACCATGGCGAGGTTTGAGCGCAGGATGAGGTTGCCCGGATTTTTAGGGTCGATGCTCATTGCCTCGTTGATACGGTCGGCTGCGTCCTCGTATTTGCCGTCGGCAATGGCCTTGTCAGCCTCGCCCATAAGCAGAAAATATGGATTCTCGTCATAATCCTTGTCGTCGGCAGAGACGACGGGAGCGGAGGCGAGCAGGAGTATAAGAGGGAGTAAAGCGGTGATGAAGGCTGATGACAGGCGCATTATGTTGATAATATGTTGATAAGTTTTTGTGATGTTGGACCTGACAAAGTTAGACATAGATTTTATGTCGGCAAGGCGCAGATAAGCTAAAAGACGCAGAAAAATGTTTTGTTATCTGAAAAAAAGACGATAAATTTGTAACGTGAACAATGTAATACGACATATCGAATACCTCCTCGTCTCGCACGATTGTGTTATAGTGCCGGGATTTGGAGCGTTTATAGCGCATCAGGTCGGCGCGCGTCTTTCAGACGACGGTCAGACCATGTTGCCGCCGTCGCGTACGTTCACTTTCAATCCCACGCTCGACCGCAACGACGGCCTGCTCGTCAACTCTGTCGCCCGCGCCATGCAGCTCGGCTATGACGCCGCGCTCAAGACAGTGACCGGAGATGTCGAGATTATGCACCGTTGTCTTGAGGAGACTCGTTCGCTCACCGTGGGCGCTGTCGGCGAACTCAGGCTTGATGCCGAAGGGCTGATGTATTTTGAGCCGTCGGGCTGTTTCATCAGTCCTCAGACCATGTGGCTGCCGTCGCTGAGCCTGAGACCCGTATCTGTTGTGGCAGGCATGCGCGCCGCTGAGGCTGTACGGTCTCAGACAGGCGCAGTGCATGGACGTTTTGGCCGTTATGCCATCCGAGCCGCAAGTGTCGCCGCATCGCTGGCTCTGATTCTTGCGCTGAGTTTTGTGCTGACGACACCTATTGATGTAGACAATGCCCAGTATGCATCTTTCGGGGTTGAGAACTTTGAGCTGAAAACTCCGGCGAATGTCGCTGATAGCCATAAAACAAATCTTATACAGATGCCGGGTGATGCTGCCTCACAGGCGCTCGTTCTGGTTATCGATCGCCGTAACGATGCCGCAACGGTTGTCGACACTGCCTCTCATAACGCATATATACGCTCTGTCGCCGCCCGTCGCGACGCTGAAATAGCATCGAATGTCAAAGGCACATCGTCTGCGCCACGTTTTGTCGACGATGATCCGTATTGTCTCGTAATAGCCTCGCTTGCCACTGAATCCGAGGCACAAAAATACCTCTCTCAACATTCTGACCAAAAATTAGGCATACTCGCCAAAGACGGTCGCTATCGCGTTTTCGCCGCTACAGGGCTTACTTCGCGCATGACTGCTGATGCGGCCGTCGGATTAGCCGACCGCTTCCCCGGTGCGTGGGTATGCCGCCGATAACACGATAGCTTTATGGAAAATCTCCACAATCTTCTGCTGACGCGCCACAGCATCCGCCGCTACAAAGACGAGCCGGTCGATGCGGGTGATGTGCGTACAATCCTTGAGGCGGCTCTGCTTGCCCCATCCTCAAAATCAGGCCGTCCGTGGCAATTTGTCGTTGTCGAGGATAAAGAAATGCTCGCCCGTATGGCCGAATGCAAACAGTTTGGCACCAAGCCTATCTCGACCGCCGCTTTTGCAGTGGTCGTTGCAGTTGACTCGACAAAGAGCGATGTCTATGTCGAAGACGCCACCTGTGCGGCCTTACTGATGCATCTTCAGGCGGCCGATCTCGGACTCGGCTCGTGCTGGATACAGGTGCGCAACCGCTTTGCTGCCGACGGTGAGGACTCTGAGACCGTTATCCGCGAGTTACTTGGCATCCCCGACGATATTTCGGTAGAATGTATTGTCACATTCGGACAGATAGACGAGACCCGCCGCCCGGTTGACCCCGACAAACTGCTTTGGGAGAAAGTTCACATAGGCAAGTGGTGAGCGAAGATACTGACAATCTAAATTATAAGCCTCGTGTAGTCATTATCGGCGCGGGAAATGTGGCGACGCATCTTTCGCGCGGACTTTCGCGGGGCAGGTGTCGCATTGAGGCTGTCTGCAGTCGCACTCAGTCGCACGCCGAGCGTCTTGCCGATGAGTTTGAGGGATGCAACGCCGTTGACAATGTCGCCGACATCCCTGCTGACGCCGACTTCTATCTGATTTCGACCTCCGACGCTGCTGTCAGGCCTATTGCCGCAGCAATGCCGCGCGTAAAGGGTCTTGTCGCCCATACATCGGGGTCTGTGCCGATGGGGGCGCTTAGCACGGCGTCAGAGCGTTATGCGGTGCTGTATCCGTTGCAGACATTTACGCGCACGGCCGAACTGTGTCTCGATGATATACCGTTTTTTACTGAAGCATCTGATGCTGAGACATACGCTGAAATAGACCGTTTTGCGGCCATGCTTTCGCCCAAGGTATATCATGCCGACTCTGACAAACGCAAGACACTGCACATAGCCGGCGTGCTGTCTTGCAACTTTGCCAATTATCTGTGGGACTGCACGGCGCGCGTACTTGAGGCCGACGGCTACGGGCTTGACGTGGTCCGTCCGCTTATCGAACAGACGTTGCAGAAAGCCATGACCATCGGGCCGTCTGCCGCACAGACCGGGCCCGCCATGCGTGGCGACAGTGCTGTCATCGAGTCACATATCAGCCGTCTTGATCCGGAGACAGCCCGTATCTACCGCGAGATTACCGACGCAATCATGCGCCGGCACAATATCGAGCAAAAATAATTGAGTATGAGTAAAATAGATTATGACCTGAAACTTATCGGCGGCATCGTCTTCGATGTTGACGGAGTGCTGTCACCATCCACCATTCCGATGGGCGCCGACGGTGTGCCGCAACGCATGGTTAATATCAAGGACGGTTACGCTCTGCAGCTTGCCGTGAAAAAAGGTCTTAAAATCGCCATTATATCAGGCGCTGACTCTCCGGCGCTCCTGCGAAGATTCGGAGCTCTCGGCATCAAAGATATTTTTCTGAAAGTGTCAGACAAACTGCCGGTATTACTTAAATGGTTGGACGACAATGCACTGACTCCTGATTGTGTGACCTTTGTAGGTGATGATATTCCTGATTTGCAGTGCCTTGACGCTGTCGGACTTTCGGTCGTGCCGCGCGACGGTGCTACGGAGTTGCGTCAGATGGCGCGCTATGTCACACAGGCCTACGGAGGTTATGGCGTGGCACGCGAGCTATTGGAGGAAGTCATGCGTGCACAAGGTCTGTGGATGAATCGCGCCGATGCTTTCGGCTGGTAATTACAGATGTATGAAAATTTTGCTTGCATCCAATTCGCCACGTCGCCGCGAGCTGCTATCGGCGCTGAGCGACAATGTCACCATCGCGCCCTCGCGCGAGGTTGACGAGACATATCCCGCTACGCTTGCCCCGGACGAAGTAGCTCCGTATCTCTCTGCGGTAAAATCAGAGGCTTACAAGGATCTTGCGGTCGATGACACGATACTCGTGACGGCTGACACGGTCGTCATATGCGACGGCCGCATACTCGGTAAACCGGCTGACCGCGACGAGGCCATCGCCATGCTGACGTTGCTCTCGGGACGCTCGCATCACGTGGTGACGGGCGTTACGCTTCGTAAGGGTGACGCAGTGGTGACTTTTGCAGAGACCACCGAGGTCGTTTTCAGTCGTCTTGAGCCCGATGAAATAGACCGGTATGTAGAGCGCTACCGTCCATACGACAAGGCCGGCGCCTACGGCATACAGGAGTGGATAGGCTACGTCGGCATCGAGTCAATCCACGGTGACTATTATAATGTCATGGGCCTGCCGCTCCACCGTCTGTATCAATACATCAAACGCTTGGGCTGAAAATGTAATCAGACTTGACAGAATTAAAAAAACTCGGCCGTAAGACCGAGTTTTTATGCTTATAGTCTGAGTGAACTCAGTTGAATATCATTCCCGCTTATTCGAATATATGTTTGAATTTTGAGAACAGGCGCTGCTTCTCAGTTTCGGTAGGACGTATGTTGGGCGAGCCTTGCAGACTCTCGATGGCGCGGCGCTCGTCGTCGCTGAGATGCTCAGGCACATAGACCATCACATTTATCAACTCGTCGCCGCGCTGACCTGTCTCGGCCGATGGCAGGCCTTTGCCGCGCAGACGGAGTATCTTGCCGGGCTGCGTGCCGGGGGCGATTTTGAGACGTGCGCGTCCTGATATTGTAGGCACCTCCACAGAGCCGCCGAGTGTGGCAGTGGGGATGTCAAGCATCAGGTTGTAGATGACGTCGGCTCCGTCGCGTATGAGTTCGGGATGTTTGATTTCGTCGATGACGACGAGCAAATCGCCGTTTACACCGCCATGTTCAGGCGCGTTGCCGTGACCTTTGAGGGTCAGGACATTGCCTTCGGCTACGCCGGCGGGGATGGTGAATGTGACCTGCTGGTCGCGCTTTTCGACGCCCGTGCCGTTGCAGAACGAGCATTTCTCCGAGATGATTTTGCCTGAGCCGTCACATTGAGGGCAGACAACGTTGGCCTGTGTAGCGCCGAAAATTGTATGCTGTACCTCTGTTATCGTGCCCGAGCCGTGGCAGCGCGGACAGGTGGTTAAGGCTGTGCCGTCTTTAGCGCCTGTGCCGTTACAGTGGTCACACTTGAGGAATGTCGGTATTTTGAGTGTCTTTGTGACACCGTTGGCGATTTCCTCGAGGGTCAGCTTGACGTGGATGCGCAGATTGGTGCCGCGACGCTGACGCCGACGCGGGCGGCTGCCCGTAGCCGAGCCGAAACCGCTGTAGCGGCCGCCTCCGCCTACGTCGCCGAATATGTCGCCGAACATCGAGAAGATGTCGTCCATCGACATGTTTGACTGATAGAAGCCGCCGCCTGCGCCGCCGGGGAAGCCCTGCGGACCCATGCTGTGGCCGAACTGGTCGTATTTCTGGCGTTTCTCGGGATTGCTTAGCACTTCGTATGCCTCGGCAGCCTCCTTGAATTTCTCTTCGGCAGCTTTGTCGCCCGGATTTACGTCAGGGTGATATTTTCGTGCCATTGTGCGGTAGGCCTTCTTGATTTCGTCATCAGAGGCCGTTTTTGCCACACCGAGCACTTCGTAATAATCTCGTTTATTATCCATTGTCTGTCGTTTGATCAGGATTTATACGCGCCATGCGGCGCGATTTGCGTATTATACGTGCCCAAGGCACGTCCCTACAATTTATTCGCCGACGGCTACCTTTGCGTGACGCAACACCTTGTCGTTAATCATGTAACCTTTCTGCGTGGTGTCGATTACCTTGCCTTTCTGCTCAGGGGCGGGAGCGGGGATGGTGGCGATGGCCTCGTGAAGTTCGGGGTCGAAGTCTTTACCGGTCGATTCCATGGCTTTGACGCCGTTAGCCTCGAGATATTTTACGAGTTTGGCGTATATAAGTTCCATACCTTCGCGGACAGCGCCGGCATTTTCGGCTGACTTTGTGGCTTCAAGGCCGCGCTCAAAGTCATCGACGATGGGCAGCAGGCCCTCGAGCGCGCGCTCAGAAGCGTTACGGATTATATCGGCTTTCTCTTTGGTGACACGTTTGCGGTAATTGTCAAACTCGGCCATCAGGAAGAGATATTCTTTCTTTTCTTTATCAAGCGCGGCCTGTGTGGCTTCTAACTGCTCTGTAAGGGTTTCGACTTCGTTGGGCTCGGTTTCGGCTCCGTCGACGACTTCGTCAAGCACGTCGGCGATTTCGGGGGTATCTTCGGGCTCCGGTTTATTCTGAGATTTGTTGTTGTGTTTGCTATCTTTGCTCATAGCTATATATATTATATTATTGTTAGCTTGTCAGTCATACATTCTAAAGCAAAAACTTTGCCAAAGTCGCCGTCAGCGACTTTTTACGTGCTTTAAAATGATAACAAACTCACATGCATATCGTTCAAAAAGCTATGTTGTCGGCAGATAGGGGAAATCGCCTGACCATACGTCAAAATAGTCACCTGTGGTGAGACGCTCGGCTAATCTGTCAGCCTCGGCGCGCGTCTGACAGATTGCGTAGACGGCTGCGCCGCTGCCGCTCATCGAGGTGTATAGTGCGCCGTTTCGTGCGAAGAACTCTTTCAAGCGGCCTATTTCGGGATGAGCGACAAAGATTGTGCGCTCGAAGTCATTGACAAGTCTACCGCTCCATTCGGATATGTCACAAGCGGTTATGTCAGCCGGGCTTTCGTCAGCTCGGGCGGGACAGATGCCTCCGTAAGCTTCGGCTGTGGAGACAGATGTGTGGCGTGGTTTGGCGATGACAATGCCGAGACCGTGGCCGGCACAAATTGTCGTGTCGGTAAGTATCTCGCCTATGCCGCGGCATGACATAGGGCGGTTGTAGATGAAAAACGGGCAGTCAGCGCCTACCTTGAGGGCAATCTCGGCCAAACGTTCATCGCTCAGTCCGAGGCCGAAGAGGCTGTTGAGGCCGCGCAGGGTGAATGCCGCATCAGATGAGCCTCCCCCGAGACCGGCGCCGTCGGGTATAATTTTGTGCAGGCGTATGTCGACCGCCGGAAGTGTGCCGCCGATGGCCTTGTCCAGAAGGACACGCGCCTTCGAAACGAGATTTTTTTCGGGCGGACAGTCGACGGGGCGTCCCGATGTGATGAGGCGGTTTTGTCCGTCGCGTGAGGGGGTGAGTTCGAGTATGTCACACCATCCGACAGGAGCCATGACCATGTCTAACTCGTGATAATTGTCCTCGCGTCGCCTCACCACATTGAGTCCGAGATTGATTTTAGCGTTAGGGAAGAGTATCATAATATGTGATAATGTGTCAGTCGGTGGTTGCGGCGAGGGCATCGGCGCAGCGGATGCCGTCGATGGCGGCGGAGACGATGCCGCCGGCGTAGCCTGCTCCCTCGCCGCAGGGGTAGAGGCCGGCAAAGCGGATGTGGCGCAATGTTTCGCGGTCACGGGTGATCTGCACGGGAGCAGATGTGCGTGTCTCGTCGCCGACGAGTATGGCCTCAGGGGTGAGGAAACCGCGCGACTTGCGGCCGAATTCCTCGAAGCCTTTCTGCAGGCGTGTGGCGACGAACTGGGGCAGCAGCCTGTCAATGCGCGCGGGGAAGACGCCGGGAGCATAGGACGAGCGCGGCAGCGAGTCGGAGTCGCGTCCGGCTACGAAGTCGGTCATGCGCTGGGCCGGGGCGCGCTGCGTGCGGTCGGCAGCCTCGTAGAAGCATCGCTCGATGTCGCGCTGAAAGGCCAGCATTTTGAGCGCGCCGTATTTGTCATAGTCGGGGAGGTCTTCGGGAAGTATCTCGACGACCATGCCTGAGTTGGCCCACTGTGTGCCGCGGTTTGATGGTGACATGCCGTTGACCACGAGTTGGTCGGGACCGCTGGCAGCCGGGATTATGAATCCGCCCGGGCACATGCAGAACGAGTAGACTGCGCGGTCGCCGACGCGTGTGAGCATGGAGTATTCGGCGGCGGGGAGATAGCGTCCGCGGCCTTCGGGCGAGTGATACTGTATGCGGTCAATTAGTCGCTGAGGGTGCTCGAGGCGCACGCCGACGGCTATGCCCTTGGGCTGCATATCGACTCCGTCGCGCGAGAGCATCTCATAGACGTCGCGGGCGGAGTGGCCTGTGGCGAGGATGACGGGTCCGTCGATGCGTTCGCCCGATGCGGTGACAACGCCCGTGACGCGCTCGCCGTCAATAGTGAGAGCGTCTACACGGGTCGAGAAACGTACTTCGCCGCCCGAGGCGATGATGGTCTCGCGCATGGCCTTGATGACGCCGGGCAGACGGTCTGTGCCGATGTGGGGGTGGGCGTCGACGAGTATGTCGCGCGAGGCGCCGTGCTGCACAAATGTGGCGAGCACGCGGTCGACGGGACCGCGCTTTTTGCTGCGCGTATAGAGTTTGCCGTCAGAGTAGGCTCCGGCGCCGCCCTCACCGAAGCAGTAGTTTGACTCCGGGTCGACGCGCTGCTCGCGGCTGATGAGTGCCATGTCGCGTCGGCGGCTGTCGACGTCCTTGCCGCGCTCGAGCACTATGGGGCGTATACCCGACTCGATAAGGCGCAGGGCGGCGAAAAGTCCGGCGGGTCCGGCCCCGACGACGACGGCCGAGCGCGCGGCGCCGCTGACATCAGGGTAGGTTATGGGCTCGTAGTCGCGCACGGTGTCGTCGACTGTGTCGAGATGGACGCGCAGCGACAGATTGACCATCACGCGTCGCTGGCGTGCGTCGATAGAGCGGCGCACGATGTCGGTGCGCTTGACGCGTCCGGGGTCTACGCCGAGGGCTGAGGCTGCAACCTTGGCAAGCAGCTCGGGGGTGTAGGCCTCGGCGGGAGTCAGACGGAGTTGTAAATCTTTGAGCATATGAGGTTAACGGGCGAATTTTCGGTTGAAACGCCGAGTGGTCACGATGGCCGTGACGACGGCGAGGAGGAAGGCGAGGACATCGCTGCCGGCCATGCTGGCCCAGACGCCGTCAACGCCGAGATAGGGAGGCAGTATCCACAGCAGCGGCAGCAGGAAGATGAGCTGGCGTGTTAGCGAGAGAAAAATCGACAGCTTGGGCTTGCCGATTGACTGGAAATAGTTCTGTATCACAATCTGTGCGCCGACGACGGGGTAGAATATGAAATAGATACGGAATCCGGCGCGGGCAATTTCGATCATCTGCATGTCGGTGGTAAACATCGACGAGATGGCGTCGGGCAGTGTCTCGGTGAGTATCCAGCCGACGGTCGATATGAGCACGCCGATGAATATGCCTTTTTTAAGTGTCTCTTTTACGCGCGGCCAGTTGCCGGCGCCGAAGTTGTAGCCGAGTATTGGCTGCATGCCCTGAGTGACGCCGAAGACTATCATGACGAAGAACATGGTCGTGCGGTTGATGATTCCGTATGCGCCGACTGCGATGTTGCCCTCGTCGCCGGCACAACTAAGCAGGGCTTTGTTCAGAAAGACTACGACGAGGCATGCGCAGCAGTTCATCAGGAAGGGTGACAGACCTATCGCGTAAATGCGCCGTGCGAGTTTCAGGTCGAAGAAACTCAGTCTAAGGTCGAATCGTACGTAGCTTTTATGTGAGATGAAGTGAGCGAGCACCCATACAAATGCGGCGGTCTGGCCGACAATTGTGGCCCAAGCAGCGCCTCGTATGCCCCAGTCGAAAACAAAGATGAATATCGGAGCCACTACGACATTGACTGCCACAGACAGCAGGGCAGAAATCATGGCCTTGCGCGGGTAACCGGTAGCGCGCATCATGTTGTTGAGTCCGATGAAGACGTAGCTTATCGGGGTGGCTATCAGTATGACCTGCATGAACTCGCGGGCATAGCCTATGGTCTCTGATGTTGCGCCGAAGAAGTAAAGGATATCATCAAGGAATAGCAATGTCAGTCCGCCGAAGATGACGGCATTGGCGATGCAGAAAAACATGACGTTGTTGACGGTCTCTGTGGCTCGTGTGACGTTTTTCTGGCCCAAGAAAATAGATGAGACAGTGGCTCCTCCGACGGCTATCAGCGTACAGAAACCGATGACAAGATTCATCAGCGGGAAAGTGATGGCCAATCCCGAGATGGCCATTGCTCCGACGCCTCGACCGATGAATATTGAGTCTACGATATTGTAGAGCGACGTGGCGAGCGACGCGACAATCGCGGGCAACGAGTACTGCATCAGCAGACTGCCGATTGACTTGGTGCCGAGCGTGACGGGCGATGAACTATGGTTGGATTCTGTCATATATCAATAAACGGAGCCGCGGCAGTTTGGTTTTAATCAATTAAATGCAAAATTAACAAAAATCGCACGTATGGTTAGGGTGAACGTTCGTAAATTTGCGGCGTATTAAACAAGATTTAAGTAATGAATAAATTTGCCGCACTTTTTGACCTTGACGGTGTGCTGATTGACACAGAGGGCGTCTACTCCGACTTCTGGGACTCAGTCAACCGACGTTTTCCGACAGGCATCGACAATTTCTCGCAAAGCATCAAAGGCAGCACTCTGCAGCGCATACTTGACAACAATTTCGCGCCGGAGACTCACGACACTATCCGTCAGATGGTAATTGATCTCGAGCGTGATATGACTTATGAAATCTATGACGGAGTTATTGAAATGCTCGAGCGACTGCGTTCGGCCGGTTTCGCCATGGCTATCGTCACCAGCAGCAGCGACAAGAAGATGGACCGGCTCTTTGCCCAGCATCCGGCACTGCGCGACTATTTTGACGTGGTCATCACCGATCGCTTCGTCACACGCTCAAAACCTGACCCACAGGGTTATCTGATGGCTGCCGAGATGGTAAAATGCACGCCTGAGGACTCGTTTGTCTTCGAAGACTCATTGTCGGGTCTCGAGGCGGCCCGTCGCTCCGGTGCAACGGTCGTAGGCCTCGCCACCACCAATCCGCGCGACGTCGTTAAAGAAAAAGCCGACTTGGTCGTTGATGGCTTCATCGGCCTGACAGTCGCCGACCTCCTCTCGCTGAAAGGGAGATAAAACAAGCTGTAAATACGTTTTATTAGCGCCGTCAGGTGCGTCAGTGCTGCAGAGCAGCGCCGCATGTGAGGCCACGGTAAGCAGGCTGTAAAGTCTGCGCAACCGTGGTGTAAAGATATCACGATAATATAGCGCACTGTAGGTGCGCCGCGCTGATAATAAGCGGTTTATGATAGCATCACCCCTACAGGGTGAATATAAATCCTGATATAAGCAAACCTATGACTGCGCGGACTTACAGCCCGCTTGTCATAGGCTTACATGCTTTCGCCGCGATGAGGCTACAACCGCTACGCGGACGTGCTTTTAATTGTCGTATTTTGCTCTTTCAGCAGGCTTTGAAGCTCATGTCGAGGCCTTTGACAGAGTGGGTGAGCGCGCCGACCGAGATGAAGTCGACGCCGCACTCGCCATAGGCGCGGAGCGTGTCTAAAGTGATGCCGCCCGATGACTCGATTTCGACGGCGGGGTTGACGGAGCGTATCAGCTCTACTGCCTCGCGCGTACGCTCGGGAGTGAAGTTGTCGAGCATGATGCGGTCTACGCCGGCCTCGAGAGCCTGACGTATCTCGTCGGTGTTGCGCACTTCCTGTTCGATTTTGAGGCTCTTACCGTTGGCCTTGCAATAGTCTTTTGCAGCTTTGACAGCCTGC
>DXYS01000094.1:0-4609 GCA_019415705.1 Bacteroidales bacterium | reverse complement strand
CGGGATACCGCCGGCAAAGTCGACATGGTTGTCCTTGATGAGTATCATGTCAAAGAGGCCGATGCGGTGATTCTCGCCGCCGCCGATTTTGACGGCCTCCTTTTCGAGCATGCGCATGCCGGGAGTGGTCTTGCGTGTGTCGAGCACCTTGGTCTTGAGACCTTTGAGACGCTCCTGATAGCGGTCGGTCGTCGTGGCTATACCGCTCATGCGCTGCATGATGTTGAGCATTATGCGTTCGGTCTGGAGCAGTGAGCGCACCTTGCCCTCGACCACAAAGGCGATGTCGCCGGGCTTGACCTCGGCTCCGTCCTCGATGAAAACGGTCATCTTGAGCGTCGGGTCAAATTTCTCGAATACTTTGCGGGCTATCTCGACGCCGGCCAAGATGCCGGGCTCTTTGATTAGCAAATGCTGGCGGCCGGTCTCTTCGGCCGGTATTGTCGAGAGGGTGGTGTGGTCGCCGTCGCCTACGTCCTCGGCAAATGCGAGCGTCAGCAGGTCGTCAATCAGTTGGTCTTTGGTTTTCATTGTCGGTCTGAAATACTTGTTGTAACTTTGTGCCAAAATTACTAAAAAATTTGCATAACAACTCCTTCGGCCACATATGAAAGTCTCATTAATCAGTATAGGGCGCACGCGCGATGAAGCCATAGCTTTGGCTATTGAGCGTTATGTCAAGCGTTTGCGTCATTACATACCGTTTGACTATGTGACACTGGGCGACGTCAAGACGACGCGTGCCATGACAGAGGAGCGCCAGAAAGAGGCCGAGGGGCGGCTGTTTCTCGGCGAGATAGACCCGCGTGACTTCGTGGTGCTGTTGGATGAGCGCGGCAAAGAGCTGACCTCACGCGAGTTTGCGACGTTTATCGACCGCAAGACTGTCACGTTGCCGCGCAACCTTGTCTTTCTTATCGGCGGACCCTACGGATTCTCGCCCGAAATTTATGAGCGTGCCGATGACAAGCTCTCGCTCTCGCGCATGACATTCCCGCATGAGATGGTGCGCCTCTTCTTTGTCGAGCAGGTCTATCGTGCCATGACTATCCTCCGCGGCGAGCCCTACCACCATGATTAAGCGCCGGTGAGGCATACGTCACGTGCCCGGTTATTTAATGTCGAGCAGCCATCGCGGAATATCTATGATAGATATTCCTTCATAGTCACTTTCCTCGTGACGGGTTCTCGCAAGCAGCATTTTGGGATATGCATCGCGTATTTTTAACAGAGGCTCGACTTCGCGACGAAACGTATTTTCTCCGGATATATCGTCGCTGACCTGAATATAGACTTTTTCGTTTGGTTTCATGGCCACGAAATCTATTTCTTTCTGATACAATTTGCCCGCATATACCTCATATCCGCGACGCAACAACTCTATGTAAACAATATTTTCGAGCATGCGCCCCCAGTCCATGTTTCTTTTACCAAGCACGGCTAAGCGTATGCCTGTGTCTGCAAGGTAGTATTTGCTCATAGACTGCAGATACGTTTTACCCCTTACATCATATCTTCCGGCCTCATAAAAGACAAAAGCATGACACAGATGCTCTATGTAGTTGCCGACGGTCATATGGTTTGTATCTGTGCCGTCAGCACTCAAAGCATTTGAGATGTTGCGCGATGATGATATGTTACTCACGTTATCCATCAGATACTCTGAGACTTTCTTTAACACAGTAGCACTTCCGAGACGATACTTGTCGACAAGATCTCTGATAAGGATTGTGTCGTAAACATCGCGAATATACTTTTCTTTGTCTGAATCATATTTATATGTATATGCTCCTGCCAAACCGCCGATTTTTATATAATCTTCAAAGTGACTGTCGTAATCGTCGACTATCTCAAAATAGGTGCAGTACTCTTTAAAACTAAATGGATAAACATGTATCTCTATGTATCGGCCCGTGAATAATGTAGCGAGGTCACTGCTTAAAAGGAAAGCATTTGAGCCGGTGAGATATATGTCATATTTCTCATCAGAGTGCAGGCTGTTTATAGTCAACTCAAAATTCTGACAAAGCTGTACCTCGTCAATCATCAGGTAGTTGTTTACACCTTCATGATAGTGTTGTTCGATATAGTCGTTCAGCGCATGATACTCCTTTAAATGTTCGAACTTGATTTTTGTCAGGTCGATATTTATAATATTTGCAGTCTTATCAGTCTGCAATATGTGGTTAGCGAAGGAGTTAAGCAATTTGGATTTGCCACAACGGCGTATACCCGTGATTATCTTGATGTCGGGAGTGTTTGTTAATCCCTCTAATTGATTTAGGTATAGCGGCCTATCTATTAGTTTCATCTTTATATGTTTTACAAACTTTAAAATTCTGAGACTTTGTAAAACGCTGCAAAACTACAATAATTTTTTCAATTATATAGCTTTGGCTAAGGAAAATTTACTGTGTTTCAATACTTTTCCTAAGCTTTCACACCACAATCAGGTCGCGGAGGATGGCGTCGGCGCGGAGCCATGCGGGCTCGGTGATGACAAGGCGACGGCCGGAGGTAAGCACCATCTGGCCCGAGGCGAGGTGTGGGGCGGCGTCACGCAGCAGAGCGTCGCGACGACAGTCGGGCAGCGCGTCGATGTCTAAGCCGTCAGCAGTGCGCAGGGCGGTGATGAGCAGGTCGTTGTAACGCTCGTCGTCATTCTCGTCGTCGACTATATACGACGGACACGAAGCGAGCCACGCGCTGATGTCAGACGGATTGTAGCGTCGTGTGCGGCTGTCGAAACTGTGAGCGCCGGGCCCGAGACCCAAGTAGGGCACGGAACGCCAGTATGACGAGTTGTGGCGCGAACGACGGTCAGGCAGCGCGAAGTTTGATATCTCGTAATGCTCATAGCCGGCGTCGGCAGTCGCCGCGCATAGCGCGTCGTACATTTGCTCAATCAGCGAGTCAGGAGCCGGCGTGATGCGGCCTTTGTCGGCGAGGCGTGAGAGTGCCGTGCCGGGCTCGTATGACAGACAGTAGGCCGACAGATGCTCTGGGCGAAGGCTGATAAATCGCCCGAGCGAGTCAAGCCACGAGTCTATGTCTTGACCCGGTAGGCCGTAGATGAGGTCACACGAGATGTTGCCAAATCCGGCCTCGCGGAGCGCGGCGAATGCCCGTAAAGCGTCGGCTGCAGAGTGACGGCGACCGATGCGGCGCAACTGTCCGTCGTCAAACGATTGTATGCCCATACTGACGCGATTGAAGCCGCAGCGGCGCCAAAACGCGGCGCTGTGTGTGCTGACATCCTCGGGGTTGACTTCGATGGTAGCCTCGATAGTGCCGTTGAAATCAAACGCCTCGCAGAGCGCCTCTAACTGCGTCTCGTCGAGTATCGACGGGGTGCCTCCGCCGAAATAGACGGTCTCCCAGCGGCCGCTGCTTATTTCGCCGAGCCGGGCCTCGTATTCATGGATTATACCTTCGACGACATGCGCGACACTGCGGCGGTCGGGTGTCGAAAAAAAGTCACAATATATGCATTTGCTGTGACAGAATGGGATGTGAACGTATAGACCGGCCATGCGCGTAAATCAATATTCGGGCACTGTTCGGCCGCACAGGTTTAGGAATGGACAGAATTTGCATGCGCGCGAATCTTCGGCCTGATTGAAAGGTACGTCGGGGTCAAATATTTCGGCCACAAGAGCCGATAGACGCGCACGGAACTCCGTCGAGACCTGATGATAGTCGGTGACTACCTCTGACTCGACTGTCACGGGTGAGATGCTGTCGTTGACGGCCATCTCCCTGAAGGGGAGCACGACAGGCTCGATGGCACCTTCGTAGCCGCACATGTCGGCGTAGGCTTCGCAATAGGTAAGTATCTGGAATACAGCATCGGCCTCGTGTTTTTCGCGTTCAAAAAGCCGCTCGTATTTATAATTGGCGGCCACGCGGTCGCTGCCTGACTTATAGTCGATAAACCTTAGAGAGCCGTCGCCGAGCCGGTCGATGCGGTCGATTGACATCTTGAAGTTTACGCCTTCGCTGTCAAACAGTTTCCATGCCGGGCGGTCGATTTTGACCTCACCTCCGGCAAATGCGAACTCCGGGCGGCAGAAAGTCGACTTCTCAAGCTCGAGCATATGGCGAACGTGACGCTCTATGACGTAGGCCGTGACGGCGCCTTCGGCCGGCAGCTCGTCTGTCAGAGACGGGGAATGGTGTCGGTAATACTCTTCGAAAATGACACGGCGTATGGTGTCGGCTATGAGTGTCGGGTCGGCAAGTATGGCGTCGATGGTTGCGGTGTCGATGTTTTTGCCGACGTAAGGCGTGTAGAGCAGCTCGACGGTGCGGTGAACAATCGTGCCGTAGACCGATGCGCTCATGTAGTCGGCCGGAGCCTCGTCGCCTCTCATACGTCTGACGTATTGGAGATAGAACTGCAGGCGGCATTTCTTATAGCTTTTCAAAGCGCTGGCCGACAACGATGCGTTTCCGCCGGGGCGGAAACAGCGCAGACTTTCGATTACCTCCGGCGTTTTTGCAACGGTGACTTCGGGAGGGTCGGCAAGATTGGCTCCGGCGGTCAGGGTGGTGAATTTTATACGGTCGCTTTGGCCGAGGTGACGCAGCTGCGAGATGTAGCGCGACG
>DXYS01000093.1:23108-35775 GCA_019415705.1 Bacteroidales bacterium | reverse complement strand
ACGCCGTCAGCGTCGGCAACCTGATGGGTAAAGCCATGATGGGTCAGGTCGATGCGCTCAAGCGCGTGGGCATCACTTTCACCGAGGCAGAGGCCAACGTGATGAAATACGGCACCGAGCAGGAACGTGCGGTCATGTTGGCACAGATTATTACCAACAACGTCGGCAACATGAACGCCGCCTTAGCTCAAACAGACAGCGGGCGACAGCAACAGTTAGCTAATTCCATTGGCGACATCAAAGAGCAGATCGGCGCATTTATGAACGGAATTATGCCATACATTACAGTTGTCTCACAAGTGGTGACACTTTTGACTAATACAGGCACTCTTGTGGGTGCTCTTATTGGAGGATTCAAAAATTTAGGCGTTGCGATTTTTGGTGTCGCAAAGAACGCTGTCTTAATGACCGGGGCATTTATCAAAAATAAAGTCGCTGTGTTAGCCGTGGCCGCTGCTCAGAAGATTGCCTCCGCGGCCGCCACAGGATGGACGATTGTGCAACGCGCTCTTAATATTGCTTTGGCGACCAACCCGATTGGTTTGGCTGTGACAGCAATCTCCTTATTAGTCGCGGCCTTTTTAAAGGCCTACAACAGTTGCGGATGGTTTCGCAACATGATTGACTCCTTGGTTGATGCAGTAAAACCGTTTGTAAACGCCTTAATAAACGGTATCGGTAAGGCTCTATCTTGGATTATCGAGAAACTTGGCGTTGTATATGATTGGCTCAAAGATATTCTCGGATTTGGCGGAGAAGATGTCGAGGTAAATATCAAAGTCAATGAGCCTGATAATATCCCCGAATTTAATTTTGACGACCGGGACGGCTTTATTGGTCCTCCGGTACCCCCAACGACCCCGACGACCCCGACAGAGCCGCAAGCGCACAAAGGCTCGATTGCTTTCTTGGACAAACAGATAGCAACTATCCGAACAAAAATAGAATATGCCATCGATACTGAAAGTCGTGCAAAACTTTATGCCGAATTAATAAAACTCGAGGAAAACAAGCGAGTAATCGAGTTTGATTATAAGTTCCCCGATGCTCCCAAACCCATATTGCCCGAGCCTCCGAAAGTTGAGGACATTATACCGTCAATCGCCCCTCAGATTGAAACGGATGTCAAAGAGATTAATCCGCAGTTAGAGAATGTTTCAACAAAATTCACCGAGACAGGCGAAAAGGGCAAGGCATCGACAAAAGATATAGCCGGGTCATTCAAAGACCTCGGCTCGTCACTCTCGAGTCTTGGCGGCGCTTTAGAATTGCCCGCCTTGGATGTTGCCGACACAATTGCGCAAGCCGTCGCCACAACCGCATTAGGTTTTGCAGAGGCCTCAGCCGGAGCAGGCGCCCTCGGACCGTTTGGCTGGATCGCTTTCGCCGCCACAGGCCTCGCCCAGTTAGCAGCCGTAATCACGAGCCTCAAGAGCATGACCGCATTTGCCAACGGCGGCATCGTTAGTGGTCCGACTGTCGGTCTTATCGGTGAGTATGCCGGCGCGTCGAACAACCCCGAGGTCGTCGCACCGCTCGACCGCCTGCGTAGCCTGCTCACTCCCTCGGATGGCGTAGGCGGAAACGTAACCTTTAAAATAGAGGGCCGCACGCTCGTCGGCGTTCTCGCCCGTGAAAACAATCTAACCCGTCGCAGCTGATGAAATATTTAAGATACAGAGGAGAATTTGTGAGCGTCGCCGGCACAGTGTGGCGCGTAGACATCATGCAGGAGGCCGATGCCGCCTTTGCCGCCGTCGGTGAACTGATTTTCCCCGGTGACAGCCCGCTCGTCATCGAGTGGCAGCGAGCAGACAAGGAGGCCGTCGTCTGCGGCAGTACTGCGACGCTCAAGGTCATCAGCCCCGGCGACCGCACTTACGAGGACCTCTACACTATTGAGGTCGGCCGCGTGCGCATGGACGTCTATCGTAACGACACGCTGTATTGGAGCGGTATGATAGACCCCGAGTTTTACGAGGAGCCATACGAGCGTCTCGACGGCTACGAGGTCAGCCTGACATTCAGCGACTTCGGCGTCCTCGACCGCCTGCGCTATGACCTGACGGGTATGAAGACGCTGCGCGCCATCATTGAGCACGCCTTGTCGAAAGCCGGCATAAAATATACGGGTATCGACACGAGCCACATCTCGACGAAATTTGAAGACGACACGGCCATCACGGGCGGAGGCATCTCGGTGCGCTCAGACAATTTTTACGACGAGGACGGCGAGGCCTCAACGCTCTACGAGGCGTTAGAGGGCATCCTGCAGCCGCTCGCCGTCAGGATAGTGCAACGCGCCGGCAAAATATGGCTTTACGACCTCAACGGCCTATACACCGCCGGCACCGCCAAGCTCGTCGAGTGGGACGGCGACAGCCAGACCATGGGCACTGACAAAGTCGCCAACAACGTCATAGTATCATTCAGCCCTTACAGCTCGGCCGAGGGCCTCAGCGATGAGCTCGAATATGGCGGCAAATACGACATAACCCTCATTAACACGAGCAATAACGAGCCCGGCGGCCTCGCCGATTATACACCATATTACAGTTATTTGTCAGATTACGGCAGCGAGCAGTTAGAGAATATGCCCGTAGGCATCTCGCCCGTCGATTTCACCATATTTTTAAGTAACAAGGGCTGCGGTTTGGCGAGTATCGGCGCCGGTTGCAAATATTTCCACATCTTGCCCGTCCTCGGCGGCGGCTCGGAGACAACGGGCGTGGCCTATGCTTTTCGCGCAGGTCTCGGGGGTATCAACACGGGCATCCCCCGGTGGAAGGTGCACAGCAGTGTGCCTCATGGCGTCCTGACGGGCGGCAATGAGATACTGACGACCAAGCGCTTTTTCCTACCTAAACTCGACACTAAAGACACATATAAATATAGAGTGCGCGTAGCCGAGGAGATTCTCGTCGACGCACGTTATAACCCTCTGTCGGGCAGCACGACCGATAATGACGACGGCAACGACAACATGGTAAAGGTACGCAGCGCTTTCGTCTTTATACCCGTGCGTATACAGCTCTACGACGACGAGGGCAACGTGCTCTATCATTATAGCAACATCGACAATGCGTCCGGCTCGTGCCTCGGTCACTTCAACTGCGCTCATGGCAAATGGGTGGCCGGTGCAGACCCCGGAGGCCATTGCTGGTTTGAATGGTATAACCCCGAGGACCTTTTAGAAGACTCGGGCATCCGCGGCTGGAAAGCCAACCGCCAGTGCATAGGACGCCCCGACGGCATAAGTGGTCGCAAGACAGCACGCTTTTATAAGTCTTTCAAAAAGATGGATGACGGCGAGTACCTGCCATATCCGCCCGTCGCAGGCTATTTAGAAGTGCAGATACAGAGCGGCATACTTGGCTATGACTACGGCCAGCAGTGGGACAATGTGCCTTTTGGCAGTACGCAGAGTTCGTGGGATGTCACAGGCATCTATGACATGCTGCGTTGGTGTCTTTACAAAGCTCCTGTCGTAGAAATTGTTAACAACAACCTCGTGTACGACGAGGCCGAGCTCGACGACATTGAGTACAGCGGCTACATCAACAAGGCCGCCAAGGAGGAGATAAGCATCGACACCACCTGCGGCACCTCTGACCGCGCCTGCCCGACGGCCAAGGGCATCTATCACCGCACGGCCACCGGCGAGCAGCTGCAAAAGCTAAAGCGCGCAGGCGTGACGGACCACCCCGAGAAATTACTGATTGGTACGCTTTACAGCCAATACGCATCGCGCAAGACCACACTGTCGGGTGAGGCGGTCATCGACGGAGGCCTACATTATTATATAGAGCAAAATCAGAGCGGCAAGCGCTTTATGCTCATGTCGGACGTGCAGGATGTCATCACCGACTGCACCGACGCCGAGTATTGCGAGTTTCGCCCTGACGAGTATGACAGCATAGAAGAAGTTAACTAACTATGGACAAAAAATATACATCATCTATTAACCGACGCTCGCCGCGCCCTCGCAGCAAGAGATTGCGCGAGCAGGGCATAGGAGGTCATGTTAGTGGCGCAGCTGTCGCTCCAAGCGGCAATGATTTCGGGCTTCAAGACTCGCTGCTCAATTTCCGCACGGGGGTCAACACGCTTTTAGTGCCTTGTGACAGCACAGGCGCCGAGATAACGTGGGAGGAGGCGTCGCAGATTGGCACTGACGGCAGCATCAAGGCCAAGTCACTAAAGGCCAAGGTGGCGCTATGGTCTGCCGAGTCATTAGCCGGAAAGGGATTATCACCTGCTGCCGGCTCAACGGGCGGCGGTGGTGGAGGCTCGTTGTTTGGCCTATACACCGACACGACGTGGGTGTCGACGCCTGCTGAAAGTGACGCGCTGTCGGCCGTGCTCGGCAAGTCGCTGCACGCCCGTGTGTCAGTGCTCGAGGGCGCGGGCTATCTGACGGGCATCACTAAGGCCATGGTCGAGGCCGTGCTGACCGGTGATATTACGAGCCATGGACATAACTACCTCTCTAAACCTGCCGACAACCGCTCGGTCGCTACTACGCCCAATGACTACAACAGTAAATTCTTCTTTACGGGCATGAAATATCGCTCGACAATGGGCGTGCAGGGCACAGGAGACTATGTGAACGGTTTCGGCTGGCGCGGATGGTTAGACAGTTCGGGCGGCAAGGCATGGGAAGTCTTCGGTGACAATGCGGATTTATATGTCCGTTGCGGCAGCACCACCACTTGGGAGGCATGGCGCAAGATTCTGACAGATGGCAACTATGCATCCGTTCTTGACAGTCGTTACATCCGTCCCACGGGCACCGCCGCTCAGTTCCTCATGGCCAACGGGTCTCTGACTACAAAGGTGACGGCCGAAGCACCTGCAAGTTGCGGCACAGACGCGCTACAAATCCCGTCAATGCGCTTCCTTGCCTACTGGAATGGTACGTTTAATCCAAACGGTGCATCAAATCTGCAATATTGCTCCAAAGGTAAGTTCGGCACAATGGCCGTGGCTAATGCGGCGGATTATCTCGCCCGTAGCGGAGGCAGCATGACAAACACAAATCTTGTTAACAAGCTCAATGCCGAGTTGCTTGGAGGCATGACAAACAATCAGGTGCGTTCTTCGGTTATGAGATTCTTCGGATGGATGCAGCCTACAAGTACAACAAATGCCGATTTAAATTTGCTGACCTACGGCATGGCTCACAACTATCACGCCCCGAGCAAATGGACTAACGCACCGTCGGGCATGGGCTACGGTGCTGCCATAACCTTTTCACAGTATCAGTATGACAATCTTTACGGTCAGCTCGCATGGGACGTCAATCATTACACCGCCGACGTCACGGGCAAGCTATTTTGGCGTGCCTTTGCAACAGCCTCGGACGGTACGAACAAGTGGGGCGGCTGGCGTCAGATAGCGTTTACTGACGGAACAATTGCCAATGCCACTAATGCAGTCAATGCGGATATTGCTAACAAGCTAAGGATAAACAACTCGACACAAGAGAACTGCCTGCAATACATGCAGAATAATACAGGATGGAACGCATGGGACGCTCCGTCGCAAACGTATTACCATGTCATCAAAATGAATCACGGCAACGGTGACACCTACTATAACCGCACTCTTGCTTTTAGCTTCTTCGACGATAGGATATATGCAGGCCGCTTGCACAGTGGCTCTTTCAAGGGGTGGAAAACGCTCGCTTTCCTTGATGATAATGTCGCCTCGGCCACGAAGTTACAGACGGCGCGCTCTATTTGGGGACAGAACTTTGACGGCACGTCGGCAATTACGGGCAATATGATACATGTCGGTGAGTTCAGATTTGAGGCCGGCACAGCCATATTGCACAATGCGACAACGAAAGTATATCAGCTTTGGGCTGTCAACGGCATCAATCTATTTCCGACTTGGTCGGTCAACACGGCGGTCTTATCAGTCACACCCAACGGCAACGTCGGTCGCGTCGGCGTCAACATGTTTTCGCCGGCCTATGATTTCGACGTCACGGGCGTCATCCACGCCTCGGGCGAGATATTCTCCGACAAGGCTATCGGCGGCAAGGGCATGACGTCAAGCTCTGACATACGCCTAAAGCACATCGTCGGCAATGTCGTGCTATCGTTTGAGGCCATCCTCAACTCACCGTCAAAACGCTTCACATGGCTCGGCGACACGACCAAGACCGAGCGCATCGGTACCACCGCGCAATATTGGCTGCCGATACTGCCACAGGTCGTCTACACAGCCCCTGACGGCTACTACGCCGTCGACTACGGCACGCTCGCCAACGCCAAGGCCGACACAATAGCCCACGTCGTCGCCAAACTCGTCGAGCGTCTTAATAAACTTGAAAGTCAATTTAACAGCATAGCCTAATGCCTAACAACGGAACAAAAATATATACTGAGACCATTAATGACGTCAAATACGGCATCGATCTCGCAGCCGACGTCTACAAGGTTTTAGGCGTCAGCCCCGCGCAGACGGGCGGCGCCTACTGCGACCTCGTATGTGCCAACAAGCACGGCAAGATTAACAAATATGCCAAGTATAAGCCCTACCGCATCGACACCTTCCAAGACCCAACAGAGGCACAGCGCAAGGAGATTAATTATGGGCTGACACCGAAATTCGTCGTTATACCTAATAGTGTAACTGTCGGAGGAAATTATAGCAACTACAGCGTTAAGCCGTGGGGGCAATGGGAACCGCCCAAGCCCGGGCAAGACTTCCACCGTCCGACCGATTTAGACGGCTATAACAAGGCGGCGGTGGCCTTTGTCAAGGGCTTTAAAATCTACTCGTCGGCAGGCGCTGACAAGACCAAGCCTATATTAAAGAGTCCGGGCTATAATGTCGACTCTTACCTTTATGCCGAAGTGGAGCTTGAGGGCAGTCCTAACGCCGAGATAAGATTTGAAGATATAACGGTCGATGGGGAATGTGTCGGAGACCTCTTTCTTACAATGCTGATTTTGTCAGCCGACAGCGGCGGCGCGTATGCCTTTGCCGCCCAAAGCGCAGAGCCTATACGCAATGCCGGGCCAAAAGCCTATGTCGAGATGAAAACATCTGACATCGACAGCGGCATCATCAGCCAAAGCGGCGTGCCCGTACACATGATAGTCGTCGCGCTTGCCGCTGAGCTTAACATAAAACCGGGCCTCATAGTCGAGAATATTGGGCCGGGTGATTTTGGCGTGTCAATCGATATGCATGGGGCCAATTATCAGCACATCATCGTAAATGACAGTTGGGCGCAATATGGCGACGGCATTGACGGCGGCGACCCGATAGTCATCTATTGCGACATTACGGGCAGACTTTATAAACCTGCCCTTAACAATTCGGGCATCACCGACAATGACGGATTATGCTTTATGCTTGCCGGCAATACGTCGCAAAGACTTATCACATGGGTCAGCAACGGCGACAAAGCTCCCGCAGACACAAAGATGATTGTCGAAATAGTTTTAAAGAAAAACGGCGTTCAGCAATGGTCTAAAGAATTAGAGCTTGATTTTGCCGAGGGCATAAATAGTTATGGCGCTTACCATACGGTTGACGCGTATTCTCGTTTAACCGACCTTGACGGGCTACGGGGCACGGGTACTTATGACGTGACTTATACATTTAAAGTCGGTGTTCCAAGACAATCAGGCATGTATACATACAGATTCTTTGACGCGGATAACACAGCGCTGTCGCTGCAATATGTAAAACAGAGCACCATCACTTTATAAAAACTATTAACACTCTAAAATACAACATCATGGGAAATCTTAAAATCACATCCATTCAGTCGGTAGAGGCCGCAATCGAGAGCGCACAAGGCGCACTGACAGTCAAAGGACACATCACGCTCACGTCGGGAGGCCCGACAAACATCAACGGCTCAATCCTCAAAGGCGAGGCTACCGTCGCAACATTCAACGCCTATGGCGTGGGCGGTCAGAAAAACGTCAACCTCACGGGCAGCTCTGCCGAGGTGACAGACGTTGACGTCATCACCGCCATCAATGACTTCATCGGCAACATCGCCGACCTGCGCCCCGACACCGCAATCGCCGCAGTTAACACATCTACTAACGACTAAATCACTACCAAGCAATGAAACTGACAACAGACACCATCGTGGCCGCAGCTACCGCACTGTCACAGCCTACGACCAAATTCACCAAAATGGCTAACGCCGACAAATTCGCTGTTATCAAAGCTATGCGAGTCTTTCGCCCCGTGGCCGAGGCTTTCGACAAGTTCAAGGCCGACGCACGGGAGAAACTCAAACCCGAAAACTTCGAAGCCATGCAGGAACAGGCCAAGCGCTATGACGAGCTGACAGAGTCCGAGCGCGTTGACTTCACCGTCGCGTACAACGACTACGAGCGCGCCGTCAACGAGTGCGTCACCGACGAGCTGCGCAAAGAGGTCGAGGTCGACTATCAGACCATCTCCGAGGAAGCCTTAGGCGCGCTGCTTGAGAGCAACGACTTCAACATCGTCACATCAATGGCTCTGCAAGACGCCCTCTGCGGTGTAGCCGACAAAAAGGAGTGAGGCCATGAAATACTTCACCTTTCAAGAGTTTGAGCGCTCCGACACGGCGTACCGCCACGGCATCGACAACCGTATGCCCGAGTCAGCCCGTGAGCGTGTCGCAGCCCTCGTCGACAACGTACTCGACCCGTTGCGTGAGGCGTGGGGCAAGCCTATTATCGTCACAAGCGGCTATCGCTGCCCTGCGCTCAACCGCACCGTCGGAGGCGCTGCGACCTCTCAGCATCTCAAAGGCGAGGCGGCAGACATCACCACGGGCAACTATGTCGACAACGCGCGGCTCTTTCAGATGATACTTGACCGCGGCCTACAATTCGACCAGTTGATATTCGAACGTGGCAGCGTCAAGACGGGGCCTGCATGGATTCACATAAGTTATAAACCCGACGGCCACAACCGCCGCCAAATTATTTATAACACATGACACAGCCCGACCGAGACCCCGTGCGCCGATGGGGCTGCGCGGCATTTATGCTCTACTGCGCATTTATCCTCGGCGTCATCATCGTGCTTGCAGTCAGCCTCTGCGGCTGCACACGCACCGTCTACACGCCCGTCGAGAGCGTGCGCACCGACACCGTGACTCACATCGTCGCCAAGCATGACACAGTCACCGACACCGAGCGCATCTTTATCACCGACAGCCGCTATGACTCCGTCGCGCCAATCCTCGACTCTCTCAACCGCGTCATCGGCTATGACCGCTATCATTTTCGCGAAGTCACAAAGATGACCGACAAGGAGCGGCAGCGCCTCGTCAGCATCATCGACTCGCTGAGCGCGGTGAGCGCCGACACCATCCGCGAGCCATACCCCGTCGAGCGGCCGCTGTCGCGTTGGGAACAAACAAAAATGGACTTCGGCGGCGCGGCCCTCGGCGGTCTCGTCATTGCCCTCTGCATAGCCGTCGCGTGGCTGGTAAAACGATTTAGACGATAAACAATTGCAATGGAAACTATCTTAACACTGACATCAACACTACTTGGCTGCTCGACGCTCGTAGGGTTCATTCTCTATGGCAAAGCCAACCGGCGCATCAAGGACGCGGAAGCCGGAAAAAGCGAGGCCGAGGCCAACGAGGTCGAGGACCACCGGTTTGACAATCTACTTAAACTCGTTGACTCGCTTACATCACGGCTCTCCAAGCTCAATGATACCGTAGACAAGCATATAGACCGTAACCGCGAGATTTCCGACCGACTCTACAAGAGCGAACGAGAGATAAACATCCTCAATGAAAAGCTACTCACCGTCACCGAGGAGCGCGATAAAGAAAAACTCCTCAAAGAGAAATATAAAGAGTGGCACTGCCGCTCCTCTGTATGTCGCGAGGGCAAGCCGGACCCTAAAGGACGTCGGCCCCCCAATCCTAAAATAATAGGCAAGGAATTTATGACTGCCGACTCTGACACAGAATAAATCTTTTGCTTTTTATTTGCTTTTTAGTCAGAACACAAAACAAATAAGACTCTGTAAATTAAATACTTACAGAGTCTTTGTCGTACACCCGTAGGGAGTCGAACCCTAATCGAAGGAACCGGAATCCTTTATTCTATCCATTGAAATACGGGTGCTTGCGCTCGCCGTCGGCTTTTGAGCCGCGACGACACCGCAAAAGTAGGATTTTTTTTGTAGATTTGCAAATCTCAATAAACGCGCGATGAAAGTCAGAATCAATCCAAGCTGGGAGCGGCAATTGGCCGCCGAATGGGATGCGCCGTATTTCAAGACTCTCACAGATTTTGTAAGAGACAGTTACGGCCGCACGACGGTCTATCCGCCGGCCGGACGCATCTTTGCAGCCTTCGACGCCTGCCCGTTTGACGAGGTCAAGGTCGTCATACTCGGTCAGGACCCCTATCACGGCCCCGGACAGGCCAACGGCCTGTGTTTCTCCGTGGCCGACGGCGTGGAGATGCCGCCGTCGCTTGTCAACATCTTCAAGGAGGTCTCTGACGACACCGGCGCGCCCATGCCAGCCACGGGCAACTTAGAGCGCTGGGCGCGTCAGGGCGTGCTGCTGCTCAACGCCACTCTGACCGTCGAGGCTCACCGCGCCGGCTCGCATCAGGGCCGCGGATGGGAGGAGTTCACCGACGCCGCCGTGCGCCGTCTCGCCACAGAGCGCGAGGGCCTCGTCTTCATGCTCTGGGGCTCGTTTGCCCAGCGCAAGGGCGCCTTTATCGACCGACAGCGCCACCTCGTGCTCTCGTCGCCCCACCCCTCGCCCCTGTCGGCCTACCGCGGATTTTTCGGTAATCATCATTTCTCACAGGCCAACGCCTACCTCACGGCACACGGCAAAGAGCCCGTCGTATGGTGAAGCGGCTGACGCTCATATTATTGGCCGCCATTCTCACCGCCCTTGCAGCCGAGTCGCGCGACGACACGATGACAGGCCGCTTTGACGAGCGCATACGCACACTGCGCGTCAGCCCCGACGGCAACCCCTACGGGCCGCCCGTCCTCGTCATCGGCAGTCAGGACCGGCTCGTTTTCAGCTTTGACGAGCTCGCCGAAGACCGCTCATACTTCCGCTACCGCATCATCCACTGCACGGCCGACTGGCGTCGCTCAGACCTCGTCGGCTCGGAGTATCTGCCCGGATTCAACGAGGCGCCGGTCGACGACTACGAGCTCTCGCGCTCGACGACCGTCCACTATGTCAACTACCGCATCGTCATCCCCAACGACGAGATGGCGCCCCTCATCTCGGGCAACTATCTGCTGCAGGTCTACCGCGAGGACGACCCCGAGCGCACCGTGGCGCAGTGGCGCTTCATGGTCAGCGAGCAGACCGCCCCTGTCAGCGCCACGCTCACCTCGCGCACCGACCGCGACTACAACGACCGTCACCAGCAGCTGCAGCTGACCGTCGACGCCGAGGGTCTCGACGGCATCGACATCTTCAACGACCTCATCGTCGTCGTCAGCCAGAACGGCCGCTGCGACAACGAGGTCGCCCTGCGTCACCCCCTGCGCCTCTCGGGCAAAAAAGCCATATACGAGCATCAGCCCGAGCTGATTTTCGAGGCCGGCAACGAATACCGCCGCTTCGAGACCGTCTCGGTCAACAATCCGTCGATGCGTGTGGCCGGTGTGACCTATTTCGAGCCCTATTACCACCACATCCTCGAGACCGACGCATCGCGCACCGACGCCCCCTACAGCTACGACGAGGATCAGGACGGCCGCTTTGTCGTGCGCGAATACAACTCGACCGAGAGCGACGTCGAGGCCGACTACACCGTCGTCCACTTCTCTTTAGACTACCCCGAGACGCCCGGCATGATGATATTTGTCGACGGCGACCTGACCGACCGCCGTTTCGACGACTCGGCGCTGATGAAATACAACCGCGAGACCGGCCGCTACGAGACCGCGATGCTGCTCAAACAGGGCGCCTACAACTACCAGTATCTCACCGTGTCCCCCGGCGCGCGGCGCGGCTACACCTCATATATCGAGGGCGACAAATATCAGACCGTCAACCGCTACACCGTCCGCGTCTATGTCCGTGAGCCCCACGCGCGCTATGACCGCCTCGTCGGCGTCGCCGTAATTAAATAACTAAAACAGCTACAATAGCTAATGTAGCTAATATACTATATAAATGGACACTAAAGACTCAGAGGAAATCATGCTTGAAATCAAAGACAAACTCGTGTCACTCGACCTTGCCGAACAGTTTTTTTGCTGCGACTTAGACTCGTGCTTGGGCGAATGTTGCATCGAGGGCGACGCCGGCGCCCCCATCACCGACGAAGAGCGCCGCCGCTTGGAAGAAGTGCTCCCCATCGTCCGCGACGACCTGACGCCCGCCGCCCGCCGCGTCATCGACGAGCAGGGCGTCAGCTATGTCGACGAAGAAGGCGACCTCGTCACATCGATAGTCGACGGCCGCAACTGTGTCTTCACCACCTACGGCCCCGGCGGCATGTGTCAGTGTGCCATCGAAAAAGCGTACCGCGAGGGCCGCTGCGATTTTCTCAAGCCCCTGTCGTGCCATCTCTACCCGCTGCGCGTGACCGACTACGGCAAGTTCACCGCCATCAACTACCACCGCTGGAAAATCTGCCGCTGCGCCGAGCTGCTCGGCCGCAGTCGCGGTGTGCGCCTATAC
>DXYS01000093.1:3478-23098 GCA_019415705.1 Bacteroidales bacterium | reverse complement strand
GGTATGACGAGCTCTGCGAAGCCTGCGAGGCATATTTAGAACAGTACGGCGGCGACAACGCCCCCTCGCCGCGCAGATAAAGCCGCATGGCCCGCCACAACCTCACCGGCACACAGGGCGAGGACATCGCCGCCGAGTATCTCACGGCCAAAGGCTACGCTATAGTCGAGCGCAACTGGCGCTCCGGCCGGTACGAACTCGACATCATCGCCTCAAAAGACAGCCGCATCGTCTTTGTCGAGGTCAAGACACGCAGCAACCCCGACGACGACCCCATCGCCGCCGTCGACAGCCGCAAAAGCCTGCGTCTCATCCGCGCCGCCCTCGCATACATGGAGCAGCGGCGGCTGCCCCACGACATACAGTTTGACCTCATCGCCATAACGGGCACGCCCCCCGACTGCACCGTCGAGCACATCGAGGACGCCTTCACCCCGCCCCTGCGCACTTATTAGGCTGACCGGCCTTATAAGCCCTATAGGCCCGATAAGCCCCATAAGCCCTATAAGCCCCATAAGCCCCATAGGCCCCATAACCATTAACCGCATTTTTGGCGGGAATTAATCAATTTTTAAGCGCCAATTAATCTGCGGCGATTAATTTTGCAATTGTATATATTGGCATGGTTTGCGCACGCATCCGTGCCGCCGCCGAGTGTCGAACATCATATTACCTTAAAAATAAACCAAATCCTTACATGAAACAAATTTCTACAAGACTTATCGCGCACGGTTGGGCGGCTATGGCTGTCGTGTCTGCGGCTCTGATGCCCCTGCCGGCATCGGCCTTTGACATCCCCGACGAGCAGCCCTACGTCTACGACTACTACGACAACGGCATGACCGCCGCCGAGTATGTCGCAGCCTATCAGGGCACGCCCTACAAGACCCACACCCTCACCGCCTCGAAAGACTGCAAGATGCAGGCCGAAGACTTCGACAACGGCGGCGCAGGCATCTCCTACAACTTCGCAAACCACAAATCAAACAACTACCGCCGCGACATCAACGACGTCGCCATCAACGGCGGCGGCTCGGGCTATGTCATCGGCAACGTCAGCGGCGGTGACTGGCTCTGCTACACCATCGACGTGCAGGACGCCGGCGAGTACGAGCTGCAGATACGCATGAGCTCAGACAACCCCAAAGATCTGTTCTTCGAAATCGACGGCAAGGCTGCCGGCTCCATCATCTCCGCCCCCGGCAAAGGATGGGACAACTACTCGACCATCGTCAACCCCGGCATAATGCTCTCGGCCGGCAAGCACATCCTCCGCTGGGTGCCCTCCAACTCGATGAACATGGACTACTACGTCTGGCACCGCACGGGCGACTATGTCGACAACGGCGGCAACGGACAGTATAACTTCAACTATCCCCGTCAGTGGACATACACCTCAAACCCCATGTTCACCGAGCTGACTTCGCCCATGTTCGGTGTCGGATTCACCTCGCCCCTCTACACCGCCGACCCCTCGGCTCACGTCTGGAAAGTCGACGGCCGCGACGTGCTCTACGTCTATGCCTCGCATGACATGTCGCCCTCCAAAGGCTGCGACCACATGGACCGCTACCACATCTTCTCGACCGAAGACCTCATCAACTGGACCGACCACGGCGAGATCATGAACGCCGCCACCTCAAACAAATACACCGGCACCACCAACAACCCCGGCGAGGAGTACATGTGGGCACCCGACTGCAACTATAATGCCGCCGACGGACTCTACTACTTCATCTATCCCCACCGCATCCGCATCAACGGCGAAGCCGTCTGGAAACACTTCCTCGCCACAAGCCCCAACCCCGCAGGCCCGTGGAAATGTATCGGTTATATCGACGGCATTCCCTCGACCATCGATCCCTGTCTCTTTGTCGACGACGACGGCACGGCCTACGTCTTCACCTCAGGACAGGGCGGCTGCTGGAAAACCAAACTCAAACGTGACAACTGGCTCGAGATGGACGGCCAGCCCGAGCTGCTCTACGGTGCCAAAGGCGACGTAGCAAGCGGATTCCCCAGCTTCCACGAAGGTCCGTGGATGATTAAGAAGAACGGTAAATACTATCTCATCTACGCCGACGGCTACACCTCGGTCAACCGCATGCAATACTCTGTCGCCGACCGAATCGAAGGCCCCTACACCCCCAAGGGCGTCATCATGAATCCGATGGGCTGCAACACCACCCACGGCTCGATTGTCGAGTTCAAAGGCAAATGGTATTGCTTCTACCACACAGCCGACTTCTCGGGCCACGGCGCCCTGCGCTCGGTCTGCATGGACGAAATCACATTTGACGCCGAGGGCAACATCAACCTGCTCCGCAACTTCGGCGAGGCACACGGCGCCATCAAGACCTTCAACGGCACCGACGCCCTGACAATCAACGCCACAGACTACAACGACGGCAAGGGTGGTAACGCCTACTACAAACGCGACCTCACAGTGCCCTCACGCACGGCCGACGGCGTCGAGTTAGACAACTTCGAGTTCCTCCGCTTCACCATCAACGTCGCCAAATCGGGCCGCTACGCCATGACACTCCACGCCGCCAACCTCATGTCAGGCAGCAAGGTAGCCGTGGCCTACGACGGCACATGGAAAACAGCCGAGAGCGGCCGCGAACTCCCGCAGAATAATCAGACGGGCACCAAACAGGAGCTTTACATCTATCCCATGGTGCTTGAGGCCGGCGAACACTACATCGAGCTGCGCGTCACCCGCGGCGCCATGAAATTCTATGACTTCACCCTCTCGACCGGCGCAGCCTACATCCCCGGCATCATCGAAGCCGAAGACCTCGAAGCCTCTGACTACAAATATCAGGACAACGGGGCATGGCAGCGCAGCTCCAAGGGCTATCGCGATGACGTCGAGGTGGCTATCGAATCACACTCTGACGGCTGGCACATAGGCTCGACATCGACCGGCGACTACTATAAATATAAATTCATAGCCCGCGAAGGAGGTATCTACAAACTCACCGCCCGTCTCAGCGACGACCCCAAGGCATCGAGCCGGCTGCGCATGTATATCGACGACGTGACGATTGATGACTGGAGTTTCTCGGGTAAGAACGACTGGAACACATATTTTGACCACGATGTCAAAGACCTCAAAATCACAAAAGGCGAACACGTGCTTAAATTTGAAGTCGTGCGCGGCCCGATGAATCTCGACCGCTTCACATTCACACGCACGGGCAACCTCTCGGGCATTGACGACATCGCAGCCGACGACACCGCAGTCGACCCTGACGCCATCGTGCCCGTCTACTCCATCGACGGCCGCCTCGCCAAAAAAGCCGTGCGCCGCGCCGAGGCCTTAGACGGGCTTGACAAAGGCATCTACATCGTCGGTAAAGAAAAACTCGCAAAATATTGATTAATAAAATGAATATACGTCTTATCGCCTCAGGGCTGCTCGCCGCAGCAGCCCTGACGGCTCAGGCCGAGGTCACATTTCCCTCGGTAGTCAGCGACAACATGGTCCTGCAGCAGCAGACCGACGCCCGCATCTGGGGCAAAGCCAAGCCCGGCTCTATAGTAAAAATCGTCACCTCATGGGACGGCAAGAAAAGCCCGTACAAGACCTCATCCGACCGCGACGGACGCTGGCAAGTCAAACTCAACACCCCCGCCGCCACAGCCGAGCCGCAAACCATCACCGTCACCGACCCCGACGGTTCAAAGACCCTCTCAAACGTGCTCATCGGCGAGGTGTGGTACTGCTCGGGGCAGTCCAACATGGAGATGCCCGTGCGCGGCTTCCACCGCCAGCCTGTCGACGGCTCGCTTGACGTCATCCTCGAGGCTGACTCGCTGCGCCCGATACGCATGTTCACCGTTAAGAAAAACGTCAGCGCCACCCCCTTGGACGACTGCGAGGGACAGTGGGACCTCAACAACCCCGAAGGCGTGGCCAACTGCTCGGCAGCCGGCTACTTCTTCGCCGACCACCTCAACAAACAGCTCAACGTGCCCGTGGGCCTCGTCATCGCCGACTGGGGCGGCACACGCGTCCAGCCTTGGATGTCGCGCGAGTCTATCGAGCCTCTCGGCCTCGTCGACACAAGTCACTTAGACGGCACCGTCGACATGAAGACCAAAGGCGTGCACGGCATGGCCTCGGTCATGTACAACGCCATGGTCGCCCCCATCACGCCCTACTCGTTCAAGGGCATGCTCTGGTATCAGGGCGAGAGCAACAGCTCTGACCCCGAGCTCTACGACAAACTCATGCCCGTCTTTGTCACCGACATGCGCAAGAAATTTGACCGCGGCGACATACCCTTCTACTACGTGCAGATTGCCCCCTATGCCGGCTACGGCGGCAAGGAGAAAGTCGGTGTACCCAAGCTCCGTCTCGTGCAGGCCCGTCTGATGAAACAGGTGCCCAACGCCGGCATGGTCGTCACCATGGACATCGGCACAGAGCACAACATCCACCCCACGAACAAAAAAGAAGTCGGCAAGCGCCTCGCCTACTGGGCTTTGGCCAAAGACTACGGCAAAAACAACTACGCTTGGTCAGGCCCGATTTACAACCACATGGAGGTCGAGGGCGACAAAGCATATCTCTATTTCGACAACACCGGCGGAGGCGTCTGCCCCCTCGAAGAATGGCTTGACGGCTTTGAAGTCGCAGGCGAAGACGGCGTCTACTATCCCGCCGAGGCCAAAGTCGAGGGCCCGCGCGGCCTGCTCGGCGTCCGCTCCGACAAAGTCGCCGTGCCCAAGAAAGTACGCTACGGCTTCCGCACCTACTTCGAAGGCACCCTCTTTGACAACTTCGGTCTGCCCGCCTCACCCTTCATCACCTCAGGCGAGTTAGAGTGATAAAAATAACTATCAAATTAGCGCCGGCCCCCACAGCGGGAGTCGGCGCTTTTATTATGTCATGCAATCGATTACTCCTCGACAGACGTGTAGAGCGGCGCGATGGTGTTGTAGATACGGCGAGCTATCAGGGCGTTGCCGTGATTGGTCGGATGGATATTGTCGCTGAACGTCGTGGCCTCCTCGCCCTCATAGACATCGTCAAGACGTATGGTCTCGATGCGGTTTTCGTGGGCCACATGCTTGATGCGCGGCATGATTTCATCGGCCACGGTCTGCGGGTCGATAGTCCAGATGCGCGACGGGTCATTGACACGTCCGGCAACCGGCAGGCAGATAAAAATCTCGGGCAGCGACGGCAGATACTTAAACTCATCGATAAGAGCCTGATAATCGGCCTCAAACTCATCGCCATACTGCCAGTTGCATGCCTTGCTGTCATTGCCGCCCAACTTGATGATGACCACGTCGGGCATAAACTCCTTGGCACGGCGGCACATGTCTGAATTGATATAGCCGAACGGACGGCCGCCGTCAGTGCCTTTTTTGAGCACGGTCGAGCAGCTCAGGCCGAAATTGCGCACATCATAGCCCGCGCCGAGCATGCGCTGCAGCACGGCCGGATAGGCGCGTGTGGCAGGGTCAGTCGTCCCGACGCCCTCGGTCACCGAGTTGCCGATGCATGCCACGCGGATGAGGCGCTTGTCGTTGACCGATCCGTCGGCGCAGGCCTTAAGATAAGCCACCGCAGCCTCGGGCTTGGGCAGCCCGTGAGGATGATGGGCGCCGCCGGGGCGCACAATCGAGCGGAAAGGCACCGCGCGTCCGCGACGGCGATAGACTTCGCGCACGACGGCCACATTCTTCTCAAAAGGCACGATGGAGTCGGCGCCGCCGCTCATGGCCAATACAGGCACACCCGCGTCAGCGATGCGGCCGAGATGGAAAGCCGCATTGTCCTTAAAGTCGCCGCGCTCGGGGCCCGGTGCCTCAAGACCGTGAGCCTTGAGGAAATTGTTCCAGCCCTCGTTGCTGTTGTAGACAGCAGACTTGCCCATGCGGTTAATCTGATAGACGTCGACCAGCGGATTGTCAAGAATCAGGCAGGCCACGCGCTCCGGATAAGTTTCGGCGAAGCGCAGGCTGTAGTAGCCGCCGCGGCTGAGGCCCTCCATTATGACCTTGGGGCTCAGACCGATGGTGTCGGTCATATATTTATAGAAATGATCGCCGGCAGCGAGAGCCGCGGGCGACGCATACTCGTCCTGAAAGTTAAGATAGGCTATGGCGAAACCCTCGCGCAGCATCTCGCGGTCAATCTCGGCAAAAGCGTCAAAAAAAGCCGGACGCCATATCCACGGACGCCCATCGGCCGCCGAGTCGGGCACGACGACAGTCGCCTGACGGTTGTCAAAGATAAAGTCACGGCGCTCACAGCCGTTCCACTCGCTGCGCTTGCCCGGCAGAGACGTCGCGGCAAAAGCCGTGAGCCCCGCCACACACATCAGACAGAAAACAATACGGTTTAGAAACATGATTTACTTATAATTTAAGGTAGTGATGAAAAAAGATGTGCCGGAACGATTCATCCGGCTGACACGTAAAGTTAGTCAAAACATTCCCAAAATAGCCCCCGGCTCACTCAAAAATCAAAAAAAATGACCGTTTTTACGATTGTGCCTCAAAGTTAATCGGACCGTTAATCGCTTTTTAAGCGGAAGAGTATACATTTGTATGCTATTTATACAAAACTATGCAAGTGCATACATTTGTATAGAATTTTTCTTTCTCCGACCTGATACCGACAATTCATCAATAACTAAAAACTAATCATATCAAGTATGAAAAAACTTTTCCCGAAATTCCTCGCCGGAGCAGTCATCGCGGGCCTCTCGCTGACGGCCTCGGCCGAGCAGCTCGACCATTTCATCATCAATGGCCAGAGCCTTTCGACAGGCCATCAGTCTTGGCCCGTTGTGTCGACTGAAAACGTGCCCGGCAACTTCATGCTCGGCAACCAGATCTGGAACAACTACGGCCACGACTGGGAAGCCGCCATGCATCCGCTCATCGGCACCGTCGCCAAACAGTTTCAGAACGACGGCGGCAACGGCACCAAAGACGGCGGCGCAATAGCCGAGTGCCCCCTGCTCGGCGCTGTCAACCACCTGCAGCTCAAATACGGCACACATAAAATCCTCGCATCATCTGTCGGCGTCAGCGGCGCCGCCGTCGAGGAGCTCTCGAAAGAGTGCGAGACACGCACATACTACAAAGACTTCCAGCGCACACTCACTAACGCCAAGACAGCCGTCGCCGGCACCGACTATCAGCTCAACTGCCCCGCAATTTTCTGGATGCAGGGTGAGTTCAACTACACGGTCAAAGGCGACCCCTGCGGACTCAAACCCGGCGAATACAACACCACCGACAAACGCACCTACCGCAACCTCATGGTCAAGCTCAAAGAAAACATGCAGCATGACATCATGGAGGCCTACGGACAAACAAAAGCCCCCGTCTGGATTACATATCAGACCGGCGCACAGTATGTCCGCGACGAGCTCGGCATCGGCATGGCACAGCTTGAGGCCGCCAACACCCACGACGACATCATCATGGCAGGCCCCGTCTACCCGATGACCGACCGCGGCGGACACCTCGACGCCAACGGCTACCGCTGGTTTGGCGAAATGCTCGCCAAAGTCTACTACAAGACTCAGGTGCTCGGCGAAAAATTCCTCGGCCTCCAGCCCATGAAGATTACACGCGAAGACGGCGGCAAGACCATCCGCGTCAAATTCACCGTCCCCGAGGGTGCCCTCGTCTTCGACACAAAGACGCTGCCCAAAGTCAAGAACTACGGCTTCAACGTCTACCATAACGGCTACGGCAACGCCGGCAAACAGAACATCAAGACCATCACCATCGATGGCGACGACGTGGTCATGACATTCGACAACGCCCTCACCGGCAAAGTCTTCGTCACCTACGGCGACCCCACAGCCTACATCGACACCCCCGTCTCGGGCAAAAACGACCTCAAGGGCCACGGCAACCTCCGCGACAGCGACCCCTACGAAGGCGTGCTCGAATACATCGACCTCGACAAGAAAGACGCCGGCGGCAACTATGTATACATGCACAAAGAAGGCCACACTCTCCGTCCCGACTTCGAGCCCATGGACGAAGACGGCAACGTCATCTACGGCAAAAAATATCCCCTCTATAACTTCGCCGTCAGCTTCTACTACCAGCTCCGCGAAGGCGTCGACGAACTCGTAATCCTCGACGAGAACGGCAACGCCGTCCCCGACCCCAACGAGCCCGTCGAAGGCACACTGATGACTGCATATGTCAACGGCGACACCGGTGCTGACACCAACGACGGCACAAGCGCCGACAAAGCATTCGCAACACTCAACGCCGCCATCAAGGCCATCAAATGGGACGGCGCGACCATCATCGTCAACGGCACTACAAAACTCGACGAAGACCTCAACCTCGACGGGTTATACAACCTCACCATCAAAGGCGAGAACAACGCCGTCATCGACGGTCAGAACAAAGCACGCCTCGGCGAAGGCAAAGTCTTGGATGTCACCTTAGAAAACCTCACCATCCAGAACTGCTTCGCCTACATGGGAGGCTCGGTCATCAAACTCACCCAAGGCGACCTCAACGTCACAAACTGCATCTTCAAGAACAACCGCACATCATGCTTCTTCGAGGCCGACGGCACACTCTTCCTCAACAACGGCGACATGAACATCACCGACTGCGAGTTCACAGGCAACTACGCCTACTCAGGCGGAGCCATCAAGCACATACAGGGCACGACCAATATCAAAAACACCCTCTTTGACGGTAACCGTGCAGAGGCAGCCGCCACCGAGAGCCAGAAAGGCGACGCACGCGGCGGTGTGCTCTATGTAAGCAACGCCGTCACCACTCTCGACAACTGCACCGTGGTCAACAACTACTCGTCAAACTCAGGCGGCGCATTCTACATCAAATACTCTCATCAGAGCAACAAATCGTTCACCGTCAAAGACTGCGACATCCTCTTTAACCGCGCAGGCGAACACAGCGGCGTGCTCATGTCATGGAACACCGTCGACCCCAACTTCACATATACATTTGTAAACACCACCATCTACGGCAACACCGCCCATAACGTCGGCGGCGTACTCTGGTTTCTCGAAGGCCTGAACACCACACAGAAGATGGACTTCTACAACTGCACCATAGTCGGCAACCACTCCGAGAGCGGCGTATGGCACTGCGGCGGCATACACACATTCAGCCCCAACCTCAATCTGAGATTTGTCAACACCATCCTCGAAGGCAACACCGGCGGCAACAACTACGAGTACTCTGACCTCCACATCAAAGGATACGCGACAGACAAAGTCAGCTACACACGCTCCTACTACTCCATCATCGGCAAATTCATCGCCCAGAACAACTGCACACTCACCGAGTTCGGCGGAGCCGACAGATACTCTTATGTCAATGTCTCTCCCGCCAAGAAAGCCGACGGCGAGGCCAACTACGCCGGTCTCGACGCACTTGTCGACAACAAATATCTCCCCTTCAAATCCAAAGAAGAGGCTGTCAAGCTCAAAGGCAACGACAAAAAACTCGCCCGCGACCTCGACATCACCACAGACCGTCTCGGCAACGAGCGCAAAAACAACGTGATGGGCGCAGTCGAGGTATTCTCAAATCAGTCAGGCATCTATGACGCCATCGTCGGAGGCCGCAAACTCGACATCCGTGTCGACGGCGACAACTTCGTCATCGCCCTCCCCAATGCCGCTGACAAAGCCGACGTGCGCGTCTTCACCACAGCCGGTCAGCAGGTGCTCGCCACCACTGTCAGCGCTGACGCAACAGCCACAGTCGACGCATCGGCCCTCGGCCGCGGCGTCTATGCAGTCGAGGTAGCCGGCCAAGGCGCCGCCCTCGTCTTCAAACGCTAAGCTACACGCCATCCCTCATAAAAATGCCGCGCACCTTCAACGGATGCGCGGCATTTTTATTATCTCACTTATTAGTCTAATATCGCTCTGATTTCTGATTAATTAGCGGGCTTGCATATATCGGCAAAGCTCACGGGATATTCCTCGCCGAGATTCTTCTGATACTCACGGCAGAAATTATCATAGACGTCCTTGGCGATGCCCATCATCTTGCGGCGGCAGAGTATGACACACTTCGCACGCAGCGCCTCCTCGCTCATCGGGTCATGCAGCATGATGGTCTCCGCTATGCGGAACGCCGTCGTATCCTCGTTATCCTCCATCTTGCGGTTGAGCAGATTGTTGAGCAGCGAAATCGACAGACGCGAGTAGTCGCTCTTGAACTGGTCGAGCCATTCATACTGCGTGTGGGGCAGCAGCGGCCCGAAGAGTTGCAGCTCAAGCGTGCGGTCGAGCACCTCGTCGTCGACCTTCGTGCCCGAATTGATATGCTCTATCATCTGCACGGCGTCGTGATAGTCAAAGAACACATCGTTGAGATTGATGCGGAAATAACCGCTGTCAAAAGTGATGGTGATGTTGCCTATCTTCTCCAAGAGCACACGCAGCTTGCGCATATAGACATTGCGGTTGTTGCGCGCCGACTCCTCGTCCTTGTCAGCCCAGATAATCTCGTCGAGACGGCTGATAAGCACACCGTTGCGATATTTCTCGCTGTAAAGCAGCAGCAGGATAAGCAGATTCTTTGAGCGCGCGGTGAAGCTCGTGGTTATATCATTGCCCTCCTTGTCGCGGACATTAAAGCCGCCGAGGAACGAAATCGCTCCGTGACCGCGGTCGTAATATTTGGTCTTCGACGCGGCTTCGGCAGATGCAAACAGGTCATCTGCGCCCTCCGGAGCCTCATCAGCTCCGCCGTCAGGCAATGTAGGCGACGGATTGCCGTCACCTGCGGCAGCCTCCGACGGCTCGGCAGCTCCCGCAGCTGAGACCACGCGGCGTCTGCGGCGTATAATCACATAAACCGCAGCTCCGGCCAACACAATGACTGCCAACACCGCCACAACCCATATCCAACCCCGGCTACGGCGCTCGGGCAGTGTCTGGCCCGTGATGTAGTCAGACATGAACGGACCGTCAATCGAGTAAATGGTCAAATCATGCGAGAGGTTGGTCAGACGCTTGTCTATCAGCAGATAGAAACGGTCAAACTTTGTGTTGTGATAAAAATCAAACACAAAATCCTTATATGACATATCGGTCTTCACCGGCAGCGAGACGCGCTCGACCAAAGGCTCGTCCAAAGAGATACGCAGCACAGAGCCGTCGTGCATGGTCGACGCCACGTAGAAACAGCGCTCGGCGTCATTGTAATACATTGTCGGCGACAAGATAAACTTATAGGCCAACGTGTCCTGACTTATCTCCCAGAGCTTAGTGCCCTGCATCGTCTTGGCGTCATACTCATAGAGGTCAAAATAATAGCGCGCCGGCATCTCCTGACGGCCCGAGTCATTGCCTTTGCCGCCGAATATGTAGAACTTGCCGTCGACATAAGCCGCAGCCGCCGACGAACGGGGGTCAGGCAGCGGTTTGAGAGTAAGTTCGTCAAATTTGCCGTTATTGAGATTCAGACGGAAAAGATTGTTGGAGTAATGATAGTAACCGTAGCCACCGAACATATAGGCGACAGAGTCATTGACCGCAAAAGCATGATTGGCAAACGTCGACTCCGTGTTGTCGGGCTGAGGCTGCGACCACCTGCCGCTCTCGAAATCAAAGACCGAAACGGCACGCCGCTTTATATTATAAGAAATAAGTTTTTTGCCTATAGGGTCATAATAGAGATGATTGCTGTACTTCATCGCGCGATAGCCTCCGTTGACGTCGACCGTTGTCGTGCGGCCGTCGACCGGGTTGACTATCTCGACCTTTGTGTCCGAAACGATGTAGAACAGGTTGTCGGTCGGATTGTAGGCCGTCTGTATCTGCTCGTCGGTCTTGAGCGAATAGACCTCCTGCCAGTCGACGTGGTCGTCAAGAATCCAGTGCGGATTGTCGGCCACGGCCGGAACATACGAAATCAAATCATAGCAGACCGAATCGTTATGATTCTTGAGTTCCCAGCGGTGAGTCTCGCGTCCGCGCTGACTGATGGAGATATTACGTATATCTATAGGAGCCACGTCAAAATCCTCAAACTGTCCGAATAGTATATCGATGCCCTTGGCATCCTTCAGCTTGAGTGGTGTCGACACCGTATCGCCGGCATATACCAATCTGACGAGCTCCTTGTCCTGATCGAGCGACATACTGACCGATGCCGGCGTATAGGCATGGGGTATGGGAGTCGACAGGACCGAAATCTTGTTGTTGACCAAAAGAGCGGGATAATAAGTGGCGTTGTCAGGCGACGAAAAGACAAAATGCAGACGCGCGCCGGCGTCGGTGGTCAGCATCATGACCGCTCCGAACTGCGGCTCCTCTCGCACGGCGAGGTCAAAAGTCAGCAAGAGGCTGTCGTCAAAATTAATAGGCTTTTCAGGACTGATTTTCAGCCGCGTACGTTCAGTGGCGACAACACTGTGGCTGTTAAAATGCAGTCCGTAATCCATGCGTCCGTCAGCGGCCGAGGAATTTAAGGTTATGATGAGCAGTATAAGTGCAAATAATTTTTTCATTAGGTCTCGAAAGATACCGGCAAAGAGATTTTATATCACTACAAAATTATGAAAAAACTTATCCACAATATTTATATAAAGACATATTATTTGTTGAAAAATGTTAATTGCATCCGATTAATTGATTATTAAGCGCAAATTTTTGATGCGGTTAAGCGTCTCACGGTTATTTTGCACTCGAAAAATCAAGCATCTTAAACAAATACCACGATGAAAAGTTCATTAGTAATATCAGCCCTTGCGTTCGCCGCTCTGGCTCTCGCCGGTTGCAAAACGACAGAGCTCGGACCGAATCCGTTCGTAACCCATATATACACCGCCGACCCCTCAGGCCATGTCTGGGACGACGGACGTCTTTATATATATGCATCTCACGATGTCGACCCGCCCCGCGGCTGTGACCTGATGGACAAATATCACGTATTCTCCACCGCCGACCTCAAGACATGGACCGACCACGGCGAGATACTCAGCTCAGAGCAGGTCAAGTGGGGACGTCCCGAGGGCGGATTCATGTGGGCACCCGACTGCGCCTACAAAAACGGCAAATACTACTTCTATTTCCCCCACCCGAGCGGCAGCGACTGGAATCAGACTTGGAAAGTCGGCGTCGCCGTCTCAGACAAGCCCGCATCAGACTTCAAGGTGCTTGACGAGCCCATCGCCGGCGTAGGCGGTTTCGCCATGATTGACCCCTGCGTTTTCGTCGATGACGACGGTCAGGCATATCTATACTACGGTGGCGGCGGCAGATGTCAGGCCGCTCCACTCGCCGACAACATGACAGAGCTCGCAATGCCTCTGGTTGACCAAGGCGGCCTGCCCGACTTCCACGAGGCTGCGTGGGTGCACAAACACAACGGCATGTACTATCTCTCATACGCCGACAACCATGTCGAGAACGGACGCGGCGCTAACCGCCTCCACTACGCCATGGCTTCCACCCCCATGGGCCCGTGGGAATACAAAGGGGTCTATCTTGAGCCTACAGGCTGCGACACAAGCCACGGCTCGATTGTCAAGTTCAAAGGTCAGTGGTATGCCCTCTATCACAATCAGGACCTCTCGGGTCGCGGCAACCTCCGCTCTATCTGCATCGACCCCCTCTACTACAACGAGGACGGAACGATACAGCCCGTAAAACAGCATAAAAACGAGACAATCAAAGTCAAAAAACACTGATTATTTCATAAAACTTAAAATATCACCGAAAGGTACAATGAAAATATAAGGTTTAGTTAGGTAAATAAAGTTAGGTTTTGAGCATCTCAGGCAAATTTTCCATCTGATACCCGAGCGGGCTCAGATGGAAAATGCCGGAGATCATTTTAAAAAGATTGTTTTAGCTCCTTATACGCTCCTTAAAATCAGCCGATCCATGAAATATCTTTCAGCCGTATTATTATCACTCACCCTATGCTCAGCACCGGCAGCCGCACTGACCAAGACCCCGACGGGCGTCACAATCCCCGCCGGAGACAAAACGGTCGAATTAGAGCTCTACGGCCCCGATGTCGTCCGCGTCATCAAATACCCCTCGGCCGACGCGCGCCCCGACAAAGAGTCATTCGTCATCATCGCCGAGCCGCAGGCAGTCAAATACGGCGTCAAAGAGTCTGACGGCAAAGTCACACTCACCACAAACGCATTAAAAATCACAGTAGACCCGGCCACAGCCACAGTAACCTTCACAGACAAAAAAGACAATACCATCCTCGCCGAGCGTCAGTCGTCGGCCACCATGACCCCGATACCCAACGGCGGATACCCCACTTACGCTGTCTCACAGACCTTCCTCCCCGCCGACGGCGAGCACATCTACGGACTCGGCCAGCACCGCCACGGCCTGTTCAACCAGCGCGGCTCGGAGCAGCATCTCGAGCAGGTCAACATGGAGATTGCCATCCCCGTCATCTACTCGTCAAAAGGCTATATGCTCTACTGGGACAACACCTCGGCGACTAATTTCAAAGACAACGCCGACGGCATGACCCTCGCCTCCGACGCCGGCGACCTCGTAGACTATTACCTCATCTACGGCCGCGGCGCCGACCGCAGCATAGCCCTCTGGCGCGGACTCAGCGGCCGCGCGCCGATGAATCCCCTCTGGGCCTTCGGCTTCAACCAGTCACGCGAACGCTATGTCTCACAGCAGCAGCTCGTCGATGTCGTCCGCCGCTACCGCGAGCTCGGCATACCTCTCGACGGCATCGTGCAGGACTGGCAGTACTGGGGCACAGACTTCGAGAACTGGAACGCCGTCGAGTGGCGCAACCCCGAGTTCCCCGACCCGCGCCGCATGATTGACGAGGCACACGCCCTCAACGCACACGTGATGGTGTCGATATGGCCCTCGTTCGGCCCGTGGACAGCGCCCCACAAAGAGCTCGCCGCCAACGGCCTGCTGCTGCCCTCCGAGACATTCCCCCAGAACAAAGGCGTGCGCGCCTACGACCCGTTCAGCCCACTCGCACGCGAGATTTACTGGAAACATATCAAAAAGAACATGTTTGACATCGGCATGGACAGCTGGTGGTTAGACGCCACAGAGCCCGAGCACGGACCCGTCTCACCCTCTGACTATGACCACATGACCGCATGCGGCACATTCCGTCAAGTCCGCAACGCCTATCCGCTCGTGACTGTCGGAGGCGTCTATGACGCCCAGCGCGCCGAGTGCTCGTCGAAACGCGTGATGATACTCACCCGCTCGGCCTTCGCCGGACAGCAGCGCTACGGCGCCCACTGCTGGTCGGGCGACATCCATGCCGGATGGGACGTGCTACGCAAACAGATACCCTCGGCCCTCAACTTCACCCTCTCGGGCATACCCTACTGGAACTCCGACATCGGCGCGTTCTATGTCAACAACAACTTCCCCGGCAACCTCGCTAACAAAGAGTACCACGAACTCTACACACGCTGGATGCAGTTTGCCGCCTTCACGGGCATGATGCGCTCCCACGGAACAAACTGCCCGCGCGAAATCTTCCAGTTCGGCCGGGCCGGCGAGCCGATTTACGACGCACAGGCCAAGGCAATCAACCTGCGCTACCGTCTGCTTCCCTACATCTACAGCGCCGCGTGGGGCGTCACCTCGCGCGACGAGAGCCTCATGCGCCCCCTCTTCGCCGACTTCGACACTGACAAAAAGACCTTTGACATCGACGACCAGTTTATCTTCGGCCGCTCGATGCTCGTCGCCCCCGTGGTCGAGCGCGCCGACTCGCGCAAAGTATATCTGCCCGCAGGCTCCGACTGGGTCGACTTCTGGTCAGGCAAGACCCTCGCCGGCGGCCGCAACATCACCGCCGACGCCCCGATAGACATCATCCCCGTCTACGTCCGCGCCGGAGCCATCGTGCCCGTCGGCCCCGACGTGCAGTACGCTCAGGAGCGTCCGTGGGACCGTCTGCAGATACGCGTCTACCCCGGCGCCGATGGTCAGTTCACGCTCTACGAAGACAGCGGTGACGGCTATGACTACGAGCATGGCGCCTTCACCACCATCGACCTCAAATGGGACGACAAAAAAGGCACACTCACCATCGGTCCCCGCAAAGGCGCCTTTGACGGCATGCCCGCCTCCCGCAGCTTCGACATCGCCCTCGTCGACCCCTCGACAGCCTGCGGCTTAGACAACAAATCGGCCACAAAAACCGTCACCTACGACGGCCGCGTCCTCAAGGTCAAAGTGCGTGACTGATACAAATGCATACAAGTGCATACAAGACTATACATTTGTATGCAACACTATACAAACGATACAAAACAATACAAAAATATACCTAAACGATTTAAAGCCCCCCACACTGCCATGTATAAAAACGACAGACGTATAGTAATCACACTCGACGCCGGCGGCACAAACTTCGTGTTCAGCGCCATGCGCGGATACGACTTCATTGTCGACCCCATCACATACCCGTCGAACTCTCACGACCTCAAACTCTGCTTGGACACCATGGTCAAAGGCTTTGAGGAAGTCATCGCGCAGTTAGACGAGAAACCCGTCGCCATCTCATTCGCCTTCCCCGGCCCGGCCGACTATCGCGCCGGCATCATCGGCGGTTACCTGCCCAACTTCCCCTCGTTCCGCGACGGCGTCGCCCTCGGCCCGTTCCTCAGCCGCAGATTCGGTCTGCCCGTCTACATCAATAACGACGGCGACCTCTTCGCCTTCGGCGAGGCCACCGGCGGCATGCTCCCCGAGGTCAACCGCAAGATACGCGAGCTCGGCGGCTCACGCACCTACACCAACCTCCTCGGCTACACCTTCGGCACAGGCCTCGGCATCGGCTCCGTAATCAACGGCCGCCTCAACCTCGGCAACAACTCTTGCGTCGAGACATTCTGCCTGCCCAACAAACTCATGCCCGGCATCATCGCCGAAGACGGCGCCGCCATCCGCTCTATAGTGCGCGAATACGGCCGCATCACCGGCAATCCCGACCACGGCCTTACACCCTATGACATCTTCCTCGTAGCCGAAGGCGTCAAAGAAGGCGACCCCGAAGCAGCCCGCGAGGCCTTCGCCCTCTTCGGCCAAGTCGCCGGCGACGCCTTCGCCACAGCCGTCACCCTAACCGACTCGCTCATCGTCATCGGCGGCGGTCTGACAGGCGCTGCCAAATACATCCTCCCCTCACTCGTGGCCGAGATGCGCTCGACGCTCCGCACACTCTCGGGCGACGAGGTGCAGCGCGTACAGATGCGCATCTTCAACCTCGACGACGAGATGGAGTTCGCCAAATTTGTCGTCGGCGACTCACGCCAGATTAAAATCTTCGGCAGCGAGGACACCGTCACATACGACCCGATGAAACGCACAGGCATCGCCATCTCCAAGCTCGGCGCCTCAAAAGCCATCTCAATAGGCGCATACGTCTATGCACTCACAAGCATCGACTCGGCCGAATAAAACATACAGAACACACCTGCCTCATAACCGCCAAATCACCAACACATCTGCCAATCACCGACACATGAAGCACATCAGACACATCCTCGGAGCCGGCATCGCCGCCGTCATCTGTGCAGCCTGCGCCACAATGTCAGGCGACAGCGCCAAGACACCGGTCGACTATGTCAACCCCTACATGGGCAACATCAGCCACCTGCTCGTCCCGACATTCCCCACCGTACATCTCCCCAACAGCATGCTGCGCGTATATCCCGAGCGCGCCGACTATACGGCCGACCGCATCAAAGGCCTCCCCGTCGTGGTCACAAACCACCGCGAGAAATCAGCCTTCAACCTCACCCCCTATCAGGGAGCGCGCGAGGCCCTCGCTCCGGTCCACAGCTACAGCTACGACCAAGAAGTCATCAAACCCTACTACTACTCTGTCACCCTCGACGAGCCCGGCATCGACGTCGAGTATGCCCCCTCACACCAGAGCGGCATTTACAAGCTCAAGATGAACGGCGATGCTCCCGGCTACCTCATCCTCAACTCCAAAGACGGCGAGATGACCGTCGACGGCAACACTGTCAAAGGATATCAGAAAATCGACGACCGCACACGCATCTATCTCTACCTCGAGACCGCCCGGCAGCCGGTCGAGACAATGGTCCTCGCTGACGGCGTAACCGACACCACACGCTGCCACGCCGAGGGACGCGACGCATGCGTCGTGCTCTATTACGGCGACAACGCCCCCGAGCTCGACGTGCGCTACGGCGTCTCGCTCATCTCTCCCGAGCAGGCACAGGCCAATCTGCGCCGCGAAATCAAAGACTACGACCTGCAGGCCGTCGCCGAGACAGGCCGTGACGTCTGGAACAAGGCTCTCGGCACGATGGCTGTCGAAGGCGCCGGCGACGACGAGAAAACAGTCTTCTACACCTCACTCTACCGCGTCTTCGAGCGCCCCATCTGCCTGAGCGAAGACGGCAAATACTTCAGCGCTTTCGACGGTCAGATTCACGACGACGAGGGCAGCCCCTTCTACACCGACGACTGGATCTGGGACACCTACCGCGCCGCACACCCCATGCGTCTGCTCATCGACCCGTCGACCGAGACAAACATCATACGCTCATACCTGCGCATGGCTTGTCAGATGGACAGCCTGTGGATGCCCACATTCCCCGAAATCAACGGCGACTCGCGCCGCATGAACTCTAACCACGGCGTCGCCACTATCGCCGACGCATGTGCCAAAGGCCTCACCGACTTCGACGTCGAGCTCGCCTACGACGCCTGTCGCAAAGGCATCGAGGAGAAGACACTCGCCCCGTGGTCACACGTTCCCGCTGCCTATCTCAACAAATTCTGGGACGAACACGGCTACATCCCCGCCATCGGCATGGACGAGGAGGAGACTCTCCCCGAGGTACACCACTTCGAGAAACGCCAGCCCATCGCCGTCACCCTCGGCACGAGCTACGACGACTGGTGTCTGTCACAGATTGCCTCATACCTCGGCAAAAAAGACGACGCCGACAAATACCTGCGCAAATCTTACAACTACCGCAACGTATTCAATCCCGAGACCCGCTTCTTCCACCCCAAGGACAAAGACGGCAAATTCATCGAGCCGTTTGACTACAGCTTCCCCGGCGGCATGGGCTCACGCGAGTTCTACGGCGAAAACAACGGCTGGGTATACCGCTGGGACGTGCCTCACAACGTCGCTGACCTCGTCAGCCTCATGGGCGGCCGCAAACAGTTTGCCGACGAGCTTGACCGCATGTTCAACGAGCCCCTCGGCCGCAGCAAGTACGCTTTCTTCGCCAAACTTCCCGACCACACGGGCAACGTCGGCCAGTTCTCGATGGCCAACGAGCCGAGCCTCCACATCCCCTACCTCTATAACTACGCCGGACGTCCGTGGATGACTCAGAAACGCGTGCGCATGCTCCTCAACCAGTGGTTCCGCAACGACCTGATGGGCATCCCCGGCGACGAAGACGGAGGCGGCATGTCATCGTTCGTGGTCTTCTCTATGCTCGGTTTCTATCCCGTCACCTCCGGCAGCCCGACCTACAACATCGGCTCGCCCATGTTCGAGCACGCCACAGTCACCCTCGGCAACGGCAAAAAATTCGAAATCAAGGCTCACAACGCATCCGCCGAAAACAAATACATCCAGTCAGCACGCCTCAACGGC
>DXYS01000093.1:0-3468 GCA_019415705.1 Bacteroidales bacterium | reverse complement strand
TCCTCGAGCTCGAGATGGGTCCCCGCGCCAACAAAAACTGGGGCGTAGCCGAAGATGCCGTCCCGCCGTCGGCCGCAAAAATCTGACAACGCTGATATACCCCCTCCCGGCCTTATAATATCCAAGAACTTCTTCCATAACCCAGTACACATCAAGATTGCACGTATCAGCGAAATGCAGACCTCAAAAATCAGCAGATTTATACTTACGACCCTCACAGCCTCAGCGATGACACTCTCGTCGCTGACGGCTGCGGCTGCGGGCGACGGGACTCCCGCCGGCAAATACGACTCTTATCACGGTCTCGTCATGGCCGGTTATCAGGGATGGTTTGACACCCCCGATGACGGCGCCGGACGCGGCTGGTATCATTATAAAGGCCGCGACGGATTCCGCCCCGGCTCGGCGACTGTCGACTTCTGGCCCGACGTCACCGAGTATCCGCAGACCTACCCGACCGAGTTCCGCATGGCCGACGGCAGCGCCGCTCATGTGTTCAGCTCACACGACGCATCGACGACCGACACACACTTCCGCTGGATGCAGGAGTACGGTCTCGACGGCGTCTTCATGCAGCGCTTTGTCGGCGAAATCAGCAACCCCTCGGGCCTCGCACACTTCAACCACGTCCTCGACAACGCAATCTCATGCGCCGAGAAATATGACCGCGCCATCGCCATTATGTACGACCTCAGCGGCATGCGCGCCAACGGTCAGGACCGCATACTCAGCGACATCGACTCAGTCGAGGCTCGCCATCACCTCAAAGACCGTGCCGCCTGCCCCAACTACCTCTGGCACAACGGCCGGCCGCTCGTCGCCGTCTGGGGCGTAGGCTTCAACGACGGACGCCGCTACGGACTCACCGAGGCAAACGCCATCGTCGACGGACTCAAGGCCAAAGGCTACTCCGTTCTCCTCGGCGTACCCGCCTTCTGGCGAGAGCTCCGCATGGACACCAACTCCGACCCCGGCCTCCACGCCCTCATCAAAAAGTGTGACGTCGTCATGCCGTGGTTTGTCGGACGCTACAACCTCCGCAGCTTCAACAAACGCTTCCGCGACCATGTCGCCAAAGACGACAAATGGTGCCGCGACAACGGCGTCGACTATGCTCCGCTCGTTTTCCCCGGTTTCTCTTGGGCAAACATGCACGGCCCCTACTCGACATTCATCCCGCGCGAAAACGGCCGTTTCTTCTGGGAACAGCTCCGCCATGCCGTCGACTGCGGCATCGACATGATTTACGTCGCCATGTTCGACGAGATTGACGAAGGCACAGCCGTGTTCAAATGCACCGAAAACCCGCCCGTCGACAGCGCAGGCACACGCTTTGTCCCCGTCGACAAAGGCCTCGGCAGCGACTACTATCTCCGTCTCATCGGGGAGGCATCACGAGCCGTCAAAACAGGCGCAAAACTCACCAAAATGCCGCCCACAGAGGCCGAGCGCCGCATGGCCGACGAAGCCCTCGCACGCTGAAACGGCCGCCGCTCCTCGAAGCCTTAATAAACGTATCATTCTTCATCACTACCTCTCCAATCTCTGCGGCAGACGGCCGGGACATCGTCGACGATGACGTCACCCCTCCGGCACTGCCGCAGTTTTATTTAATAAAACATAAGTCACATCAGTTACATAAGTCACATAAGACACATTAGTCACATTAGCCACATAAATCACATTAATAATCCCCATCATGCTATCATCAAAACTCCTTGCCGCCGCAACGGCCATGATCGTCGGAGCCTCGGCACTCTCGGCTCAGGGCACCGAAATCACCTATCCGCGCACCGCGCGCATGTCAAATCCGCTCTTCGTCAATTTCACATCCGAGATGTATCACCGCAACGACACACTCGGCACACTCTACACCGCCGATGCATCGGGCCACGTCTGGGCCGACGGACGCCTCTACGTCTACGCCTCCCATGACCTCGAGCCGGCCCGCGGATGTGACCGCATGGACAAATACCATGTCTTCTCGACCGACGACCTCGTCAACTGGACCGACCACGGCCAGATACTCTCGTCATACGACGTGATGGATCAGGAGGGCTGGGGCATCGAAGGCTGGATGTGGGCTCCCGACTGCGCCTACAACCCCGCCGACTCCACCTACTACTTCTACTTCCCCCACGTCAACAAACCTCTCCCTCAGGGCGGCCACGACTGGCGCATCGGCGTCGCCAAAAGCAAAAATCCCGCCACGGGCTTCAAGCTCTGCGGCTTCATCGAGGGAGCGGCATCATACATCGACCCCTGCGTCTTCGTCGACGACGACGGCCAGCCCTACCTCTTCAACGGCGGCGGCGCCGTCTGCATGGGCGGCAAGCTCCGACGCGACGACTGGACCAAGCTCGACGGACCGATGGTGCGCATGGAGGGCCTCAACGACTTCCACGAGGCAACATGGCTCAACAAGATTGACGGCAAATACTACCTCTCGCACAGCGACAACCACTACGACGCCGACGGCAACCACATGCGCTATGCCGTCAGCGACTCTCCCCTCGGCCCTTGGACCGACATGGGTGTCTACATGTACCCCACCGGCTCGGAGACAAACCACGGCTCACTCGTAAACTTTAAAGGCCAGTGGTATGCCCTCTATCACACCGCCAACCACTCGGGACGCGGCAACCTCCGCTCGGTCTGCATCGACCCCATCGAGTTCAAAGACGGACGCTTCGGCGTCGTGCGCAACTGGGGCGAGCCCTTCGGCAAAGACATAGTCATCGGACGCGGCAAAGGTAAAAAAACACGCATCGAAGCCGAAAACTATAACCGCGGCGGCGAACATTACGCCTACCATCGTCACCTCGACAACACCGCCACAGGCAACATCGCCTCACGACCCGGCGACGCCGTCAGCCTCTCGCGCTCGCCCAAAGGCGACACCTATGTCACCGGACTCAAGAAATATGAGTGGCTGCGCTACAGCGTCGCTCCCAAAGCCGCCGGCCGCTATGACATCACACTGCGTGTCGCCCCTGTCAATGCCGGCGAGAAATCACGCCTCCACCTCTCGGCCAACGGCTCTATCCTCGGCGGCAACAAAGACGGTCGCCGCGAGCTGCAGGGCGAGCCCGGCCGGTGGCAGACCATCGTGCTCAGTGACGTAGAGCTCCCCGCCGACACCGAGTACCTCGACCTCCGCGTCGAAGACGGTCACCTCGACTTCGACCGCATCGACCTCGTCCAGAAATAAGACACATATTATATTAGACTAATTAGACCTATTAGACTAATTAGACCTATCAGACTCATTAGACCTATCAGACTAATTAGACCTATTAGACTTATTGGGCTAATTCCCCTTCCCCGGGGCGGCGATTCCAATCAATCGCCGCCCCGCTCTCTGACCGCTTACGCGGACATCCCGATACGTCCGTCGCCGGACTAATCATCTATTTGAAAGAGATGACTAATACAACCTAACCCAATTAAATGCAAGCAATTACGCTA
>DXYS01000092.1:147231-203407 GCA_019415705.1 Bacteroidales bacterium | reverse complement strand
CGAGGGGGTCAATTTTTTCCCGCCGACTGGGGTCAATCTGAACCGACTTTTCCACGTGGGATATATTGAGGATAGTAACGATATATTTTTGCGTTTGTATTGTTTGAAGAATCCTTTTAATGATTCTGAATCATCTTTGAAGCATGGATTGGTAGATAATCGTGTATAGTAAATAAGGCGTGAGATTAAGAGGTTACGGTTTAGTTGTCCGTGATTGCCTTTAGTTGCTCTACCCTTAAATTGAGGGTTGAGTTCAAAAAAGTATTTTAGGAGTGATGCGAAATGCCATATAAGTACAGAGTTTGATTCCTCTGAATCTTCAAATATCGGATTCTTGTTTGACAAGTCAAAGCCTAAAAGGTTGTTGGAATCTTTGTCCGCCTTATACCCTGCCACAATCCATTTAAGAATTGCGGTCATTGTACGGTCATCATCAATAGTGTAGTTCCCCTTGTTTCCTTTTATTGACAGCGAAAGAGTGAAATCATCGCTTTCATTTAACAGTTGCCAAAACTTCTCTAAACGGATTTTGGGCGTTTCTTTCAGCTTTAATCCGTTTAGTAGAATACTGCAAGAATAATCAAAGCAAAACATTACGAGAAGCCAAAAAGCGTTAGAATCCATTTTTAACCCTGTAATCGTGTTTTGTAGATTTTCATTTTTGATATAATCTTCGTATGTAAACCGACATGGAATCTCCTTACGGTTATAGCGTTCCTCAAAAATACAGAGAGCATTTTCGGGATTTGTAAGATGTATCTTGCTTGAAAAAACTTTATCCCCAGTGGGTAGAGATATAGTTTGCCCATTTCCTCGGATTATTGAAATTATATATTTGGATAGTAGGGTATCCTCTATATTAATCTTATTCATTCTCTTTTTGGTCTTTAAGTTTCGCAATTCCTTTGAAATCTATTTCTTCTTTTGGGAGTTGTGGATATATATTATAGTCATCTCCCAATGCTCTAATTAAGCCAGCGACATCGTATTTGGCTATTGTTCCATTATCGAAGCTGTAGTTTCCAATCGTTGCTTTGGGGAATACTGTTGTAGAAACAGTACGTTCATTTTCGTTAAATTCAAATGTCGTGGGTAAGAGTGCCACATATTTTTTTCCAGTATTTCGTACTGCTATAATTCGTTGTATTCCGTTTTTGAAATTTATTATAATGAATCCGTTTAATAAATTAACAGAGTAATAGACTACTCTATCAAGTTTTTCTCTGTATAAATTAGACTTTTCAATTTCGCCTATATGTTGTAATTGTTCTTGAGTTCTAACTTTAGATATTCTACTTATGGCATCTTTATGAGTTGTAATCTCGTTATTTAATTTTATGATTTTATGGTTAATATCTGATATTTCTTCTCCATACGTTATGTAATCTTGTTCAAACCGCTCTATCAATTCAGAATCCGAAGCCAAGGATATGCGCTTATATACAGCTTCACGCTCTTTTATTCTCAAATTAACTAATAGCTTCAAATTCTCAATACTATCTAAAAGAATTTTAATCTGTTGATTATGTTCTTTTATTTCTTGTTCGTTATAAGCAAGATATTCTAAATCAGTAATTGTATTAATCACGGCATACCACACACAATTTAGTAGTAGAGTAGCTTGTAATCCGCTATTCTGACATTTCTTTGAATCCCTATAATCAGGGTCATTATTGCGCATAACACACGAATACTTAAAAAAGCCGCTACCGCTATTATAATGGAGTAATAATGAATATCCACAAGGGCAGTATAATAAGCCTTTTAAAGGATTAAAATTCTTGCTACTTTTCCCTCTGAATAGTTGATTGTCAATAAGGCGTTTAGTTGCTAATTCCCAATCTTCAGCACTTATTATTGGAGTAATTTTTAAGATTAAATCTTTGTACTGTCGTTCTCCCTTATAAAGAGGGTTGCGTACAGTTTTTGATATGGTAGATTCTGTAAATTTAAGACCATTCCTAACAGTACGTTTCCCTAAATTATTCAAATTGCGTGCAATTTGTCTTAATGTAGTACCGCTTAAAACGGAATTATAAATATATTTTATTAAATCCGCTTCATTTTCATCTATTTCCAATAAAGTCTTCGGTTCTCCCCTATGATTGATAATATAATTGGGGTTGTTAACTACCTTAAAACCAAAAGGCGGCTTTTGACCCATAAAAGAATATGGATTTATTTGTAAAACCGATATTTTCCCACTTGTGGTTCGATTTATAATTTTTTGCCGTTCTTCCGCCGCAGTATTAGCCTTAAATGCTAATGTCATTATATCAAAAAGTGATAAAGAGCTATATGCAGAATATGTTTTATTAGGGTCATCAAGAAGAATTACGTCTAATCCATTCTGTAAAATATCATTTATAATTGATAGTACACGCATTATATCGGCTTCTCTTGAAAGTCGGGATAATTCGGCCACAACTATAATGTCGGCTTCTGTACGGTCAACGCTTAAAAGTTCATTTATACTTTTGCGATTATGTTTCGCACCAGATATTTTTTCATCAATAGTGCGTATGTAGTGGTATTGGCAACCATTGCAGAAGTCTTTAATTAGAGAAATCTGTCTTTTTAGGTCTTGCGTTTCTGTGGAAACGCGAGCATAACCAATAACTTTTTTCGTAGCCATGATAACATCTTTATTATTTGATGCAAAGTTAGCAATAAAAATACATCTATGCAAATATTGTCATCACCGAGGCATCGTGCGTCGTGCTTCGCTATCCGACTTCTCATCTGCGCATCAAAGGCGTTCGTCCGACAACCGGCACCTCGACGTCGGCCGCCTCGGGCAGCCAAAGCTCTGACGACAGTAACGATGGTAACTGAACTCTCGCGGGCCGCGATGCTGGCCCTGTGGCGTCGCAACGCCTTGGTCGAGCCTTCAGCCGACAGTTGCTCCGTGGAGCTGTTCGACGGGCTCAAAGTCGATGAGCTCCTTGAGGAGCGTATGCGCGCGTGGTATCTCGCCATGCTCGACCGCGGTGACCCGGCCGTGGTCACCGATGCAGCGGAGCTGTTTTCGGTGGACGATACCACATCCGGCGTCTGGCGCCGCATCACGGCCGACTCGTCTGTGCGCCGCGTCCTCTCGCTGAGGCTCGCAGGCTGGGAGCAGGCTGTCGCGGTAGTCCGTGACGACCGTGCCGCAGAGCTTGTCGCCGCATCGGCCAACCCTTATCTGAGACCGACCGCCGCCACTCCGGCGGCGGTCATTATGGCCGACAGCGCGCTCTACGCCTCTCCCGTCACCGAGTCCGCTATTATCTCGGCGACGGCCACAGTCGATACCGGCCCGGAGCTCTACCGCCTCGACGAGTCGGCCCTTGCAACTATCCCTACGATTTTCACTAACGAACTGTTGACACAAAACCCATTCAGATGAACGATTATATGTCCCTGCTTGTCGCGGCGCGAGACGCATGGATGTCGGCGGCAGAGTTCCGCTCACAGCGCCAAAGACACAAAAATTATACATACGGCGACCAGTGGAGCGACCTGCTGATTGACGACAAAGGCAAAATCGAGCGCGAGGTCGTCATCGCTGCCCGCAGCGGACGCCGTCCGTTGACCAACAATATGATACGCCAGATTGTCAAGACCGTCGTCGGACGTTATCGCGCAGTCTGCGACGAGCAGGGCGTATATCGCGGACCCAATCCGCTCGGACTGTCCGTGCGCGAGCTCGCCGAGCTCGACTGCCGCATGCTCGAGGAGTTTCTGATTTCGGGCGCGGCCATACAGCGTGTCGACATCGACACTGCGACCGCAGGTATCCGACGGCCGGTACTCACAAATGTCGACCCGCGCATGTTCTTTGTCAATAGCTTCAAAGACCCCTTGGGTCGCGATATTGAGCTGATAGGCATGCTCCACGACATGACCTTCCCGGCTATAGCCTCGCGTTTCGGCGGCGGTGACCCGGCTTTATGCCGCCGTTTAGCCTCGATATTTGCGGCAACCACCGGCGATGCAGCCTTTGCCGCGCCGGAGTCGCTCGGCTCGGCCTCTGACGGCTCCCTCGATTTCTATCGTGCTCCCTCAGGCAAATGCCGTCTGATTGAGGTGTGGACGTTAGATGTGCGCCGACGGCTGCTCGCTCATGACCGTGACCGGGCGACTGTCTACACCGTTCCGCCGGGTTGCGCCGCTCCCTCGGGAGCCGACAGCCGATGCCGCATCGAGACCGTCTGGCGATGCCGCTGGTTTGCGCCTGACGGCACCGTGATAGCCGACTACGACTCGCCCTATGCTCACCGCAGCCATCCGTTTGCCGTCAGGCTCTATCCTCTGACCGACGGCGAGGTGCACTCGTTTGTCGAGGATGTCATCGACCAGCAGCGCTATATCAACCGCCTCATCGTGATGATTGACCACATGATGGCCGGATCGGCCAAGGGGGTCTTGCTCTTCCCGCAGTCGCAGTTGCCCAAAAATCTGACGTGGGATCAGGTCACTGACATCTGGGCGCGCTGTGACGGTCTGCTGCCCATACGCGGCGAGGGTCCGCTGCCCACTCAGGTCGTCACTCCTACGTCAAATAACGGCGCCTACGAGCTGTTGTCACTGCAGATGAAACTTTTCGACACCATCTCGGGTGTGGGCGACGCTCTGGCCGGACGCAATGTCTCGCCACAGACGGGCAAAGAGTTGTATGAGAGTCAGATCCGTAACTCTACCATCGCTATTGCCGATATGCTCGAGACTTTTGCTGCGCTGCGTGACGAGCGCGACCGCAAAGTGAAATATTGTATTTAGTCAATTTTTATTGAAATTTTACTTGACTTTAGCAATTTTTATTTGTAGTTTTGCAACACGTAAAACAATTCGATATCTTCTATTATGAAAAAACAGACAACATTGACAGATTTGCGCGATGCCGACTTCGTGAGATGCTGCGGCGCGCTTATAAACAAAATGAAACGGCAGGGCAAATCATTCACTCCGCGCGAGATAGTGCGTCTGGCGCTCGCCGAGCGTCCCGACGGCTTTTATGTCAGCTATGAGTCGGCGCTCCATCATGTGCGCCGCGGATGCGGCCCGGCGTCGACTGATTCATCGCAGAACGTGCGCCGCGGCTTGTGGCATGACCTATGCACGTGTGTCGAGCGCCGTATGAATGCACGGCCGGGACGTTGCATCAGCGAAGCGGTCAGCCATGTGCTCGGCTATCAGCGTCCCGGTCGCTTTTACATGTCAGAGCGTTTGGCTATGGCGATTTTCGCCCGCAACTTTAAGGTGGTGTCGGTCGTGCGTCCGCGCCGTGAGCGCTCCGGGCGTTTTCCGCTTGATATTTTCAGATAACTCGATTCCTTTAGACCTTTAACTGACATTTCCTTACCATGACAATTGCAATTTCTGTGACCGAGGTGCTCAAGACCGTCTATGCGGCCTCGGCCCTGCGTCGGCGCCTGCGGGGCGCCGACGAGGGGTTGGTCACACGTGCTGACGAGGCGGCGCTCAGACGTTTTGTCGCCCTCGCGGCCGGCGACACGGCCATCGCTCTCGGTCGACGCATCGTGCGCTTTGAGATTGACGCCGACGACGAAATCATAACATTTGAATTAACAGGTGATGCCGACCGCGCGGCCTCTGTCCGTCAGGCGCTTGAGACCGCCGTGGGCTACGGGGCGCTCGCCGCTCTGCGCGATGACGCCGGCGAGGCCGGACGGGCTGAGTCATACCGCGCCCTCGCAGCCGAAGCCGTCGAAACGACACTTGCCGCCGCATCCTCGACAGGTCCGCTGCCGCGCATCACATCGTTCTATTATTAATTTAAGGTGAGTGATTGAATTATTCCTTGTCTGATAATGATGGACGGTCTGTTACCAATTCCATGTAGGTCTCCATAAAGCCAATTACTGCATACAAGTCTCCTTCATCTGTAAGATAATAAAGAATGTCGGCATCGTCCCACCATACACGACTCACCGGCTTGGGGTCAAGGACGGCTCCCTTTCCGGGACCTGTCAGCCAGTTCAGGCCGTCTGCTGACGCCGCTATCAGACCTATGGGTGTGAGCTGTATATCTGTAATGGTTTCGGATGAGAACACGGGTACAAGGTTGCCGTCGTCAGATGCAAGCAATACTTGGTCGTCAATCCAGACCATTGTCTTGTCTCCTAAAGTCGATATTTTGAGTAATGCGGATTTTACACTGATAAAAGGCATACATGTACGCTCGGAGGGATTTATTTCATATACACACGAAAAATCTTCATCTGCCGTGCATGCGTAAAATGTGGAGTCAGTGGCGGGATACAACATGAACTGTTCATTGTCAAGCCGGCCTATGAAACGGCGTGGCACAGACTCTGAGGCCAAGCGATAAATGCTGTCACCCTCAGCTGCATAAACCGCATTGCCGCAACCGACTATCGAACGTGCGTCATTAGGCTCAATCCATTTGATTGCCGACAGCTCGGGGTTGTCGAGCATTATTACGGAGTCGTTGCCGCATTTAAGGCATAAGCCGATACCGGACAGGTGAAGTATTTCGTCTCCGTCAACGCTCATCTCCTCTTTGCCAATCAGCAAAACCTTATCGATAGCCCCGGAAGACAATGTGCATATTATAGCGCACATTACGATTAACATCCGTCTCATAGTGTTGATATTATTTCTTCGTCAATTAGTTGTCTGTACACATCGGTCTTTACGGGTTTGATTCCGAAAAATTCCTCCATCATAAGTTCATGCAGATTATCTTTGGAGATCTCCACGCGAGTCACCGGCGGAGGTGCGAGAGGCTGAGTCTTGAAGTCATCGCTGTGCCAGTCCTTGCCGAGAGTGGAAACGGCATTGTCATCGAGCTTTATGCCTTTGTAATCGGCATAGGTTTGTGCCGCTTTTTTGCGGCGGCGAAGCTCGGCGCGTACCATCAGCGCTTTTTGGAGCATCGCCGCCCGTTCAGGTGTAAGTGTCTGACGCCGCACCTGAGCAAGCTGTTTCCGGGCTGTGTTGCGTTTTTGTGTCTGCGGATACATTATGCGGCGGGGCTTATTCTGTCCGCGAAGCATCCGGGCCTTGTCCTTGCCTGTTGACTTTGGATTTGCCTGATTAAACTGCGGCCCCACGCGGCGGTGTGCCTGACGGGCTCGTTGCTGGGCGAGTTTGGCGCCCTCATTGGCATGGTAATGGTCTCGGGCTATACGGCGGTCGGTCTGTTGTTGCAGCATGGCGTTTGTCTGAGCTGTGACGGCTGCTGCGCGATTGTCGTCGGCAATCCTGCGTTCCAGCTCTTCCTGACGTTTACGTTCGGCAGCCTCTTGCTGTGCCTGTATCTGCCGTTCCCGTTTTTCTTCCAACCATTGACGGTGTGCATCAGAAGTCTGATGGGTATAATTCTTACCCATCCTCCGGGCCTGTTTGGCGCTTGTCGGTTTGGTGTAACCCGACCGACGGGGCTGTGCGGCGGCTACCCCACGGGCCACCTTGCCATAAAGACCATTGGTATTGGTCATTTTTGATGTTATAAAAGTCGGATTGCTTAAACCGTACTGTACGTCACGTCTCATACATGTTGCCGTTGCCTGAATTGAACGTGTGCCGGTATTGCAATCCACGAACTCGACATCGGAGCTTCTTTGGTTGCTCCAGACATCTGTGCCTAATTCCGTCGAGTAGACCCAGCCCTGTGCGCCGGCCGACACGGCGACTGACAGCATAAGAAGAAAGATTGTTTTTTTCATAGGAATAATATTCAGTTCGATTTGTAATTATCTGTTTTGGCTTTGAGTTTGTCAGATTTCAAGAATTGTCCTGATTTCAGAATCCGGAAATTTTCCGCTGTCGGCATTAGCCTGAAGTTTGGAAAACATAATTTCATTAAACCACATATAGAACCATTTCCCGTCCCATTTATTTTTTACATACATTTCCCAATATTCCTTGGCTTGCTTTACAATGCGTTTCATACGCTCGCTCTCGGATTTTGACGGCTCGAATAAAGGCACATAGGTTTCAAACGACGTAAGAAAAAACACGTTATCCTCAGGTGTCCATCGATAATAAGTCACTTCGTTGTTGCGTTCTTTAATGGTTGGTGTTTCCCTGTCAGAGCGAACTTCTACGTTGATAATATCAAGGCGTCCGACAAGTTTGTCCGGGTGTTGGAGCTGCAGGTTAATTTCGGCACTGTAAATTTTGTCTTTAGACACGCTGAAATGGTCGATTATTCCGTTGGAAATGGCAGAGAAACCCGATGCAAGACTGTTAGCCAATAATTCTTCGCCATGACTATACCGGCTCCTTGAATACTGGCCGGCAACAAGAGCCTGAGTATGCTGTATGGACTGTCGGAGCGCGGCTGTCAACTCCGGATTATTCCTTTTTAACTGTTCAGTGCCCCAAATGGCATAAAGCCAACGAGAATTGTTGTCGGTAACTGTCTGAATCGGATGACAGACCCAGTTGGGTTTACGATTTTTGCTCTTTGGATTAATTTTCCGCTCATCAACATTCAGTTTATAATAGTCACATTCATTTTTTTGCAGGGACATGAAACCATATTTTTTATCTGCACAACTCGTGAGAGTATAGCCTGACGGCAATTGTCCGAACGTTATAATATTCAGTGTCATTATGGCATCTTCCTCAGATATTTCTCTGGCTGCTGCGGCGTAGCTGTTCCCTCCCATGACATTAAGCGCTTTGCCTACAGAAAAACCGTATGTGGATGCCATCAGCGGATATTTCAGCATTTCGTCACTTACCCATACGCCCGTCAGGTCTTCATTGATGGGTCGGCGCGTTCTGACTTTGTGCAGAAAGGCGCGTGCGGCGGCAAGTTCCTCGTCATAATCATAATCGAGACGTGTGGCATAGTCTTCTAACATAGGGAGATATTTTTTTATGGCCGTTGTGTCGGTGTTCTCCCGGGCAATGGTAAGTTCGGCTGCATAAAGCGGTCCGAGTTCGGGGCTGTCCGGCCGTGCAAGCGCGAGGTAACAATCTTTGAAAGCTGTCGCTCTGTCATTCTTGTTTTGCTCGGTATAACTTACGAAGAAATCATATAGCCGGGAACAAATAGTGTCGCATATATAGGCGGGCTTGCCGCCCCCGAAATTACGCAACATATTCAAACGGGCCGACGCCATTTCAGGCTTATCGGCCAGAGCATCGGCATAATTGTCGGCCATAATCAGCGCCGAGTCGACAACCGCTGTAATATTAATCGGGCCGGTCGGTCGGCTCTTGTCCATAGGACCTTTTGCCGCCAATCCAAATCCGACGATGATAAATGCTAAAAGTGTGAGAGGTCTCATCTGTTCTCATAATTACCATCGGCCTCTCCTTAACGGTTTGATGAAAGGTTTATAAAAGAAAAGCGTGAGAGTCCGTACTTATTACTCGTCCCACATTCTGAGGCTCTCGCATTGCCCGGTTAGTTGAACGAGCAATGATGCAGAAACCTCACGCAAATATGATATATTAACCCGCTCATGATGTTCTCACATCACGCAGGTTAAGATATAACATATCCACACAAGCTATCTATCATTGCTTCATTCCTGACTAACCTAAGAAATTTGCGAGATTTCAGAATATCAGGAAAGAGCGCTGAGTAAACGCTTTTCATTATGTAGCGGCATGCCGTGCGTGCATACCGTTTTATCGCAGACCTCCATGCAAAAAGTCACAATCTTTGCAAACAGTCTGTGACCGTAAAATTAGTAAAATATTTTATATGTGGTGATTATTCAGTAAAAAAAACGTTGCCGAAAGAAAACAAAACCATAAGGACTCATGGCCTTGAGATATTCTTGATTGACTATTTGGGGAGGGGATGACAGATAAATTGTGAGTCACGATTTATTTGTTTATTTTTGCCGTGATGAAACAGACTCAGCTTCACACATTGTCCGCCATGCCGGGCCCGGTCGGCGTTTTTGACTCGGGCTACGGCGGCCTGACCATCCTGCGCGAGATTCGCCGCGCCCTTCCCGACCTCGATTATATCTATCTCGGCGACAATGCCCGTGCGCCTTACGGCACGCGCTCGTTTGACATCGTCTATGACTTCACCTTGGACGCCGTAGAGTATCTTTTCAGCCGCGGATGTCACCTTGTGATTCTGGCCTGTAACACCGCCTCGGCCAAGGCTCTGCGTACCATCCAGCAGCGTGATTTAGAGCGGCTTGACCCCACGCGCCGCGTGCTCGGGGTGATTCGTCCGACTGTCGAGGCTGTCGGCTCGCTGACTCGTAACGGCCACGTCGGGCTGTTCGGCACGCCCGGCACAGTCGCCTCGGGCTCATACGAGATGGAGATAGGCAAGCTCTATCCTGATTTCAAGGTGACGACCCACGCCTGTCCCATGTGGGTGCCGTTGGTCGAGAATCACGAGGCTGACCGTCCCGGTGCCGACTATTTCGTGCGTCAGGAGGCCGATGCGCTGATGGCCGCCGACCCGGAGATTGACACCGTCATACTCGGCTGCACGCATTATCCTATTTTATATCCCAAAATCCGCGAGGCAATGCCCTCAGGTGTCAACATAGTCTGTCAGGGCGACATCGTGGCCCGCAGCCTCGTCGACTATCTCCGCCGCCATCCCGAAATCGACGACCGCATCACCCGTCATGGAGGGGCGATTTCCAATCGCCCGAACGAAACCCATCGCCCGGCTGAGAGCCCGATGGGCCACACCGAATATTTAACCACCGAAAATCCCGAGAAATTCGCTTCACTTGCCACCCTCTTCCTCGGCCACGACATCACCCCCCGCCACGTCACCCTCCCATCACATAGCTGACCATCTCGACGAGATTAGTTATAATTTTGAAGCGTTTAATCGGGTGTGAGCACGTTCGATAGCCTGTTGCAGCTTATGTTCAAGGACTTTACGGTCAGGGAGTTTTGTCAGATACTCCGCTACACGGATATTATTGTCATGTAGATGCATCAGTTCAATGTGCTCCTCATTTTTCCCTGCACAAAGGATAAGCCCAATCGGTTTATTTTCGCCGTCAGCCATATCATATTTTTCGAGCCAGCGTAAATATAGTTCCATCTCACCTTTATATGCCGCCTGAAATTTTCCGAGTTTCAAATCAATAGCGACGAGGCAGCGTAAACGGCGGTGATAAAACAGCAGGTCGATATAGTAATCTTCATCGTCGACAGTTATGCGTTTCTGACGGGCTAAGAAAGCGAAATCATTGCCTAATTCGGTGATAAATCGTTGCAGTTCGGCCACAATAGCGCTTTCGAGGTCTCGTTCAGAGTAATTTTCGTGCATCCCGAGGAAATCAAGAACGTACGGGTCCTGAAAAACGAGCTCTGCCGACATTTTGCGCTCATTGCGCAGCTCGTCCAAATCGTGTATTATCACTTCGTCAGGTTGCTTTGCTATGGCGGTGCGTTCATAAAGCATACCGTCGATTTTGGCTTTCAGAGTTCGTTTCGACCATCGTTGGTCTGTAGCCATTGTCATATAAAAGTGGCGTGCCAAATCATCCTCAATTGGGATAACTTGCAGAAAATGAGACCAAGACAATTTTCCCACCAGTGGTGCGACTATTTTAATATCAGGGAATACAGATGCAAACTGCATCATTTTACGTAGGCTTTTGCTGTCAAACCCTTTCCCGAACTCTGATGTTAATTCGACGGCCAGATTTTCCACAATCTGTTTGCCGTAAGTCGCCCGCTCCCCTCCGAGGATTTCGCGATTTATGCGGTCGCCGATGTGCCAATACATCAACGTCATTGCCGAATTGACAGTAGATGCGACTTGCGATTTGGTCGCTTCAATCATTTGCCTTATATCGGCAATAAGGTTATTATCAATATGCTTATTTGTGGCAATTTCCATGGAGAAATCTACTTGTCTGATTGAATCATTAGTACTCACTAATGATTTTAGGTTTATAATGCGGTAATATATTGCTGTTATGCAAATATATAATGTTTTTCTGAAGATGCAAAAGGTCCGGGCAGTCGGGCGCGGCGATTATTAATAAAAACTTAATATCTTTTGTTGCGGGCAGTTCTGGCGGATTGTGTAATTTTGAAGACTCTTTTTGGCTGTACGGTGCCGATATGTTTCAGACACCGGGCTAACATATGTCTTATTATTATTGTTTTAAATCAAAAGCGTTTGATTATGCAATCCAACTATCCTTTTAACAACACTCAGGGTCTGATGAAAAAATTGATATGGTCTGTCGTCGGCATTGTCGCGGTCATCGTCGCCGTGGCGTTTATTGCCCCGTGGTATAACGTGTGGTCGCAGGAGATGGAGGGTAAGGCCGAATTTGCCAAGGCCGAGCAAAACCGCAAAATCAAAATAGAGGAGGCCAAGGCCAATCTCGAGGCAGAGAAACTCAACGCTCAGGCAGAAATCGAGCGTGCGAAGGGCGCGGCCGAGGCCATACGCATCGAGAACGGCTCCATAACGCCGACATACATACAGTATCTGTGGGTGCGTCAGCAGTCTGATCTCAGCGACAAGACCGTCATCTATGTGCCGACCGAGACAAATCTGCCTATCCTCGAGTCGACACGCAATCTTATCGAACAAAATCAGAAATAAATCCTGACTCACGATGGCGCAGACACGGACTTACACCGGGCTCAGTGCGGCTGAGGTCGAGGAGAGCCGACTTAAAAACGGTGTCAATATACTGACGCCTCCGGCGCGTGAGCCGTGGTGGCGCGATTTCATGCATAAGTTTTCCGACCCGCTGATTATCATTCTGCTCGTGGCCGGAGTGCTGTCAATCGGCATCGCGTTCTACGAATATTTCGGTCTTGGGCAGAACTGGAAGGTGTTTTTTGAGCCTATTGGTATATTTCTGGCCATCCTCTTGGCCACGGGTCTCGCTTTCATCTTTGAATACAGAGCCAACAAGGCGTTCGCGATACTCAACAAGGTCAATGATGACGAGCCGGTCGAGGTCGTCCGTGACGGCGGCACAACGACTGTCCCGCGCCGCGACGTCGTGGTCGGTGATATCGTCATGCTTAATACCGGCGACGAGATACCGGCCGACGGCGAGCTTCTGGAGGCCGTGACGCTCAGTGTCGACGAATCGGCGCTCACCGGTGAGCCGATGGCCCGCAAAACTACGGTCGAGGCCGACTTCGACCCTGAGGCGACATATCCGTCAAATCATGTCGAGCGCGGCACAAAAGTCATGGAGGGACATGGCGTGATGCGCGTCACGGCTGTCGGCGACGCCACAGAGACCGGCATAGTCTTTGTCGAGGCGCAGATTGACAACTCTGTCCGGACGCCTCTGAACATACAGTTAGACCGCTTGGCACGACTCATCTCCGACTGGAGCTATATCATCGCCGGATTAGTCATCGTCTTTCAGCTCGTCCACTTCCTCGGCTGGTCTGACTGGCGGTCATATCTTCTCGCCGCGCCGGTGACTTTGTTCTTCGTTCTGGTGATCGGACGTTTCAAAGCATGGACAAAGGCAGCTTGCGTCGCCACAATCATCATATTTTTCGTGCTCTTCATCGCGACGGTCGTCGGAGTATTCGCCATGCAGCATCCCGGCGCCGACTCGGCCGGATGGTCGCTGCTCCTCGGCCATACACTCAAGACGCTGATGGTCGCCGTGACCCTCATTGTCGTGGCTGTGCCCGAGGGACTGCCGATGGCCATTACCCTGTCGCTTGCCTACTCGATGAGCCGTATGCTCAAGACCAACAACCTCGTGCGCAAAATGCATGCCTGCGAGACTATGGGCGCCACGACCGTCATCTGCACCGACAAGACCGGCACACTGACTCAGAATCAGATGCAGGTCTACAAGACCGACTTTTTCGGCAATCCGCCTGACGACGTTCTGTATGAGGGCATCGCCGTAAACTCCACCGCGCAGCTTGATTTCTCGGGCGAGAAGGTGCAGGTTTTAGGCAACCCGACCGAGGGCGCGCTGCTGCTGTGGCTGCGTGAGCGCGGCGTCGACTACCGTGAGCTCAAAGCCAACGCCGGACGATTCGAGGAACTTCCGTTCACCACCGAGCGTAAATATATGGCTACTGTGGTTTCATCCTCGACCGGACGCCGCATCATCTACGTCAAGGGCGCGCCGGAGATTGTCTTCGGCATGTGCGCCGACACAGCCGGGGTGACTCGCGACGAGATAGACGCGCGTCTGCTTGACTATCAGGCGATGGCCATGCGCACACTCGGCCTCGCATATCAGGTGCTCGACGACGGCGACCGCACGATCGCCGACGGACGCGTCGTAGCTGACCGTCTGACATTCCTCGGCATTGTGGCCATCTCGGACCCCGTGCGTCAGGACGTGCCCGACGCAGTCAGAGAGGTGCTCGACGCCGGCATAAAGATAAAGATTGTGACCGGCGACACCCCCGGCACAGCCAAGGAAATCGGACGGCGCATCGGTCTGTGGGACGACACGAGCGACACCGACCGCAATATAATCACGGGCCCCGAGTTCGCGCAGCTTGACGATGAGGAGCTGCGTCGGCGTGTCGGCGACTTTAAAATCATCGCCCGCGCACGCCCCATGGACAAGAAACGGCTTGTCGAGGCCCTGCAGGCGCGCGGCGAGGTCGTAGCCGTCACCGGCGACGGCACCAATGACGCTCCGGCCCTCAAGACAGCCCACGTCGGACTGTCGATGGGCGACGGTACTTCCGTGGCCAAAGAGGCCTCCGATATCACCATCATCGACAATTCATTCTCGTCGATAGGCCGCGCCGTGATGTGGGGGCGCTCGCTGTATCAGAACATACAGCGTTTCCTCTTGTTTCAGCTGACGGTCAACGTGGCGGCATGTTTCCTCGTGCTGTTCGGCTCGTTCATAGGCTCGGAGTCGCCGCTTACAGTGACGCAGATGCTCTGGGTCAACCTCATCATGGACACATTCGGCGCCATGGCCCTCGCGTCATTGCCTCCCTCGCGTCGGGTCATGCACGACAAGCCGCGCGACCGCCGAGCCTCGATACTCACACGTCCGATGATGACCGAACTTATCGGCGTCGGGCTGCTGTTTTTTGCCATCACACTCGGCTTCTACTGGCTGTTCAGCCACTCTGATGTGACGTCGCTGATGCAGCTGCGCCATGTCGCCATCGGCCCCGAGTCGGCGATGACCGCCTGCGAGGCCACGCTGCTCTTCTCGATATTCGTATGGACGCATTTCTGGTATATGTTTGACTCGCGGGCATTCGAGACGGGGCAAAGCATCTTCAGACTACCCATGGGACGCGGATTCATGACCATTGTCGGCGTCATAGTCATCGGTCAGCTGTTCATCACCGAGATTGCCTACGATTTTTTTAATGTCGAGCCCATGCTTCACACCCCCGACTGGAAATTTAATCCGACCGGCACCGCCGACCTCCTGATAATCATCCTCGCCTCCTCATCCGTCGTCTGGGTCCGCGAGGCATGGCACGCGGTCAGAGGTATTCTCTTGAGATGATTGAATTTTAGTTGAAACTTGTTCCATCGGTCGAAATGAAAAGACCTTTGGTCGGATTTCCGTTAGACCAATTCCCTATAAATGCAGTGAATTGCTTGGTCCAGCAGCCATAGCCGGGTCCTGTAGGATAACCGCTTAATTGCATCTTATCTTTTGGAGTTCCACTGTCAGAAGTATGGCCTATATATGAGAATCCGGAGTTATTGACATATGCTGTCCATGAATCCGGTTTTCGGTCCCACCACATAGGGTCTATAAGTACTTTTTCTCTTTTGGAGATGAAGTCGGAAATGCAATCAATTTTTGCATTTAATAGACTTGTATCGGTAAACATAGTGTGACCAATAGCATATTGGTAGCATTTTTTAGCATTATCAGGATTGTTGTAATGGCGATTTTCACGGACCAGTTCAAGGTCGCCAAGTATTGCGATGGCATCAGCATCCATCTTGTATTCTTCATCGTCTTTATAAGAATTAAAGGTCTTTATACATTCTTCCACAAGATACATGGCTGCTTCCGGACTTTTGGCATAACCTCCCAGACCATTTGCAAGCATGTAAGCCGCCAATGCCTTTTCCGAGACTTGTGGATAGTCCTTTTTAGTTCCTGTTCTGGAGACAAAAGGTATCAATAATGTGGCTGCTTTGTTATAATCCTTCATTTTGTTATCGAATAAATATACCTTTGCGAGTCTTGCTGCATAAAGGCCATAAGATGGTACGGCATTATGCATGGCCGTATAGAACTCCACATAATCGTTGATATTCTCGCGATGCGACTCTATATAAGTTATGAATGAAGTTGTCGCATCTCTGTTGCCTAAAAGAGCTGCACGACGCAGATTGGAAACATAGGCAGTGCTGTCACCTTTTTTCAGGTAGCAATTTGCCATATCAGCGGCCACTCGCCCTGCCAAATCAGACTGAGAGAGTGTGTCAATATCGATTTCATTAAATAGTTTAAGCGCCTCGTCATATCTGCCGGCAAGCATAGCCCTGCAACCTTTTTCGTAAAGGTCATTATTGGACACGCAAGCCGTTAACAGAAATATCGCTAAAAAAAATAATATTTTTCTCATAAATCAGAATTTTCCTACTTTGTTACCATTAATGTCTATAATCCAGTTATAGTTGGCATCGCCTGTAATCGGCTCAACCTTAGCCGTCCCTCCGTCAAATGGTTTTGCTCGTTCGTAAATGGCCGGCAGGGCTACGTTGCCCAACTCGTCAAGGTACCCGAAATGGTGCGTTCGAAATCCGGGCATCGTTTCGAATTCACATTTCTCTGTAAAATAACGGTTGCTTTCCCGAGCCATAAAATATACTGCTTCATTGGTAAAAACAGCACGTCCATCAGAATACGGGCCAATATATTTTATTTTGCCCCAAGGTGCTATAATTGAGCCATCCGGGCCGACAAGCATAAAGTCAATCACTTTTTTTGTCGATATGTGGGCTTTTGGATAAATTGTGGATGCGCCAACGCGCCGCAACACGGTTACACCGGATGGATTTGTCTCGATGTATTCACAATTTTCTTCGAATACAACAGAACGGCTTTTAACGTCGAACGCGCGGATGACATCATTTACTTCAAAAGACCATATGAGGTCACTTTCGGCGCTACAAGGAATGTAAATTAATGCAGAATCTACAACTGCGAAGTCCCGGTCAAGCAAATGATTCCTTTCAGTCCCGTTGTGGGCGATAAAAAAACCGTTGTCAAGGGGCTCCACATCAGTATAACCGGGGCTTATCGGGTTATATTCGCAATCGATTACATAATATATTTCATCATCAGTGAAAGCAATCGCGTGTCCCTGTCTGTTGAAATCTTCCACTAAACTGACTTTGTCAGGGTCGAGGGCATGCGAACAAGATGTTAGCAGCAGCCCAAAGGCTGCTGCAATAAATGACAACTTAGTCATAAATTAGAAAAGTATGTGTTTTTCTTTTATAAGAAAGCTGCTGCCGCTCCAATTACGCTAATAATCACGAAGATGCCGATAAATGAGATTACCAGTCCGGCGATAGCAAGCCCCTTGGGATTCTTGAACACACCGATAAACGAGAATACGGCACCAAGAAACCACAGAATGAAGTCAAGCACCGGTACCCAACAGAAGACGAAGGCTAAAAGTGCGATTACAAAACCGGCGGTGCCCATGCCATTGCTTTTCTTTTCAGTGTTTACATAAATTGTCTGCTGCATCGGAGTGTTCTGTTCGAGAGCAGGAGCCTGATTGGATTGTTGATTGTTTTCCATTGTTTAATTTTATGTTTATAATTATTGGTTTAATTGATAAAACTTTGTCTTGCCTTTTCAGCCTCGCTTCCGCCAAGCACACGCCCGTTACGGTCGACGTATTTCCATACCGGTCTGTCTCCGTAGTGAGGAACAGTCGAGGATACACGCCCATAACCGGCATCATTATAATTTTCTGCCCAGTAATATTTCTCAGGAACTACCCATGCTCCACGCTCATTGATAAAACCATATGTAGCGTAGTTGTGACCGTGCACTATATATTGTGTTATCTCATCCACATGCCATCTATAGCCGGGACGCACCGAGTTAGATGCTATTGCCATACCGTTGCAGAAATCACTTATATAGGATATGCGTCCCCACGGAACTAAAATATCACCATCCGGACTGAGTAACATATATTCCAGCAAGGGCACATTTCCGTTGTCGTCGGCGGCTTTATCACTACGTTTGTGTATAAGCAGCGAAGTGCCTGACGGCGTCACTGACAGTCCCCACAACTTTTCGTCAAAAAGTATTGTTGTGTCACTGAGATTGACATACTGCATGCCGTTGGCGCTTGGACGCCATATTTTACCTCCGGGTGATAGAATAAGTGTTTTATCGTATTCTACGCTTACTATCGGCTCTCCTTTACGATTATAAATGTGTTTCTCTCTTATTTGTACGTCACCTTTTATTCTTTCGCTTTCGGCATAGGCATAGCCATCCATAAAGCTATCGAGTCGGATAAGTTTAAAGCCCGGCTGAATCAATGAAAGGTCTTGGTCTACAAAATAAAAGCAATCATCGTTTGCCTCTGCTACAGCTACACCGTCAATATATTCTGTAATTGATTTAATCAGTGAAGCGGGAAGACGATGACTTGATGAGCCACACGCAGATGTTAGCGCAATAAATATGCTACACAATAGATAGAGACCGGTCTTTTTACTTAAATCGTGCATAGTCTTTTAATTGTCAATCAATTTTAGGATTGGATTTTATATGCTTTGCAGACAAAACCTTATAAATACAGATAAGGTCGTTATTAATTTGCAAATATAGTTAAATTTACCCCCCCCAATTATTTTAACTGTATTTCTATTTAATTAACATATGGGGCTGCTAAAAGGGGGGCGTCTATTCCTAAAAATGGTTGACAGATAAAGGTCGGTTAATGCAAATAAATTTGATTTTGTGGTTGACTTATTTGTATATTTGCATTTAACAAATCATTGTGATGATATTTACGGGCTATTCAGACACTTAATATTTATGTGATAGTCCGTTGTGTATTAGTATTTGGAAATTTTTTGGAATTAGAATTATGTCAATATTGATAGAAGGTAAGCCGGTGGGGCTGTGCAGCGACCACGCAGGCTATGAGCTCAAGGCTATAATCGAGGGTTATCTCGACTCACAGGATATCGCGTATGTGGATTTTGGCACTCATTCGTCGGAGAGCTGTGATTATCCTGATTTCGCACATCCCTGCGCTGAAGCTGTCGAGGCGGGTGATGTCTACCCGGCTATCGCCATCTGCGGTACGGGTAACGGCATTGGCATGACGCTCAACAAGCATCAGGGCATACGCGCGGCTCTCTGCTGGGAGCCTGAATTGGCTCGTCTGGCACGTGCGCACAACAATGCCAATGTGGTCGTGCTCCCGGCCCGTTTTATCGCGCCTGAGCTGGCTATAGAGATAGTGGAGACGTTCTTCGCCACGCCGTTTGACGGCGGACGTCACGAGCGCCGCATCGAGAAGATGCCGGTCAAGGGCTGCCGCTAATCGCGCCCGGGGCGCGTCGAGCGCAGGAAGAACCACAGAAACAGGCCGCCGGCGAGGAAGAGGCTCACCGAGAAGCTCAGGATGATGCCGTAGGCGCCCAAGCCGGCCGAGAAGCCGAGCAGATAGGTTGCCGGAAGTCCGACGACCACATAGCTCACAAACGCTATCCAGAGCATCGGCATGACGCGCGAGGTGCCTCGCAGTGCGCCGGCAAAGTTGATTTGCGTGGCGTCGCCGGCCTGATAGAGCACGAGCGGCACGATGAGCCCGTAGGCCACGGCGAGCACGGCGGGGTCGTCGGTGAACGCGTCCATCAGCCGTCGGCCCAAGAAGATGAATATCAGCGACGAGACCACCATCAGGGCGAGCATGACATGATAGCCCGACCACGCCACACAACGCATGGCGCGACGGTCGCCGCGTCCGGCCTCGTTGGCCACGAGGATGGTGACGGCCGACGATATGGAGTAGTAGACACAGAATCCGAGTGTGCCGACGATGACCACTATCTGGAAGGCTGCCAAGGGTATGGCGCCGAGCCATCCGGTCATTATCGCGGCAAATGAGAACGAGCCTGACTCGAATGTCATCTGCATCGACACGGGCAGCGAGATTGTGAATATACGCCGCAGCATCTTGGCGTTGACGCGCGCCTCGCGCCAGCCGTCGCGATACGGGCGGTTTGAGCGTTTGAGGAAGAAGAAGGCCATGATGGCCACGGGGCATATCAGTCGGGCGAAGAGCGTGGAGATGCCGGCGCCGGTCAGTCCGAGTTCGGGGGCGCCGAAGTGTCCGTAGATGAGCGCATAATTGCCTATGACATTTATGACGTTGGCCGCAAGGATAATCCACATCGGCAGCCGGGTGTTGTTGATGCCGTAGCTCCACTGCGCGAAAACGTTGAAAACGGTCACGGGCAGCATGCCGGCGAGATAAATCAGAAAATACGGTCTGATGAGCGGCAGCAGATGAGCCGGCTGACCGAGACGGTCGACGTTGAAATAAATCGTGGTCATCACAGCCATGACAAGCAGCGAGAAGGCAATGTTGAGCCACAGGCCGGTGCGCATTACTGCTCCAATCTCCTTCAGCTGCTTGCGTCCGAAAAGAGAGCCGGCGAGGGGTGTCAGGCCGTAGGTGAAGCCGATGCAGCAGAAGATGGCGACGTTGAAAAGATTGTTGACAAACGAGGCTGAGGCGAGCGCGTCGGTCGAATAGCGGCCCACCATGATATTGTCGGCGAAACCGACGACTATCATGCCCAACTGTCCGACGAGTATCGGCAAGCCGAGTCGGATGATGGAGCGGTAGTTTGACGTATATCTGTCTGATATTATCATCTGATGGTAATGATTGGTTACGTCATGACATGCGGTCTGATTGACGGTCTGAGTATATCATAAAAATCACGGGGACGAAGTCTTGTGACCCGCGTCCCCGTGTTAGAGATAATGCTTATGTTTACCGGGGTTTAGTCGCGGTTGCCGAAGATGCGCAGCAGGTAGAGGAAGAGGTTGATGAAGTCGAGATAGAGCGTCAGTGCGCCGAGAGTGGCGAGGCGGCCGTCGGTGGCGCCGCCCATCTGCATGGCCATCTGCTTGACCTGCTGGGTGTCCCATGCTGTGAGGCCGACGAAAATCAGCACGCCGGCATAGGTGATAATCCACATCATGGTCTCGCTGTGGAGGAACAGATTGACTATCGTAGCAATAACGAGGCCGATAAGAGCCATGAACAGTATCGAGCCCATGCGCGACAGGTCATTGGATGTGAAGTAGCCGTAGACGCTCATGGCGGCGAAGGTGCCGGCGGTTACAAAGAATGTAGTGGCAATCGTGCTGCCCGTATAAATCAGGAATATCGGCGCGAGAGCCAGACCGTTGACAGCGGCGAAGGCGTAGAACAGCAGAGAGGCAACTGCGCTGCTGAGCTTATTGATGCCGGCCGAGAGACCGATGACCAGACCAATCTCGACGAGCATCAGCACCCACATCATGCCGGGATGCTGCGACATGTAAGTCAGATAGGTCATGCTGTCGGCACACCACATCGAGATGAAAGCGGTGACAATCAGGCCGAGAGTCATTTTGAAATAGACGCGTCTCATTACAGATGAGACCTGCTGGGCGAGAGAGCGGCCGTCGCCTGCGGCATTGAAGGGAGAGTTGTAAGTTTCCATATAAATAAATTGTTTAAACGGTTCGTATTTTATCACATGCGCTCGGGCACTTTTATGCCGAGCAGCTCCATGGCCGACGCGATGACACGTGCTGTCTGGGCCGAAAGCGTCAGACGCAGGGCGCGCAGACGCGGGTCAGACTCGCGCAGCACGGGGCAGTCGTGGTAGAATGTGTTGTAATCTTTGGCGAGGTCATAGACATAGTTGGCTATGAGAGCCGGCGAATAGCTTCGTCCGGCCTCGTCGACTACCGACTGATATGATGCGAGACGCTGTATCAGGTTGATTTCTTTTTCGTTTGGCTCGACTGAGTCGTAGCCTTTGAAGTCGGCACCGTCGGCCTCGGCGCGACGCAGCACAGAGCGGATACGCGCGTATGTGTACTGGATGAACGGACCGGTGTTGCCGTTGAAGTCAATCGACTCCTTGGGGTTGAAAGTCATGTTCTTGCGCGGGTCGACTTTGAGCAGGAAGTATTTGAGTGCGCCCATGCCGACAATCTCGGCGATGTCGTCAATCTCCTTGTCGCTCAGGCCCTCGGTCTTGCCGGCCGACACGGCCACCTCGCGTGCGCCTGACACCATCTCGGCCATCAGGTCATCGGCGTCGACGACTGTGCCCTCGCGGCTCTTCATGCGGCCCTCGGGCAGCTCGACCATGCCGTAAGAGAAGTGCACGAGGTCTTTGCCCCATTTGAATCCGAGACGGTCAAGCAGCAGGGCGAGCACTTGGAAGTGATAGTTCTGCTCGTTGCCGACGACATAAATCATCTTGTCGATGGGATAGTCACGGAAGCGGAGCTTGGCTGTACCGATATCCTGAGTCATGTAGACCGATGTGCCGTCGCTGCGCAGCAAGAGCTTGTGGTCAAGGCCGTCAGCCGTAAGATCGGCCCATACGGAGCCGTCTTCGCGGCGGTAGAGCACGCCTTTTTCGAGGCCCTCGAGCACTTTCTCCTTGCCCTCCAAGTAAGTCTCTGATTCATAATATATTTTGTCGAAGTCGACACCCATGCGTGCATAGGTCTGGTCGAAACCGGCGTAGACCCATTCGTTCATCATGGCCCAGAGCTTGCGCACCTCGGGGTCTTTCTGCTCCCAGCGGCGCAGCATCTCGCGGGCTTCGAGCATCAGCGGTGATGCGGCCTCGGCCTCTTCCTGAGGCATGCCTTTGGCCATCAGTTCCTTGACCTCGGCTTTGTAATGCTTGTCGAAATCGACATAACAGTCGCCGATGAGGTGGTCGCCCTTGACGCCGAGCGACTCGGGTGTCTGGTCCTTGTGCCATTTGAGCCAAGCGAGCATCGATTTGCAAATATGTATGCCGCGGTCGTTGACGATGTTGGTCTTGACCACACGGTTGCCGCAGGCCTTGAGAATCTCCGAGAGGCTGTAACCGAGCAGGATATTGCGCAGATGGCCGAGATGGAGAGGCTTGTTTGTGTTGGGCGATGAATACTCGACCATCACCAGCGGACTCTTGTCGGTTACCTCGCGGCGGCCGTAGTCGGCAGTGTCGGCGATGCGGTCGAGCACCTTGCACCAGTAAGTCGGCTCGATGACGATGTTAAGGAAACCTTTGACTACGTTGAAACTTTTGACGGCCGGCTCGTTGAGCACGAGATAGTCGCCAATCTCGCGGCCTACCTGTTCGGGCGCTTTGCGGGCGGTTTTGACCCACGGAAAGACCACAACGGTCAGGTTGCCCTCAAACTCTTTGCGTGTCGGCTGGGGTACGACCGACGACGCGTCACACTCGACGCCGTAGAGCGCCGTGACAGCGCGGCTCACTGCCTCGGCTATGATAGTATCTATCGACATATATTCTAAACAGTTTTACAATATTTATGGAGATGCAAATTTACGCCAAATATTTGGTTGTGCATTATTTATTGAAGATTTTAATTGTTAGATTTGCATAATAATTAACAAAAACCATGCCAATAAAATTATATCTTTGCAGAAACAGTGTGCATTAGATTATGACAAACCCTCCTTTCACCATATCGCCAGAGGCTATTAACCGAATAGCCGAAATTTCCGCGCTTTTAGAACGCCATAATATTGCTTTAGAAGGAGAACATGGCCTGACATTACGCAAAGCAAACCGCATCAAGACCATTCACTCGTCTCTTGCAATTGAGGGTAATACGTTGAGTGAAGACGAGGTAGGCGATATACTCAACGGAAAACAAATCATTGCTCCACTTCGTCAGATTCAGGAGGTTAAAAATGCTATCCGTGTATATGATATCTATTCGCATCTAAACCCGTTTTCAGAAAAAGATTTATTGAAAGCACACGGCATTATGATGGAAGCCCTAACTGATGACGCGGGACGCTATCGCCGCGGCGGAGTCGGTGTGTTTGGCGAAACAGGGCTTGTGCATATGGCTCCGCCGGCTCAGCGCATTCCCGAACTGATGGGCAATCTTTTTGCATGGCTTAAAAAGTCCAACGACCATCTGCTGATACGCTCATGTGTATTTCATTATGAATTCGAATTTATACATCCGTTTTCTGACGGCAACGGACGCACGGGCCGTCTTTGGCAATCCCTCATACTCGGACGCCTGAATCCGCTTTTCGAACATTTGCCTGTCGAAAACATGGTGTATGCCAATCAACAGGCTTATTACGAGGCAATTGCCAAGTCAACATCTGAAGGGCAATCAGGGCCGTTCATTGACTTCATGCTGAACGAAATATTCAAAACGCTCAAAAATAGCATTACAGAAAAAGTACCCGATAAAGTACCCAATAAAGTACCCAATAACTCGGAGGTGGCGATACTTCGTCTGCTTGCAGACAATCCGCGCATGACACGCAGGGCTCTGGCCGAAGAGGTCGGCCTCACCGAGAACGGTGTCAAGAAAAATATCGCCAATATGAAAGACGCCGGATGGATTGAGCGCCGAGGCAGCAACAAAAACGGCTACTGGGTCATAAAAAAGTGATTACAGCCGTGAGAGGATGAAGTCGTTGAGGTCTACGTCTTTGGCGAGTTTAAACCGCGAGCGCAGGCGGTAACGTGCGGTCGTTACGCTCTCGCGCGAGATGCCGAGTGCAAGCGCAATCTCGTTATTGTTCTTGCGCAGACAGATGAGCATGCATAGCAGCTCGTTGCCGGGCGTCAGCCACGGATAGTCACGGCGCATACGGTCGATAAAGCCGGGATAGATGTCTGAGAAAATCTTGCGGAAACGCAGTTCCTCGTCTTTCTCCATGAGTACAGTGTTGAGCAGCGCCTTGTTTTCTTCGCCGACCGTGCGGGCGCTCAGTCTGTCGTTGAGCGACTCGATGCGGTCGTTGAGCGCGATGTGGTCGGCAATGAGCGAATCAATGCTCTGCTGTTTTTGACGCAGGAGCTGTTTATGGTGACGGCGTGTGACAATAAGAAAGAGCAGAATGACGACGATTATAATTACACATATGGCAATAATAAAGACAAGTCGCTCGCGAGAGACCGAAAGTTCTTTTTCGAGCAGACGGTTCTCAGACTTCAGTTCGGCGGTACGATACCTGAAATCCTTGCCTAAGAGTGCGTCGTCACGTTTGCGGGTCATAATCGTGTCGTGAAGGGATGCCGCCTCCTGATAAATGTCGATGAGTCTGCGGCTGCCGGTTGCGGCATATGACTTTGCGAGTAATTGGAGCGCCCATTCCACACTTTCCTCGTCGCCTTTTCCACGATACCCCTCCAAGGCGTCCTCCATCATCCGCAGTCCTCTGTCTCTGTCGCCGAGCAGCACACGGCCACGTCCTGCAAGCAGTTTGTTGGCGTTGTCGTTTGGCGCATATTTGCCTATATTTCTCTCGAGTGCCTCCACTGCCGAGGCAACGGAGTCCGGGACAAAATCGTAGTGCTCGATAAAAAACCAATGTATGGCATTGTTGTTGATGATTTCGTAGCGTTTCCGCAAATTCTCGTCGGTGACCAAAGGTATGAGGGCGACGGATTTACGCATACACTCTAACGCGTCATCGAGTTTGTTATCAAGCTCGTAGATGGTGCCGCGCATTCGCCACAGGTCAGGCTGAATGTTAGGATAGGAACTCTCGCTGAAGACTATGGCGTCATGATTTTTCTGCAAAGCTTCTTCGAAAAGGCCGAGACGTCCATAAAGATTTGAGAGATTGCCTAAAAGTTTGATGGCGTCGAACGGAATGATGCTGTCGGGATTGCCGGCATGCAGCGAGTCGCTTGCCTCCTGAAGATAGCGCAGAGCCTCGTCATAGATGCCGGCACGACTGTAGAAGTGTCCCATTTGCGAAAGCACCTTATAACCATTCTCGGGGCTGTTGCCGGCACGCATTCGGTCGACGGCCAGTTGCTGCATGGCTATGCACTCCGAGATAGGCTCGGAGTTATAGTACATATTCTCAGCTTTGGAATGATAAGACTCCTCGGGTGACTTTTGCCTCTCCGGCTGTTTATGTGTGCATGCGCTTACCGAGAGTATTACTGATAACGCTATAAAGAAGAATTTTCTCATACCGTAACTATTGACTTGCCTACAAATTTATAAAATAACGCAATGTCATCCAACCGCATGCCGACTGTCTATCCCGTTGTCTATTGCAGACGGCTTAATATAGGTGCGGGCAAAGCTCCGCCTGTCATATTTTAAGTGATATGCTGCTTGGCACGTCTTTCTTGAGATTTAGTGTCTGCGGTTTTCCGGAGGGGGCACGGAGGATGATTCGGCAGTCGCGACGAGGCACGAGGGTAAGACTGATTGTGTCGTCAAGGTCCCATTCAAGAGTCTCGACGGTCACGCCGCAGCGTGTCTCGATGCCGCGGGCCGAGCCTTTGCGGAAGTCGGCGGGGAGTGATGGCAGCAGGTCAATCGACGTCTCGTCGGAGCCGACAAGCATCTCGAGCATGATGCCCTGCATGGCATGAGCCACGTCGGTGCAGAAAGTGCCGTGGTCGGGGTAATGCGATGTGGCAAGGCCCGTGTAATAAAAGTCGCGGCGGAGCATCGACAGAACTTTTTCGGTGAATGACTCGGGCTGATGCAGCACAGCCGAAATCAGCGAGGCGTGGAGCAGACCGTGACCGGCATTTTCGTAGGCATGCTGATTGCGCAGGCGGTGTGCGGTCAGAGCAGCCTCATAGAGCGCGGGTGTGACAGCCGGCTTGAGCTCGCGGAACGGCCAGACACAGAGCAGATGACTCGAATGGCGATGGCCGTAGTTGTCGCTCAGACCGGGCCATGCCCACTCTTTGAGAGCGCCTTCGTCATTGACGAGATATGGCGGCAGGTCGGCGTACATGCGGCGCCAGTGACTGACCTCCTCACCCTTGATGCCGAGCTCAGCCGCGGTCTGTAGCAGGGCGGTGTAGACAAAACGCGCGCCGGAGATATCAAAGGCCGAGTTGTTGACGAGCGAGGCGTGAGCTTCGCGCGCCTGCGTCTCGGGCGAGACCGACCCTGCGAAGATAAATTTGCCGCCCGTGTCGCGCTCCTGCAGAAAGTCATCGTAAAAATCTGACATGGACCGCAGCAACGGCAGGATGCGCCCGGCGAGGAACTCGCGGTCGCGCGTCACGAGCCAGTGCTCCCAGAACGGGTAGATGAGCCAGCCCATTTCGCCCGTGGCGTAGTGATATGGGTAGTAATCGTTGATTGACGAAATCAGGCCCGATGACAGACCGGGACTGTTGCCGCAGGCGAGCATGCCGCGGCAGCCGAGGAGCTTGCGGGCGTTTGTCTCGAGGTCGGGACGCCACGTCTCGATGAGGTTGAAATAGCCTTGCATCATCTCGGGTAGCGCGCCGATGTTGCCGCCGGCGACCTGCAGGTTGAGATTGGCGTCGACGTGGTAGAATCCGCCCCATCCGGCCTTGCAGTTGCCGGTCCAGATGCCGAGCAGGTCGGGCGGCGTCAGCTCGGAGCTTGAGGAGATGAAGTGATAGCGACCGGCATCAAAAATGCGCTGCCACAGGGCTGCGACGGGGCGGTCGGAGTCTTTCTGACGCTGCAGCAGCTCCTCGTTTGACTCTCCGGAGTCAGGGGCGAGGCTGATGTAAGTGCGGCCGAAGAGTTCGCCATGTACGGCCTTGTGGGCGGCGATGGCATCGTCATAGTGTGACGCACGGCCCGAGATTCGGCTGACGACGTCTGCCTTGGCTTTCTCGCGTGCTGCAGTGCCGTCGTAGCCGGCTGTCGCAAAGGCCAATGTCACCTGACGGGCGCCGCTGACATAGAGCGTGTCGCCGCTCAGACGGCTCGTGCCTCCGTCGACCTCGTAGGTGAGGGCGCCGACATAGCCGACAGTGTCGGCCGGTGCGCCGTAAGTGGCTGTGACAGTGAGCACACCGGGACGACTCTCGCGCAGCGATTTCATGCTTTTTGGGAAGCCGAGTTCGTCAGGCATCGACAGGCTGACGGCGCAGTCGACGTTTTGCCCCTTGTCAGCAGCAGACCAGCGGACGTAGCTGATATTGTCAGGACGCGACACGAAGGCCTCGCGACAGTGTCGGCCGTCATCGTCGCTCCAGCTGACGGTGATTACGCCGCTCCCGAAGTCGCAGCGGCGCTCATAGTCCTTGACCTCGCCTGCCTCGCGGCCTTTTATCGAAAGGAGATAGCCCGGATGACGGCCGCCCTGACCGCCGTCGCGCCATTGTGTAGAGCGCACGGCCAGCGCGTTGGCCTCGGCAAAGCGTTCGGCTACGCATAGCTCGCGCACACGGCGCAGCGTGTCAGCCGGTATCTCGGCAAATGTGCGTGTGCCGTGGCCGGGGAAGTTGAATATGCGGTCATTGACTATAATCTTCTCGTCGACAGGATCGCCGAAAACCATGATGCCCATCTTGCCGTCGCCGGCGAGCAAAGCATTCTCCCACTGCTCGTATTCGCGGGGGTATGTTTTTGATATCGAAGTCCTTGAGGGAGCAGCCGGAGCTGCGTAGGCCGCGGCAGACAGAGTCACTGCAAGCAGTGCAAGTTTGACAGTCTTCATGAATTGTTAAGGTTTGAGGGATGATGAAGAAGATTTCAGAAACGCAGAATCATCTCGATGACGAGTTTGTCGCCCATGTCGGGTGTCACGGAGACATTATCGGCATAAAAATATTTTTCGTAGTTGGCCCGGATGTCAAAATGGCGTCCGGCCGGACGCAGACAGCTGAGGGTTAGTCCGGCTGTGATGCGTGTGCGCCTCGGGTCATTGGTGACGAGCAGACGGTTTTCGTCCCGGCTGCAGTCGCTGTGGGCGGTCATGCCGTCGAAGCGGGCCTGTGCTGAGAGCTGATTGAAGTAGCCTGCCCGCACGGGCATAGCGTAGTCGCCGAAGATGTTCCAGCCGTGACAGGGACGGTGGGCGTCGCCGGTGTAATGTTTCCGGACATACTCGCCTTCGATGTGCCAGCGCCCTGACTGCCATGCGACGGCTCCGTCAATGAGGTTGGCGCGGACCGAGTCAGGCTCGATAGACATAAAGCCGGCGGAGAGCGTTACGGCGCCGACGCGCCATGTGGCTTTGGCCGAGTAGCTGAGGGAGCTGTTCCACGGGGTGTGGTCGTCGATGGTCGACGGATTGAACGCGCCTGCCTGCAGTGTCAGCGGCACAGTTTTGAAACTATACCGCAACTCGGCGCCGACAGCGCGGAAATTGGCCATCTGGCGCCCTATGAACGAGCGGTTTGAGAAATAATAGTTGTCGGGGCCGCGGTGTATGTCGACGCCGAAGGGCATGCGGAACTGGCCGCCACGCAGGTCGAGGCCGCCGGTGATGTATGCACGGGCCCATGCGTCTAAAAATTTTATTTTTCCCCGGTCACAGAAGTCTGTGTTGACAAAATACTCAATCTGAGGGATAATCTTGCCGCCGATGCTGACGCGGGCGTTGCGCACCTGAAAACGGTATAGGCTCTCGACGGTCGACGCTTCGAAACGTGCACGCACGGTGGCATGAACGGTCGGTATCAGGTTGACGGTCTGTTTGCTGACGCTGTCAGATGTCTCTGCGGCTCCGGCACCGGAGTATGTCATAGAACTAAGCAGGGTTAAAACGATTGTCAGCAGACGTGTTCGGGTCATTTTGTCGGGAGTGATGAAAATGTATTTAAGCAATATGCGAAGTTAATAAAAATGGCTGAGATTGACAAAAATACGGGCGCCGGCCGTTTTAGCGGTCAGCGCCCGTGCGTTTGTCAGACTTGTTGTCAGGTCAGGCGGGAGGATCAGCGCATTTCGAGATAGGTGACTTTGTCCATGTCGCCGTAGTCGAGGTTTTCGCCGCCCATCCCCCAGATAAACATGTAGTTGGATGTGCCTGCGGCAGCGTGTATCGACCATTCGGGGGACATCACGGCCTGTTCGTTGTGGAGCCAGATGACGCGGTTTTGCTGCGGCTCGCCCATGAAGTGGCAGATGGCGTTGCCCTCGGGCACGTTGAAGTAGAAGTAGGCTTCGACGCGGCGGTCATGGGTGTGAGCGGGCATGGTGTTCCAGACAGAGCCGGGCATGAGTTCGGTCAGACCCATCTGCAGCTGGCAGGGGCCTTCTTCGAGTACATTGCTGACGATGAGCTGGTTGATTATGCGGTCGTTAGATTCCTCCAAAGAGCCGGCCTTGATGCGGTTGGCCTTGATTGAGCCTTTACGGCCGTCGATTGTAATCAGCTGAGTCTTATAGGCTTTGTGAGCCGGAGTCGAGTTGATGTAGAACTTGGCGGGATTGGCGTTGTCCTTTGAGCGGAAGGTCACCTCCTTGTTGCCGCGACCGACGTAAAGGGCGTCTTTGAAGTGGAGTTCGTAGTCCTTGCCGTCGACAGTCACTATGCCGTCGCCGCCGATGTTGACAACTCCCAGCTCGCGGCGCTCAAGGAAGTACTCGGCCTTGAGGGGGTCGATTGTTTCGAGCATGACTGTTTCGCCGACAGGGATGACACCGCCGTAGATGATGCGGTCATACATCGAGTAGGTGAGGTTGATGACATTCTGCTCTAAAACTTTAGGCATCATGAAGTGAGAGCGCAGCTGCTCGGTGTCATAATGCTTTACGTCGTCGGGATGACAGGCGCGCAGGATGGTGTAGTTAGTCTTTGCGTTCATTGTGATTGCAGCGGCCGCGATGAGGGCGGCAATTATAAATTTCTTCATATCTTTTATTCGGTTGTTTGTAATTTATCACTGTCGGCCGCAATCATCGCACGCTGATTGCGGATGATGTTGACGCGGTTCCACCACATCATGCCCATTGTAATGATGACGAGCAGACCGGCGCCAATCCATTTGAGGTTTTCGGTGCACTGGTAAATAATCCAAGCCATCGGGCTTGCGGCGAAGTCTAACGAGCCGCCTTCGAATCCGGCAGGTATGGCCACGGTCGAATCGCCTGTCACCTCATAGACGTCTTTTGCGGCGAGTGTGAAGGCCGGTGCGAGGGTTGTCACCATGTAGAGGCCGCCGACGACCAGAATAAGGCCGATGATGAATGTCTTGAGCACGCTGCCTTTGGTGAAGGGAAGTATCAGCGGAAAGACATAGAACATGCCGGCGAGCGATGCGAGAGGCAGGAACTGATTGCCGGGGAGGATGACGGCGAGAGCAAGAGTGAAGGGTATCAGCAGCAGCGAGACGACCAGAGTGGTGGGATGGCCGATGACGAGAGCCGGGCTCATGCCGATGTTGAGGCCGTCGGCGTCTTTAAACCGGCGGGCTATCAGACGGCGTGTCGCGTCGCTGATGGGCTTGAGACCTTCGATAAACAGCACGGTCACGCGGGGGATAAGCTCCATGACGGCGCCCATCTTGATGCCGAGGCCGAGTATGTAGGGTATGCTGTCGACAATTTCAGACCAAGATGTGCATGTGAGGCAGCCGATGACGACGCCTACGATAACTCCGAGGAAAAGCGGCTCGCCCAAAAGGCCGAATTTCTTCTTGAGGCCTTCGGCGTCTATTTCGAGTTTCTCTATGCCGGGCACTTTGTCAAGACCGCGGTTAAGAATCCATGCGAAGGGCGCGAATCCGGCGCAGAACGGCTGAGGGATGGAGATGCCGTCCATGTCTTTGTAGAAGCCCTGAAATTTCTTTGCCGTGAGGTCAGCGAGGACAAGAGTTATGATATAGCACACGATTGCGCCGAAGAATCCCCATGCGAGCGAGTCGCTGGTGAAGTAAATCACGGCGCCGATAAAGGCGAAGTGCCAGTAGTTCCACAGGTCGATGTTGACGGTGCGTGTCGTTTTGGTGAGCAGCATGAGTATGTTGACACCGAGGCATACGGGTATAATGAAGGCGCCGACGGCCGTGTTGTAAGCCACTGCGGCAGCCGCGGGCCAGCCCATGTCGAACACTTTGAGCTGCAGGTCGTAGATTTCAACCACTTTGTTGAGCGCCGGGCCGAGGGCCGAGGTCAGCAGGGCGGTCACTATCGAGAGTCCGATGAAACCCACGCCGACCTTCAGACCGGCTTTGAGAGCGTCGCCGGGTTTGAGTCCGATGCAGATGCCTATGATGCTGAAGATGACGGGCATCATGACAGCCGCACCGAGACCGATGATATAGCTGAATACTTGTTCCATTCTATTTGATTGTTATTGTTAAAGGATTGCGCAGGCGTGTATTGAAATCAGACAGATATTTTAGCCATGTCTCTCGGTCGGGCATGAATCCTTTGTCCCAGCCCGAGCCCCAGTAGTAGACATAGTCAGAGCCGGGAGTGTAGGCTGATGCGGCGAGAATGTGGCCGACAGATTCGCCAAACTGAGGCTCGTCGAACGGCCGGTAATACATCGAGTCAGCCTGCGGGGCCATGACTCCGACATAAATCAGTCCGTTTTCGCCCGAAGGGTTGTCTGTCGGGTCGGCATAGGCCATGTAGCACTCGTCGGGTACGAGGGTGTAGCCGTCGGCGTTGCGCTGGTGGACAACTATGCCGGGAGCAATCGACGGGGCGTCGCAACTGTCAAAACGTACGGCGGTGCGGTTGAGAAACTCGCCGGCGTCAAGACTTATCAGACGTGTCTCTCCGCTGTCATAAGTGAGTCGGGCTGTAAAGCGCAGGGGGCCGTTGTCGAGTATCTCATAACCGGAGAAGCACCACGGATAGACGATGTTGCCGAGCGAGTCCAATAGTGCAGCCGTTCCGCCTCCGAGAGTCGGTCCGACGGTGTAGGTGTCCATGCCGTCGCCGAAGTCCTTATGCAGACTTTTGTCGAGGTTAAGCGCTTCGTAATAGCGTTTGGCGACTACGGGGCGTGTGACAGACTTGGTCCAGATGTCATAGCCGTAGGCGTGTTCGCCGTCGGCCTGCAGCGCCGGTCCGTATGCGCGGTATGCCGCACGGTCGTTCTCCCACGTGAGGTCGTCCTTTCGCTCGGGGTAGAATGCGCCGCAGGCCAATGTGTCTGCCGGAGCCGGATTGCCCGGCTCGACGGTCACGCTTGTTTTGCCCGAGGCTTTGACCTCTACCGGGAAAATCAGTTTGCCGTCGTAGGTGAGCTGGTAAGGAATTTCCTTACCGTCGGCGGCAAGCAGTCTGACCGGCTCTTGACCACAGACCGACTGCAGCTCTGATAATTGTATGCCGACAATCTCATTACGGTCGATGTCAGACGGGTTGTCGATCTCGATGACGTGCTTGTGTCCACAGCCTGCGAGCAGTGGCAGGAGGCCTGCCAGCAGATATGCAATATGTTTCATTTATTTGGGCTGTTTGCCGATATAGGCGAGGATACCGCCGTCGACATAGAGAATCTGTCCGTTTACAAAATCAGAGGCGTCGGATGCGAGGAATACGGCCGGTCCCATGAGGTCTTCGGGAGTGCCCCAGCGTCCGGCCGGTGTTTTTGAGATGATGAACTGGTCAAACGGATGACGCGAGCCGTCGGGCTGGATTTCGCGCAGCGGAGCTGTCTGTTCGGTGGCGATGTAGCCCGGGCCGATGCCGTTGCACTGGATGTTGTTTGCGCCGAATTCGGAACATATGTTGCGTGTGAGCATTTTCAGACCGCCTTTTGCCGCTGCGTATGCGCTGACCGTTTCGCGGCCGAGCTCCGACATCATCGAACAGATGTTGATGATTTTGCCGTGGCCTTTGCGTATCATGCCGGGTATCACGGCCTTCGCGACGATAAAGGGAGCGATAAGGTCGACGTCGACCACACGACGGAAGTCGGCGACGTCCATCTCTTCCATCGGGATGCGTTTGATAATGCCGGCGTTGTTGACGAGGATGTCGATGGTGCCGACTGTCTTCTCGATGTCGGCAATCATGTCGCGCACGGCGTTTTCGTCGGTGACGTCGCAGAGATAACCTTTTGCGTCTATGCCAAGTTCTTTGTAAGCTTTGAGACCGCGGTCGAGCGTCTCCTGACGCGAGCAGTTGAATACTATTTTTGCGCCGGCTTGTGCGTATGCTGTAGCGATGGCGAGACCGATGCCGTATGCGGCTCCGGTGACAAGGGCGGTTTTGCCCTCAAGAGAGAAGTTAACCATAATTCAATGATTTAAGGTTGTTATGAGGTTAGGAGGATTATGACAATAGAATGTTTTTTCAGGGCTAAATTAGTAAGAAATGAGTATAAGTGAGAGGCTATTATGGTACAAAAAAGGTGTAAAAGTAAATATAACAGGATAAAATTGTACGTTTTGTGCACAATTTTGTCATGTCTGTGGCCCGTATGTCTCGGACGGCCGGTGTGTTTACAGGAGTCGGGGTAGAAACAGCTGTCAGGCCTGAGCGGTCTTGTCCCAGACGTACAGGCGGTCGCTGGGGCGTATTTTGGACGGCACGGCTATGGAGAACGCGTCGCCTTTACGCGCTGTGTCGGTCGGAGTGCGGTCGACATAGATATCGCCGACGGTCAGCATCAAAGCGCCCGTGGTCGGGCCGATGATGATGATTTCGTCGCCGGTGTGAAGTTCGCCGGCTTCCATCCTGAACTCTGCGACCCTGAGCTTTGAGAAGTATTTGACGCCTTTAGCGGCATATCGTTTGACGCGCGTTGCCGACGAGCCGTATTTCGACGACCATTCGCCGAGACGCTGGCCGAGGTAATATCCGTTCCAGAAGCCGCGGTTGAAGATGCTGCGCAGCCGTTCGTCCCAGTCGGCGACGCGGTCGGGCGAGAATGTGCCGTCACAGACGGCCTGCAGAGCCTCGGAGTAGCATCTGACGGCGATGCTTACATACTCGGGTCCGCGTGCGCGGCCCTCGATTTTGAAGACTCTCACGCCGGCATCAACCATGCGGTCAATGAAGTGGATGGTCTTGAGGTCTTTGGGCGACATTATGTATTTGTTGTCGACTTTGAGTTTGTCGCCGGTCTCGAGGTCGGTGACTTCGTAAGAGCGGCGGCATATCTGGGTGCAGGCGCCGCGGTTGGCGCTCGAGTTCATCTCGTGGAGGCTCAGATAGCATTTGCCGGAGACGGCCATGCAGAGTGCTCCGTGGCAGAACATCTCTATCTTGACCAATCCGCCGTGCGGGCCGCGGATGTCGTCGTCGATGATGGCCTGATGTATGGCTTTGACGCGGTCGAGGTCAAGCTCGCGGGCGAGCACGACAGTGTCGGCGAAGGCGGCGTAAAAGCGCACGGCTTCGATATTTGAGATGTTGCACTGTGTGGATATGTGCACCTCGACGCCGCACTGACGCGCGTAAGATATCGCCGCGATGTCAGAGGCGATTATGGCCGAAATGCCCGACACGGCGACTGCGTCGACAATGGAGCGCATGTCGGCAAGGTCGTCGTCGTAGAGTATTGTGTTAAGGGTCAGATATGACTTGACTCCTGCCTGTGAGCAGGTGTCAGCGATGTTGCGCAAATCGTCGAGAGTGAAATTTACCGACGAGCGTGACCGCATGTTGAGACGCTCGACGCCGAAATAAACGGCGTCAGCACCTGCGTCGATGGCAGCGGCCAAAGACTCATAGCTCCCGACGGGAGCCATTATTTCAAAGTCCTTGCGGTCCATATACATGTGTAAGCGGCCGACTGCTCAAGCGCCGGCCGGGATGATGGTGTGTAGGGTCAATCAGTTTGCAGGAGTCTCGGCAGCAGGAGCTTCAGCGGCGGGAGCTTCGGCAGCGGGAGTCTCAGTGGCGGGTGCAGCCGGAATCTGAGTGTCGAACTGGTTTGCGGGAGCAGCGGGAGTCTCGACGGGAGCCTGTGAGCGGATAGCAGCCGCGTCGCTGACTTTGGGCATGGTGAAAGCAGACAGGATTGACAGCAGGACGATGAGGCCGGCAAGTGTCCAAGTGGCTTTCTCAAGGAATGAGTTTGTCTGGCGCACACCCATTACGGCACCGGCTCCGCCAAACTGTGACGAGAGGCCTCCGCCTTTTGATTTCTGGATTAAAACGATGCCAATCAGGAGGATGGCAACAATTACTGTCAGTACTATAATTACAGCGTACATAGTTTAATATATCTTGTTTCGAGAGTTATTTTTCGGACTGTGTCTTGCTGTCTGTGCGAGCGGCAAGTTTTTGTATTTTTATAAGTTTCTGCAAGAAACGCAATTGGTCTGCAAAGTAAATACTTTTTTTTGGATATTTCAAGTTTAAGTTGTAGATAATTTCGTAAGCTCGCTCGTATCGTCCTTGTTTTATGAATATTCCGGCAAGACTCTCGCTTAGGAGCGAGCCGGCGGGTGGCGGTGCAGGGCGTGGAGAGGCCGGTTTGTCAGGACGGGAGGATTGTTCTGGCGGCTCTGATGAGGCGAGTGAGTCAGACTTGTCTGACTCGTCTGAGGGTGCGGGCTTTTTGCCGCGGCCGGTCAGATCGGCGAAATCCGACAGGTCGTCGCTGAGCGTCTCGCCGCTCTCGCGTGCGAGCACTTCTGCATAATCTGGCGCCGGATTGAATATCATGCGTTCGAGCAATTGTGACTCGGCGTCGTCGGCTGAGCCGTAGTTGGCGAAGAATGTGTCGATAGCGCTGTCGGTCGGCGATGTGCCCTCAGCGGATGTGTCCGGCGGATAAAATGAATTGCGCCGGTCTGCGCCGGGGGCTGCGAGACGGTAGAGGGTGTCGCGGTCGCCGGCGCTTATGGCGAGACGTGTGCGCAGCGTGTCGGCCTCTGTGTCGGTCAGTTCGCCGGCGTGGTCACGCAGCAGCAGTATGGCCGGGAGTGCGAAGCATGGACAGTCGTCGGCGAGCGCGCGTAATTCGTCGGCGCTCAGCGCGTCGGGGGTGTTCAGCAGTTTGTCAATCAGCTTGCGGTCGCTCATGGTAAGGTCGGTTTGGTGTGTTACCAGTCGCCGAGGGTGGCGTTGAATATCAGGTCTACGAGTTCTTTTGCAATCTGTTGGCAGAGGTCGTCCTGCACGTCGGTCAGCATCACTGACGAGTCAAAGTCGCGGTAGGCGCTGAATGTCTGGTCGATGTCCTTGCCCTCGTTCTTGTTGTCAGTGTATTTTACGCGGACGGTGATTGTCAGACGGGTCTGCGATGCGTAGGCGTTTTCGGTGACGGCCTGCGGGGTGAGCGCATAGCCTGTAATCTCGCCTTCGAGCTGGAGGTCGGATGCGTTATCGACGACCTGCAGACGGGTGTTGCGCGCTATGTAGTCGAGCAGCTCGTTCTCAAAGGTTTGCTGCAGGGGTGGGTAGACCAAAGCGGCGCGTATCGGGAAGTCGGAGACGTGTATGGTCTTGTAGACAGTGTAATCGAGCGCCGAGCCGTTGAATTTATAGCTTATGCGGCATGCCGGCAGGGCTGTCGCAAGCATTATCAGCGGCAGAACGAAACGCAGTGTTTTCAGAAGCTTATTCGAGGCCATACTCTTTTATTTTACGGTAAAGTGTCCGCTCGGAGATGCCGAGCTCGCGTGCGGCTATTTTGCGTCGTCCGCTGTTGCGTTCGAGGGCGTCGGCGATGGCCTGACGTTCCTCCTGTTCGAGCGACAGCGGGACGGTCTCGTCGTCGTTGCGGCGCCGCATTTTGTCGAAGATCGGGCTGACGCGGTCGAGGTCGCTGCAGCGCACGAGCGATGTCGATGTCAATTTGTCGGCGTCAGCTGGGTTGCCGCTGTCGTCGGGCTGACGGTCAATGTTGACGATGTCGTCGACAAAGCGTCGCTCATCGCTCCGGAGCTCCTCAATCTGTTTCTGGAGTCTGAAAATCATGCTGAACAGCATCTCGCGCTCGCGCTCATAGCTGTGTGCTCCGCCTGCAGCGCTCGACAAGGCCGGGGTGTAGACGGTGGCGTTGGCCGGGAGGTAGTTGCCGACAACGGAGGCGTCGATGCTCTTGCCGCTCTCAAAGAGGGCCATCTGTTCGACGATGTTTTTGAGCTGGCGGACGTTGCCGGGCCAGTGATAGTGGAGGAGGACCTGCCGGGCCGATTCGGCGAATGTGACGGGCGCCGTGCGATATTTCTCGGCGAAGTCTGACGCGAATTTTCGAGACAGCAGCATTATGTCGTCACCGCGGTCACGCAGCGGCGGGATGTTAATCTGTACGGTCGAGAGACGGTAGTAGAGGTCTTCGCGGAAACGTCCGTCGGCGACGGCTTTGATGAGGTCGACGTTTGTGGCGGCTACGACGCGTATGTTTGTTTTCTGGACTGTCGACGAGCCGACTTTCAGGAACTCGCCCGTCTCGAGCACACGCAGCAGACGCGCCTGTGTCGTCAGCGGCAGCTCGGCGACTTCGTCGAGAAATATTGTGCCGCCGTCGGCTTCCTCGAAGTAGCCTTTGCGTGAGGCGACAGCGCCGGTGAAGGCCCCTTTCTCGTGACCGAATAACTCGGAGTCGATTGTACCCTCGGGGATGGCGCCGCAGTTGACGGCGATGTATTTTGAGTGCTTGCGCGAGCTGTAGAGATGTATTATCTGCGGGAAAAACTCTTTGCCGGAGCCGCTTTCGCCGATGACGAGGACCGAAAGGTCTATCGGCGCCACGCGTATTGCGCGGGCTACGGCCACCTGAAGGGCCGGCGCGTTGCCGACAATGCCGAGGCGCAGTTTGGCCTGTCGGACATCTTCGGGTATCTCGGTCTGTGATATCAGGTCTTGTGGCATAAATACAATCCGTTGGTTTTAATATGCAAAGTTACAAAATCAGGGGCTGACGGACAAGTGTATGCCGAAATTTGCGGAGTTTATGACGTTTTGGCGTATATGTCTTTGAGGACGAGTGAGGCGAGAGTGAGGCCGAAGGCGGCCACGGCCGGTGCGAAGGTGTCGTTGACGGCGGCTTTGCGGGTCGACCATGTGTCGCCCTGCTCGGCCGGAATTTTTAGCCATGACAGAATTGTTGGCTAATCTATACTTTTACCAGTGGGCTTGCTTTAAAAAATAACAGGAAGCCCTCTATTTCAAAATTAATGTGATTTGTTATTGAAACGAGGTGACCGACTAATTTCGTCGGAAAGTGTTGGAGCCTGTTTTGGTCCAATAGCGGCCTTTGTTGTCGCGGTACTCGGTGCTGCTGTATTTCGATGCCTGCGTGAGAGTCAGGCGTGTGCCGGTATCCGGGTCGGAAATGGTGTATTTCTTGGGCTCCCAGTGATGCTCTTGGAAGTATTTTTCCTGTTTGCGCATGAATTTGGCGTGGTCGCGTTCTTTTTCGGCTTGCATGGCGGCAATTGTACGGTCGTCTACTTCATGGCGATAGTGGTGGGACTCGGTGTGTCCGCAGTCGCGGCAGCGTTCTTTGTAGTCTCCTTCGAGCAGGTTGCGTGTGTCGACGCGGTTCTCGAACCAGAATTCGTAGTTTGTGCTGTCGCAGACGGGGCACTGCGTGCGTGCACCGCTCAGGGTGCGGCTCGAAGCCTCGCAATCTTCCTCTTTGAGCACGTGGCCGCAGTTTTCGCACACGAACTTGCGGTGGTCTTTCCAATAGCGCCTCTCGTCGCGTTTTTCAAGCACGTTGAGGCTTGCGGTGCCGTTCACAAAGGTCCATTGATAACCGATCGGGTCGTACTCGATTCGCGTGTATCCCACGGCGGGATTGAAGCCGTCGTAGTCCTGTCGAAAGCGTTTTTTTCCGCATTTAGGGCATTTGAGCCGGTCTTTATTGGTGCGGAATGCCAGACTGATGCAGATTGCAGCATAAATTCCCACGCCGATAAATATCCACTTCCACATGTTCGTTTCCTGTTATATTTCTTTTATATGTGCGTTTGTTGACAAAATTAGTCTTTTTCGTGTCAATATACAAAACGACGGTGGAGTTTATGACGTTTTGGTGTATATGTCTTTGAGGACGAGTGAGGCGAGTGTCAGGCCGAAGGCGGCTACGGCCGGTGCGAAGGTGCCGTTGACAGCGGCTTTGCGGGCCGACCATGTGTCGCCCTGCTCGGCCGGAGCGTCTGATGGTGCGCTCGCCCGGTTTGAGAGTCGCTCGGGGCTGTAGACACATAGAAATTTGCGACGTGGCATGCCGCCCGATGCACGGAACTTGCGGCGCAGGGCGCGAGCGAGCGGGCAGCCCTCGACCTTGGCGAAGTCGGCCACGGCGATGTCGGTGACGGTCAGCTTGAGCGCCGCGCCCATCGACGAGAAGAGTGTAGTCCGGCGGTACTCCAAGGCGCGCGTAATCAGCAGAGCCTTGCACTCTAAGGAGTCGATGGCATCAATGACATAGTCGTAGGAGCCGAGGTCAAACGAGTCGGCTGTCGAGCTGTCGTAGACCTGCTGCAGAGCCGTGAGGTCGATGTCGGGGTTGATGTCGCGCAGGCGCGCGGCGAGGACCTCGACCTTGGGGCGGCCTACGGTCGACGTGGTGGCCATGAGCTGGCGGTTGATATTGCTCTCGGCCACAAGGTCGCTGTCGACGATTGTCAGGCGGCCGACACCGCTGCGCACAAGCGATTCGGCAGCCCATGAACCGACGCCCCCGACACCGAAGATTATGACGCGGCAGTCGCCGAGGCGTTCCATCATATCGTCGCCGGCGGCGAGACGTGTGCGCCCGAGCCGTTCAGCCAATCCCATCAGGCCTCTTTGAGCTCGGCGAGCCGGGCGAGATATTTGCCGACAATGTCAAACTCGAGGTTTACGCGCGAGCCGACCTTAATCTGCGAGAAGTTGGTGTGTGAGCGTGTGTAGGGTATAATGGCCACACGGAATGACTGACGCTCGCTGTCGCAGACTGTCAGGCTGACACCGTTGACTGTCACGGAGCCTTTCTCGACAGTCATGTAGCCTTTGGCAATGAGTTCGGGTGAGACTTCATAGTCAAATTTGAAGTATGTCGAGCCGTCGGCATCGGTGACCTCGGTGCAGACCGCCGTGCAGTCGACGTGGCCCTGCACGATGTGGCCGTCCAAGCGCCCGTTCATCATCATGGAACGCTCGAGGTTGACAAGATCGCCGGGGCGCAGGTCGCCGAGGTTTGAGCGTTCGAGGGTCTCGCGTATGGCGGTGACCTCGTAGGTTGAGTCTGGATGAATGGCTATTACCGTGAGGCAGACGCCGTTGTGGGCGACTGATTGGTCGATGCACAGCTCGTCGGCAAACGAGCAGCGGACGCGGAGGTTGATATTGGCGTCGTGGCGTGTGACGTCGACGACGGTGGCGGCTTCTTCTACGATACCTGAGAACATGTTTGTTTTGCTGTTAGATTTGACATCGGTTGCCCGTTACCGTCAGTGGTCTACGGATCAATCCAGTAAGTATATGCAAGCCAAGTGATTTTCTCGTCGCCGGGCTTGTTGTAGGCCGGGTTGTGTTCCTCGGCCGAGCGTCGCGGATCCTTCTTCTTGTCGACGGCATTGCGTGCCGCAGCCGCGACTTTCGCAAAATTCTTTGATTTGGCGAGAGAGTCCGCGCGTTTGATGATAGCGGAAAATTCGTAATTGTTGAGTTGGTCAAACAGACCTTCCAATCCGGCTAAGGCTTCCATCTTGGAGCGGTCCCAGATGCGTGCGTTGTCGAGATAGGCTATGGCTTCGTCGGAGACGGGTGAAACGCGGGTCTCGACATTGCCGGCAGAGTCTGTTACGAGGGTCTCGGTGTTGGCGGCCGGCGCGGGCTCGGAGTCACCGAAGAGCATCATCACGCAGGCCGAGAGGATGATGCCCACGGCCAATCCGGCGAGTGCGAAAATCCACTGGCGCCGGTTGTTGAGCCATGCTCCGGTGTCAGAGCGGCGCAGGGGGTTGACGTGTGCATCGCCTTCGCTGATATGGCCGGTTGCGATATAACCTTCGATGGGCGAGGCTTTTATCTCTGATGAGGTAAGTATTTCAAACTCTACTTTGCCGCGTCCCTCGGGAGTCTGCATCGGCAGCGAGAAACAGTAACGGAGGTTGTGTTTCTGCAGTTTTATATTGACTTGAGCCGGCGATGCGAGGTCAAGACGGCTGTCGAAAGTTATGTGGTCGGGATGCTCGACGCGCACGTGCGCCGAAGCGAGTTCGCGCTCGCTGAATGAGCGTGCGCGGTCTATCTCGATGTCGTTGACTGTTATGTGGCAGTCTAAAAGCGGCTCGTCGTTCTCTCTGGAAGTTATGAGGAAAAACGCGGGCGAGATGGATTTGTGGGAGACGTTAGTCTCGGGCGTCGGGCAGCGCATACGGTCGTGTGTGACGCTGACATGTTCGGCTATGTCTTCAAATCCCGACATTTTCCAGACGATGTCGACGCTTTGGTTTGCCGTGACACGGAAGGGTCTGTCAAAAGGACGTCGGAATATATGGGGCGTGAATCCGTCTTTGGATTTTTTCGGGGGTAGGAGTGTGTATGTCGCAAGCGGCTGTGGAGCTTCGGGACATTTGCAGGTTATTTTGTCGTCGGCCGATGTGATTATTGCGGCTGAGTATGCTGTCCAGTCGGGTTGATAGGGGTCGACCCAGAGATCGGCGCGCGTCAGACCCGAGTCGCCGCCATACTGCAGCGCGGCCGGTGAAGCGGGCTGTAAGGCCGAGGGAAGGATGTTCGGAGCGTCGGAGTCGTAGCCGTAGGTGCGTGCCATCAGGCGATGGAGGCTGTCCATATCGTCCTCGGTTATCTGTGAGGCGAGCACCATCTGTGAGATGTGGCCTACGACTTCGTCGAGCTCGTCGGCGTTGATGTCGAGGCCGTTGGCTATGAACAGTGTTGCCTCGAGGTGATGCGGCGCCTGCGGAGGGATGGTGCGTATTATGCGCAGGAGTATGCCTTCGTCAATATAGCTGAGGGCATATATTATGTGTTTTTCATCCGAATCATAGCTGAGGGCGGCTAAGGCGGGGCTGAAGTCACGCAGCCGCCGGCGCACGTCTTCAGTGGGGTTTATCTCTGTGAGACGGCGGTATGAGCGCCCGGCTTTTGATATGTATAGTTGTAGCTGGTTCATTCTTGTGTTTGTCTTGCTGCAAAGATACATATTAATTGGAAGTAATTTTAATTTTGAATAAAAAAGCGGCCCGGCGCATATGGGTGCGTCGGGCCGCGGAAGTATGTGATTCGGTTATGAGCGGAGGTGTGTTGTGTCAGTGAAGCTGATTAGTCAATCTTCTCGTCTGCCTCGTAGCCGCCCATCTCGCGGATGGCGTTCTTGAGCATGACATACTGCTGGAAGAGGTGGTTGACAGGCACTTCGCCTTTGGTGTAGTCGTGCATCGGGCTCTTGAGGAAGAAGCTCAGGAAGCGCTGGATGCCGTAGCGTCCGGCACGGGCTGCGAGGTCGCTCAGCAACACGAGGTCGAGGCAGAGGGGAGCAGCGAGGATAGAGTCGCGGCAGAGGAAGTTGATCTTGATCTGCATGGGATAGCCCATCCAGCCGAAGATGTCGATGTTGTCCCAGCCTTCTTTGTTGTCGTTGCGCGGGGGATAGTAGTTGATACGTACTTTGTGGAAGTAGTCGGTGTAAAGGTCGGGCTGCTCTTCGGGCACGAGGATAGACTCGAGTGTAGAGAGCTTGCTGACCTCTTTTGTGCGGAAGTTAGCGGGCTCGTCGAGCACAAGGCCGTCGCGGTTGCCGAGGATGTTGGTCGAGAACCAGCCTGAGAGGCCGAGGCAACGTGTGCCGATGATGGGGGCGAAGCCTGATTTAACGAGGGTCTGGCCTGTCTTGAAGTCCTTGCCGGCGATAGGCATGCCTGTTTTCTCGCTGAGTTCCCACATGGCGGGGATGTCAACGGTGGTGTTGGGAGCGCCCATGATGAAGGGTGCGCCCTCAGAGAGTGCGGCGTAAGCGTAGCACATAGAGGGGGCGATGTGCTCTTTGTCGTCGGCTTTCATAGCGGCCTCGAGGGCGGCAAGTGAGCCGTGAACTTTCTCGTCAACGGGTACGTAAACTTCGGTAGAAGCGGCCCAGAGCACGACAACGCGGTCGACGCCTGTCTCTTTCTTGAAGTTACGGATGTCTTCGCGAATCTGCTCTGTCATGTCCCAGCGGTCTTTGCAGACTTTTACGTTGTCGCCGTCGAGGCGTTTTGCGTAGTTGTGGTCAAAAGCTGCTTTGAGGGGCTTGATGGCGATGAGCTCGTCCTTAACGGGGTTGATGTCCTTTTCTTTGAGGACCTCAGCGTTGATGGCCGACTCGTAAGCGTTTGCGGGATAAACGTCCCAAGCGCCGAAGACGATGTCCTTGAGGTCGGCGATGGGCACGATTTCGTTGTATTTGAGATATTTTGTTTCTTTGCCGTCGCTGACACGGATTTTGTCATATTGTGTCATCGAACCGACGGGTTTTGCGAGACCTTTGCGGGTCATAAGCACACCTGTCATAAATGTAGTTGTCACGGCTCCGAGGCCGACAACCATAACACCGAGTTTGCCGTTTGCGGGCTTAACGTTGCTTTTGCTCATTGTCAAAAATGTTTTGATTGAGAGGTTATTTCAATATGTTGTTTTCAAATTACGCTCCTTGTCTGACCGGTGTATGGTCGCGGCAAGGAGGATGCGTGACTAAATCAGCGCGTAAAGGTACACATAGTTTTGAAATCGCAAAAGGAAATTCTGTGAAAAGACGCAAAAAAATCGCAATATTATGTTAAATACACACCCAAATGGTGAATTATCTATAAATTCAGCCCTAAAATGGCTATATAGTGTTAACAGATTAAAATATGGCTTTTGCGAGAGCCTCGAGTGATGCCGTCTGTGAGGGATGTGAGGCATTGTCCTCCTCTGCAGACCAGCCCGGGCCTTTAATCCAAGCCGTGCGGAATCCGGCCGACTCGGCAGGCAGGATGTCTTTGGTCAGGCTGTCGCCGATGACCATGACCTCAGCGGGTTGCAGCCCGAGGGCGACGGCGCCGAGCATGAAGATGCGCGGGTCGGGTTTGCGCACGCCGACGACCGAGCTTTCGATAATGCCGCGGAACATGTGGCGCACACCGAAGTCGCACAGGACCGTGTCGATGTTGCCGTAAAAATTGCTGACGAGCACGGAGGGGAACGCGTCGGCGAGTCGCCCGACAGCCGCACGGGCGGAGTCGATGCAGCGGCGTGCGTGTTCGTAGCAGTAATCGGCGACTGATGAGGCGAGGCGATCGGCATCAGTCGCGGGTGCGAGGGCGTCGAGCTGCACGAGACGGTCGATTTCGGCGAGAGCCTTTACATACATCAGCCGGCGGAAGTTATCGCCGGGCAGCACAAGGCGTTCGGCGGCGAGACGTCGCTCACCGAAGACATAGGCGTCGCGGAGTGTGGCGTCGTCGAGTGTCACGCCGTCTGCGGCATAGGCGCGGGCGATAATCCGGCTCCAGTGCTCCGAACGGCTGTCGATGGTGCCTCCGTAGTCAAAGATAAGACCTCTGACGCCTTTGAAATCAGGATTGTTCATAACGACCTTGGCGAAGTTCGGCGGTCAGCCGGCGGCACATGCGTTCGTGGCGGATGACCATATATATAAGGAGTATGTTGAGCACGGTCAGTTCGAAGACGAAGTAGAGCCACGGTTGTCCGGCGAACAGTGAGGCGAACAGGGCAATCGTGCGCCAGTTGAAGGTCAGGATGTTGGTGTACTTCATCAGCGGCAGCGATTGACGGCGGAAGTCGCTGCGGAACGCGGCCGGGATATTGCCGTCGGGAAAGCGTCGGGCGAGTTCGTCGCGCAGGGCCTGCATAGCGGGCGTGGCAGCCTCCTGTCCGGCTGTGTATGACATGTAGAAGGCGAGGATGACACGCTGCATGAAATTATCGCGCCGGCTGAGTCCGGCGCGGCGGTCGCGCACCGATGCGGCTGTGTCTAACTCGCTGCCTTCGGCGCCCTTGAGGAAGTAGAGGTGGAACTGGCGGTAGTAATCGGCCATGGCAGCCTGACGGGCGTGGCAGTAGCCGGCAACGGCGGCGATGACCCAGATCAGCCACGGATGCTCCGAGAAATAGGTGCCGTAATGGTTTTCGCGCAAGCAGATGGCGATATATATTGTGATAAACCAGATATCGCCGCTGACGCCGTCGAGTATGCGGCCGAGGCGCGAGTACTGGCCGGTCATGCGTGCGAGCTGTCCGTCGGCGCTGTCAAACGAGTTTGCCCAGACGAGCAGCAGCATGCCGATGATGTTAATCCACAGTTTGTCGGGATAGAAGGCGATGCCGGCGCCGATGCCGAGAAAAATCGAGGCTACGGTGATGACGTTGGGTGTCACGCCGAGCCTTTCGGCTAAGCGGGCCCACGCATATCCGACGGGACGGTAGAAGGCGAGGTCGATGCTCTCCTCGGTGTCAAGAGATTTGAGCGAGCCTAAGTAGCTGCGCCGTGAGTTTGATGATTTGACGCGTTGTGTCTGACTCATTTGAGTTTTGCTAAATCATAGGTTTTTTCGCGCAGGAAAGCGCCGAGTTCCTCGGGTGTGGCATTGTGGAGCGCCTGCTCGTCGACCGAGATGGGGTCGCCGACCGATATGTGCATTTCTGTGTCGACTTTGCGGAAGACTTCGGCCGGGAGGCGGAGCGAGCGGGCCTGCCAGCAGGCATGGCCGAGGAAGTTGAACCACCAGCTGTTTGAGCCGTGGAAGAATATAGGGATGACGGGAACTTTGGCGCGCTGGATAATCTGGAGTATGGACTTCTGCCACGGGCGGTCCTGCAGACCGTGGCTCCAAGTGGTCTTGCTCATTGCACCGGCCGGGAAAAATCCGACGGGCTGACCGTCTTTGAGCTGACGGAGGGCAGTGCGTATGCCGTTGACCGAGACAGCTCGCTTGGCGGGGTCGTCAGAGGCCCACGCGTCGACGGCGATGAAGTTGGGTCGCATGGCCGAAATCTGGTTGAGTATCATGTTGACCATGACCTTATACTCGGGACGCCGCTGCGAAATCAGATAGATGAGGGCGATGCCGTCGAGCGCTCCGAACGGATGGTTTGAGACGGTGATGAAAGCGCCTTCGGGGAGGTTGTCGAGCACTTGCTCGTTGTCGATGCGCAGGCGTATGCGGAACTCGTCGATGAGCAGACGCTTGACAAACATGGGGCCCGGTGTGTCGCAGCATTTGGCGTGGACGGCGTTGACCTTGTCGACCGAGAGGAAGTGCAGAAGCCAATTGCACAGTTTCTCGTGACCGTCTAATTTGGGAACGAGGCGGCGCAGGTCATCGTAGTTGAGCACGTCGGGGCGAACGTCGTTTTGTGATATGTTATTTTGATTCATTTTTTGTTTGCTTTGAGATGTAATCGGTGTAACGTGAGATGACGCGGGCAAAAGCCGGTATTTTCATCAGACCGTATTCAAAAATCAGGAATCCGACGAAGGCGCAGGCTATGCCGGCGAGCACGTCGATGATATAGTGATGGGAGGTGTAGACGGCTGTAAACCATATGCCGGCTGTGACGACGGCGAGTATGATGCGCCACGTCAGCGACGAGCGTGACCGCAGGGCATAAATCAGGGCCACTAGCGTGTAGGCCGAGTGGAGCGAGGGGAGTGCGGCAAATACATTGGAGTTGCGCGCATACAGGCCGTGAAAGACGGTCAGGCCCGTCATCTCGTCGAAACGGGCGAGGCCGGCGACATCGCCCGGAGTGCCTACGACGGGCTCGAAACCGTGCAGGGCGACATACCACGGCGGAGCGGCCGGGTGTATGTAATAAAATGTGAAGCCGAGCAGATTGACAAAGAGGAAGACGAGGGCGAAATGCAGATAGGCATTGCGCCGGCCGGTAAAGTATAGCCACAGGCCGAAGATGACGGGCAGCGGCACCCAGCAGAGATAGAACACGCCGCCGAGGAAGTCCATAAGGGCCGAACTGTGGATGGCGAAGAACTCGTTGGGTGTCAGAATGGTGCCGTCGGCAACTGTGATGCCGAATAGCGACTTCTCGGCGCCGTATAGCGCGGCCACGTCGACGGGATTCACCTTGTAGTTGGGCAGCAGGTTCATCCAGTCGTATGATATGCCGAAGATGAAGAACGGCAGCAGGGCGACGGTCAGACGACGTGTCGCGCCGTTGATGAAAAAGAGTGCGGCAATAACGGCGGCCAGAAAAATGTGTTCGGGCCGGAAGCCGATGCCTGTGGCCGTGACTCCGAGCCACAGCAGCAGGGCCGCACAACAGATGACGGCCTCCTTACGTCGCGGAGGCTGCAGTGAAAAGGTCATATTATATTGCGATGCAAAAGTCGTTCAGGATTTTTTTGTCAGTTCGCGGCGGCAGTGAGAGATGCGGGCGAAGGCCGTAAGGTTTGCGAATACGGCTATTATGGTCATGGCGACTACGAGGATGATATCGGGGTCGAAGCCGACTTCACATTGCCCGCAGATGCCGGTGGCGAGGGCTGCCGCAGCTGTGACCACGACGCGCTCGGGGCGTTGCATGAATCCGATCTTGCACTCGATGCCGAGGCCTTCGGCGCGTGCACGCACGTAGCTTACCATGACAGAGCCGACGAGAGCCACAAAGGTTATGAGGGCGCCGATGATGTCGCCTAACTGTATGAGATAGTAGGCGATGCCGCCGAGGGTGAACATCTCGCAGTAGCGATCGAGCACCGAGTCATACATGGCTCCGAAGCGCGACACCATGTTGCCGAGACGGGCGACCTGACCGTCGAGCATGTCGAAGAGTGAGAAGCCGATGATGAGTGCACCGGCGAGGGTGATTAGGCCGAAATCGACCGCGCCTTCGCGTGTGGCGCGATAGCCGGCCCATACGAAGACAGCCGCGGCGGCTATGTTGCCGAGCAGACCGACTGTCGTGACCATGTTGGGTGTCACCCCGAGGCGTATGAGCAGTCTGACGAAAGGATTGATTACCACATAGATGCCTTGCTGGAGGCTGTTGCGGGTCTTAGTGGCTTGTTTCTTTATTTCCATAACGTGTTATTTGTTTTTAGATGGGAGAGAGTCACGTGCCGGGTCTTTGCGGCGGAATATGAAGTTTACAAATCTGATGGCGTAGGGGTCAAACCGTGTGGGACGGTAGACGAAATAGCGTTGTAGGGCGAAGTTCCAAAACCAAGACACGAGCAGCGAGACGGCGAGGGTCGATGCAGCGAAAATGCCGTTTGACGTGAAGCCCATGTCGAGGAGGAATCTCCAGTGACTGAGAAGTTCGGCTGTGAAGGTGGTGCCGTACATGTTGAGCAGCAGGCTGCCTGTCCATACAAGCAGATATTTTACGGCGACTGCACGCACGCTCTGGCCGGTGGCATGAAATGTAAACCGGTAGTTGATGGCGCAGTTTACAACGCCTCCGACAAATGCTCCGCAGGCCACAGACAGGTTTGAGCGATAGAACGGGTCGAGCTCGGCGAAGACGAAGGCGAACAGGAGCATGCGTGTGCCCATGTCGGTCCATGATGCTGCCTGTGACGACACAATCGAGCGCAAGAACGTATATACCAACGAGTTGGAGTTAAGCATGCGGTGGCCGACTTTTTTCACTCTGTTTGTCATGGTTATAGCGGAGGGCATATAGTGAAGTGGTTGACTATAAGGAGTATGGCTGCTGAATAGACTCCGGCGAGGATGTCGTCGGCCATCATGCCGTAACCGCCGGGAAGCCGTTCGGCAGAGCGTATGCCCAAGGGCTTGACGATGTCGAAGAAACGGAAGAGGATCAGTGAGAGCAATATCTCCCACCACGGGCAGAGGGCGCTCAGAGGCAGCATCGACACCCACTGGCCGACCGTCTCGTCGACACAGGCTATCACCGGGTCTTTGCCCCAGTAGCGCTCAGAGATGTTGCTCGCCCATGTGCCGGCGACGGTCAGCACGACGACAGCAACAGCGGTCACGGCGAGCGTGACGGCGGGCGATGTCCACAGATAGAGCGGCAGCCAGAGGATGACGCCGACAATCGCTCCCCATGTGCCGGGTGCGAGCGGCAGATAGCCCACACCGAGCGATGTCGCGATAAGTCGCGGCAACAGAGGGAAACGCTGTCCGCGCAGCGGAGCGTTTTCGTCGTTTATCTTACGGCTTTTCATCGTGTACTGCGCTGAGCCTGACGCTCTTTGATGGCGCTCATTATGTATTTTGCAATCTGTGTGGCAGCCTCCTGGCGACAGGGGGCGAAGCTGGGCCAGTCGTTGAAGTCTATGATGCGTATCTCTCCTTCAGGCGAGACGACGCAATCGCCGCCATAAATCTTGACGTCCAATGCGTCGGCGGCTTTGGCGCAGATGGCTTTCAGACGTTCCTCGACAAAGGCGAAGCCCCGGCTCTTGCCGTTGGCTTTTTCTTTGCCGTATTTGCTGTAGTCTGAGTCGAAGGGATAAAACCAGTAAAAAAATGATGTGCCGGCGATGCCGTAGAATTTAATCAGGTCGCCCTCCAAGTGACGCGAGATGACGGCACGCTTGATGCCGCGCAGGAAGTATTCCTGCAGGACCTCCTGAGCCTCTTCGGCGTGACGCACGTAGGTGACGTCCTCCTTGTGCATGGTGTGGAAATCGCCGCGTTTGATCCAGCAAGGAGTCATCGATGCGCGGCGTAGTGTCTCGCGGACGCCTTCGTCAGTGTTGACCATGATGCTCTCGGGGAAAGGGATGTTAGAGCCCAAGAGTATGCGGGTCATGCGCTCGCGTGTGCAGTTCTCGATGCCGTAGCCCGAGTTTATGACGAGTGCGCCGGCATCCTCGAGCTGCTGGAGCTTGGCTATGGAGCGCTGCTCGCGGCACATGTTGACGATGATGTCTTCGGTGATTTCCTGATTGACGAAACGGTCTTCGCTGTAGACATTGACCTCGCATCCGCGTTTGCGCAACTGGTCGGCTACGATGTTGAAAATGGTCGAGTCGTTGCCTATGTGGTTTGGCGAAAAGACGCCGGCTCTCATAATGCCGGCGATTTTAATCTCAGCCATAGATGTGATATTTCGATGGTTTATATGATTTGCAAATTTAAATCAAAAAAACGAGAAAAAAAAGCGTCTGCCTTGGCGGCAGACACTTTCGATGTGGTGTTACGGGAAAATATTTTGGCAGATATGGGAAATGGGAAGGGAATAGTTTAAGCTTAACGCGGAATGTAATAAAGAGATTTGAAATGACAAATTAAAATGTATTTACCGAAACGATGTTAATAGGATAGCCTTTCCATTCGATTTCACCTTGTTGATCATATGTTATGACGAGAAGATTCTCGCAGTGTAGATCCTCGGCTGCTTCAACGAGGGCATCGAGCTCGCGTTTGCGTGTTTTCTCGGAGAACATGTCATAACATACTTGTATAAGTTGTTGGACTTTCGGACCTTTTCGGGTCACGAAGTCAATCTCTTTGTCATTGCGTGTACGGTAATAGAAGAGTGTTTTTCCGGACGTATAGCCACGGCGTATCAGCTCGACGAAGACTTGGTTCTCAAGCAGTCGACCAAGATTTTCGCTGAGGTTGAAAGCTGTACTCTGCACAAAACCGTTGTCTACGATGTAGACTTTTTTCGGCGCTTTGTTCATCAGCTTCAATTTATTGTTGAAGCGTGGAAGATAGAAAAATAGATAAGGCTCGCTCAGATAGTTGCAGAATTTCTTAGTGGTCGCTACGCTTTGTAATCCTAATTCTCCTGCTATATCATTGGCTGAAACCGGATTACAAAAATTCGATAACAGATATGTGGCGAGATTATAAAGGTCAATAGTATTTCTGACTTTATGGCGTTTTGCGACATCTTTCAGCAATATTGAATCAAAGAGTGTGGAGAGGTAGCTCTTGGTTATGCTGCGTGCCGGTATGGTTTCCGGGTAGCCGCCGTTGCGCATATAATCATCTGCGAGTGCGATTGCCTTTGAAACTTGTTCCTTTTGTTTCGTATAGATATTTTTCCACCTCAAAGTTTCATCAAGGCTGAAAGGTAACATCTCGATTTGGAGATAACGTCCGGTCAACACTGTGGCCATTTCGCTACTTAGCATCTTGGCGTTACTACCGGTGATAATCAGATTCTTCCCGCGGCGATAGAGTTTGCTTACCCATAAATCCCATCCCGGAAGATTCTGTATTTCGTCAAGTAGAATATAATCATAGTCAGGGTATACATCATCGAGTGCTGACATCACTAAATCTTCATCCCATTTTTCAAGCAATTGACTATCGTCAAAATTTAGATAGGCAAAGTTTTTACCTCGCAGCATAAGTAGAGCATAAACAGATTTTCCTACGCGGCGAGGACCGGTAATAAGTTTGATAAGCGGATTCTGTAAAAGGTCGTCAGCATCATATTTGGTATGCCGCTGTTGATAGGCTCGAGACAATAGTTCGTCGCGTTCGGCACGTTGATTAAGTATTGCGGTTCTCATAATAGGAGATTTTATGTGCAAATATAGCGAATTTTATTCAATTTATTCACTGTGTTGAATAAAATAGGTACTTTTTTATTCAATAGGATTCGGTTTATTGAATAAAATGGGCAGATTTCAGGGTTAGAGCAGCGGGACGTTTTTGGCTGCGAGCGCTAAAGCGGACGGGTGGGTGACGTGGCCGGCGCTATATGCGAGCGATAGTTTATTCTCTTCGAGAAAAATGCGCGACGCTGTCACTTGCCACCCCACATACGCTTAATGTGGGGTTGAGAGCGGCCGACGGCCGCATATAATCCCTCCGGGATAAAGATCGGCGCTCCATGATAATCAGCGAGTTATACATGCCGAAGGCATGTCCCTACGGTTGGCTGGGCGTTTTTTGGCTGCGACCGCTAAAGCGGACGGGGTGCGAGGCTTATGTGGGGGATGTGCTGACGCAGTTTCGTGACTGCGCAGCTCCGCAACTTGTCACGATTATTTTATGGGGCACCATAGTCCCCCGGCTCCGCACGGGGGTTGTAGAAAATTCGCGCCGCAGGCGCTTTTGGCCGATTGAAAATCGGCCTTCCATGGACGCAGAAAATCGTTTAGAGCATTTCGGCGAGGCGGCGGATGCCTTCGGAGGCGCCGGCGCGGATGACGGTTACGCCGGCGGGGACTTCGGCGGGGTTGGGGTCGATGTAGTAGACGGGTACGCCGGGACGGACGTAGCGGATGAGGGCCGCGGCGGGATAGACCGAGAGGCTCGTGCCGATGATGACGAAGATGTCAGCCTCGGCTACTATCTCTGTGGCGGGCTCGAAGTTGGGCACGGCTTCCTGAAAGAAGACGATGTGTGGCCGAACATGATGGCCGTCGATGACGGTGTCGGGTGTGGTGTGGCAGGCCTCGGGACGGAGCGTGTAGACACGGCTCTCGTCGTCGATGGCGCGCACTTTCATCAGTTCGCCGTGCAGGTGGAGCACTTTCGACGAGCCGGCGCGCTCGTGGAGGTCGTCGACATTTTGCGTAATCACGTAGACATCAAAGCGTTTTTCGAGGTCGACGAGTCCGCGGTGGCCGGCGTTAGGTTCGACTTTGACGAGCTGGTCGCGGCGGTCGTTGTAGAATTTGTGGACGAGGGCGGGGTTGCGCTCAAAGCCGTCGGCCGAGCACACGTCCATGACGGGGTACTGTTCCCACAGACCGCCGGCATCTCTGAATGTCGAGATGCCGCTTTCGGCGCTCATGCCGGCGCCGGTGGAGATTACGAGTTTTTTCATCAGCAGGAGAGTTAAATTATTATATGAAGACGCCGTGGTCAGTCGTCGGTGAAGTCGATAAACTCAGAGTTGCGGCCCGGACGGTTATGTGAGGCGCGGTCTTCGGCAGGGGCAGACGCTGAGGCCTGACGGGTCTCTGTGGCGGGAGCCGGGTCGGCAGTCTTGGGCTTGGCGGCTGATACCTTGCGGTTTCGATTAAACGCCGGAGTCTTCTCAAATGTTTCGATCATCTCGTCATTGTCGAGCTGATTGTCTTCGAGGATAATGAAGTTTAGGGTGTCGCGCTGGCGCTGCATCTCGTCGACCTTTTCGTCGCCGTAATTGGCGCGGATGGCCTCGTAGTCGATTTCGGCGGCATCGTGTGGCCCGGCCTCGGGCTTGGTGACCTTGATGGTTTTTTCCTCGGTCTTGATGCGGCCCTCGGAGGCCTCTTTGACGGTGACGTCAAAGCCGGCGGCGAGAATGGTGAATTTGACCTTGTCGCCGAGCGTGTCGTCATAGGTGACGCCCCAGATGACGTCGACCTGCGAACCTATTTTGGTGACGAAATCGTCTAACTGCCTAACCTCCTGAGTCTTGAAAGGCGTCTCGGCCTTGCGCGAGTAGGAGAGGTTGAAGAGCAGACGCTTAGACGAGAAGACGTCGGTGTTTTTGAGCAGGGGCGAGTGGAGGGCGTCGTCGATGGCTGCCGTGACGCGGTTTTCGCCCTCGCCGTAGCCGATGGAGATGAGGGCGGTGCCGCCGTTGCGCAGTGTGGTGTCGACGTCGTTGAAGTCGAGGTTGATATATCCGGGATTAGTCACAATCTCCGAGATGCTCTGCGCTGCGATGGAGAGAGTGTCGTCAGCCTTGGCGAACGCGCTCTCGAAGCCGAGGTCGGGATAGATGTCAGAGAGACGCTCGTTGTTGATAATGAGCAGTGCGTCAACGTATTTGCTCATTTCCTCAGCGCCGGCGATGGCCTTTGAAATCTTGCGCATGCCTTCGAAGAGGAAGGGGATGGTGACGATGCCGATGGTCAGCAGGCCTTTCTCACGGGCGATGCGCGCCACGACGGGACCGGCGCCCGTGCCTGTGCCGCCGCCCATGCCGGCGGTGATGAACACCATCTGGGCCTCAGGCTTGAAGAGCTCTGAAATCTCCTCGGCCGACTCCTCGGCGGCCTCTCGGGCGCGCTCGGGGATGTTACCGGCGCCCAGTCCTTTGGTGGTGTTGGGACCGATGAGGAGTTTGCGTGGCACGGGCGAGACCTTCAGGGCCATCTGGTCGGTGTTGACAACGACAAATGACACGCCGTGGATGGCAGCCTCGTTATACATGTGGTTTACGGCGTTGTTGCCGCCGCCGCCCACACCGACGACCATGATGCGGTCAGGTGTTTCGGCTGTCTGTGAATATTTGTCGAGAAAAGCGTTTTCGTCTTCGCTCATAAGGCTCTTATATTAAGGGTTTTCGTAGATAAGTGTTGTGTGACGGATGGTCAGCGTGTAGGTTCGTCGATGTTATCGTCTATATCGGGCGAACGCATCCAGAATTCAGACATTTTTTTGCGCAGTTTGCTGAAAATATTCTGACGGTCGGGGTCATCTTCTCCGGGATATGGCTCGTCGCCGTTGCCGCCGTTGTAATTGTCGTCGACGAGCTCGTCGATGTCTTCGCCGGCACGGTCGTCATATCGCGGCTCGCGCGCGGGACGACGGTCACGCGACGATGTGCCGCGCACACTCTGGCGGGTATCGCCTGTGTCGTAGCGGTCGTTGTCGTCATCGTCGGGGTCGTCGTTGAGCAGGTCTTCGTCGTCGACATAACGGCGCCGGCGGTCATAGGGTGAGCCGCCGTAAGGCTCATTACGCGGCTGACGCGTTTCGTAGGCCGGCTCGTCGGCCTCGCGGGCGTCAAAGTCGTCGGCGATGACGGGTGCGGGTGCAGTGAGGCAGTCGATATCAGACGAGTCGGCGGCATACCGCGCGATGGCGAGAACGTCGATGTTGTTTGAACGGTCGATGTCGAGTCCGCGAAAACGGGCTGAGCCTTCTAAGGCGGCGTTGCGCACTTTCATTTTAGACTGTTGCTCGACGAGACGGGCGAAGTTGCGCAGGCGTGCACCGCCGCCTGTAATGACGAGGCCGGCAGGGAGGTCGGCGGTCTTGAAACCGGCCAAGTCTATCTGATGCAGTACGTTGGCTATGATTTCGCCGGCGCGTGCCTGTATGTAGCCGTTGATTTCGGCGCGTACGGGGTCTGAGGCGTCTGAGGCGTCGGCGACGGCAGTGCCTTCGGTGGTCTTGGCGAGTTCGGCACGTTCCTCGGTCATGGACATACCTGACATGAGGTCGCGGGTAATGTTGCGCGAGCCCATGGGGAGGGTGACGATATGCTGCAGCACGTCGTCTTTATATATTACAATTGTCGTGGTTTCGGCGCCGAAGTCGACAAGGGCGACACCGAGCTGTTTCTCGGATGAACTGAGGGCTATCTCTGCCTCGACGATGGGTCGAAGCACGTAGTGACGGCCAATCTGACGCTCATCGCTGTCAAATTTTATCATCTCGAGGTTGCGGCGGTTGACAGCCGAGTAGACGACAGCCGAGAACTCGCCGCGCAGTCGCGAGCCGACGGTGCCGACGGCTTTTTCGGCCTTGATGTTGTCAACAAAAAATCTCTTGGGTATCATGGCGAGAGCCTCT
>DXYS01000092.1:0-147221 GCA_019415705.1 Bacteroidales bacterium | reverse complement strand
GCCTCGCGTTTGAGACGTTCGATATGATCTTCTGTAATCTGTATGGCGGCAGGAAATGAGTTCTGGGCTGATGCCGGGATTGTGGCGAACGTGCGTCCTCCGAGGCCGATGAATACCTCTGATACTTTGCGGGGCGCTATACGCGGATGATTCTCGAGTTTGCGAATTATTTCGCTTACCCGGGCCGAGACTTCCTGTACGTTCTGTATCTTGCCGTAGCGTACACAGTTGTTGAGTCGTGTCTCCTCGCAGGCAATGATATTGATGGTGCCGAGGTCGTCGACGGCTCCGACGAGGCCCTTTATCTTAGAGCTTCCGATTTCGAGTGCGACGATATATCTGTTGTCCATATCGAGTGTGTTATATGATGATTTTTTAGGCTGTTATCTTTTTGTTTTATCTGAAGGCGTGTCAACTGAGTCAGCTGTGAAATCGTCGGTGGTCATTGTCTCTATGTCATCGATGTCGTCAAAGTCTGCGTCAGCCGCTACGAGGTCGAGAGCTCCGAGACTGTGCTGGCGGCGTGTGGCCACGACCTGTCCGGCCCATTTTACCGAGATTGTGTCGTAGTAGTTCCAGCCTTTGGCGCCCATGACCTGACGGTAAAACGATTTCAGACGGTCGAATTTGTCGGCGACGGCCGATGTGTCGCCGAAATTGATGACCTGACCGCGTATGACGGGGATAATCATTATGTCGCCCGAGCGAGAGGCGGTGATTGTCGACACGAGGGCGTTGGCAGTGGGGTCGGCTGCGATATGTGAGAGCATTGGCAGAAGACTTGACGCATGGTATGTCGAGTCAAATCGGCCGATTACTACGGGCACGTCGACATGATAGCGCACATCGGCGTCGACACGTTTGTCTGATGCGTTTATGTAGTATGAGCGGCCCGTACCCGGCTCGAAGACGCGTGCGACGGGTATCATGGGTGTGACATCGAGCCGCAGTGTCCCGTCATTGAGCCGGCAGACATTGGCTGACTCAATCTGGGGCATCTCCATCAGCCGTCGCTCGATAAGCGCCAGAGGCAGCGAGTCAGCGGGCAGCGTGGCGACCGCGTGCATCAGATTGCCGCAGACGCGGTCTATGTCAGCCTCGGTGACAAAACCAGAGCCGAGCGAGTCGCGCAGCTCAATCTGCAGGTCACTGTAGCGGTCGGCGCGTGCGGCGGCTCTTGTCATCGAGAGAGTGACGACAAGATAGACGGCCAGCAGGACCGATAATATCAGTTTTATGACGCTGTCTTTTTCCATCCTTTATTTTGTCCGGTCTGCGGCGCTGAGTTCGGCGACTAATTGCGGGATGCTGAAACTGAGGTCACCGGCGCCGGCTGCCAAGAGGATTTCAAAGTTACTGTTTTTTGCGGTCTCGACAAAGTCTTGTTTGGAAATCATCACTTTATCGGCGCATTTTATGCGGTCGAATATGATTTTTGATGTGACGCCGGGTATCGGCTCTTCGCGCGCGGGGTATATGTCGGCGAGAATGACGCGGTCGGCTAAAGACAGAGCATCGGCAAACTCGGGGGCGAAGTCGCGTGTGCGCGAGTAGAGATGGGGCTGGAAGGCGACGGTCAGCTCACGGCCGGGATAGAGGGCGCGGACCGAGAGGATGCTCTGACGCAGCTCGTCGGGGTGGTGGGCATAGTCGTCGATTATAGCTCGTCCGTGCTCGCCCGGCTCTTTGAGCCAGAACTGAAAACGGCGTTCGGCACCCATGAACGACGCCATGGCCTCGCGGGCCGAATCAGGCTCGAAGTCTCCCGTCAGCCAGACAGCGGCAAGGGCGGCGACCGCATTGTCGATGTTTATCTCGACCGGCACACCGAGCTCGATGTCGTTAAGGCGTCCGCCGGGATAGACAAAGTCAAAGAAAATCGTACCGCCGCCGTGACGTATGCGGTCGGCGTGGAAGTCGCCGCTGTCGCGCGAATAAGTATATGTCTCAACACCCTCGACGGGACGCGGGCGCAGTTTTAGACCGGTGTGGACAAGCAGTTTGCCGTCGGGGCGGATAAGCTCGGTGAAGTGCGCGAACGACTCCAAGTAGACCTCCTCGGTGCCGTAGATGTCGAGATGATCGGGGTCGGTGGCTGTAATGACGGCGATATAAGGCCTCAGCCGATGGAACGAGCGGTCATACTCGTCAGCTTCGATGACCGAGTATGGCGAGTCGGGAGCAAGCAGCAGGTTGCTGTCGTAGTTGCGCAGGATGCCGCCGAGAAAGGCGTTGCAGCCCTTAGGCCCGCAGTGGAGAATATGCGCGGCCATCGACGACGTGGTGGTCTTGCCGTGTGTGCCGGCAAAGCATAGGCCGAGGCTGTTGCGCGTGATGTCGCCGAGTACTTCGGAGCGCTTTTTGATTTCAAAGCCATTATCACGGAAGAAGCTCAGGGGCACATTGTCGTCGGGTACAGCCGGCGTGTAGACAACTTTTGTCACCGCCGGGTCACGGAACGCATCGGGCACGGCGTCCATCGAGTCGTCAAATGATATTCTGATGCCTTCGGCGATGAGGGCATCGGTCAGAGGTGTCGGTGTGCGGTCATAGCCGGCCACGTCCCGGCCCTGAGAGAGAAAATAGCGTTCGAGAGCGGCCATGCCTATGCCGCCGGCGCCTACAAAGTATATTTTTTGAGCCATTTAAGTCTTGTGCTTGGTTATAATAGGTTGTATTTTATTTGTCAGGCGCATCGGCGGGGAGGGCTGCCTCCTCGACCGCGTCGACAATCTTCTCGTCGCTGTCGCGGAGGGCCATGCCGGCGATGGCCACAGAGAGACGCTCGCGCCGCGCGGGGTCGGCGATGAGGGCGGCGACTGTCGGAGCGAGTTTTTCGCAACACTCGTCGTCAGCGACCATTACGGCGGCGTCGCGCTCGGCGAGGGCGAGGGCATTTTTGCGCTGATGGTCTTCGGCGACATTGGGCGACGGTATGAGTATAACGGGTTTGGCGAGGAGCTGCAGCTCGCTGATGGAGCCGGCTCCGGCACGCGAGACGACGAGGTCGGCGGCGCGGTAGGCTATGTCCATACGGTCGATAAACGGCGTGGCCTTGACGTCGGCATGTCCCTCGGCGGCACGTGCGGCCTCGTCGGCTCCATAGGTCTTGCCGGTCTGCCAGAGCAGCTGTGTGCCTCCGTCGGTAAGGGCGTCAAGCGATTGGGCGACTGCGCGGTTGATGGTGCGGGCACCGAGGCTGCCTCCGACGATAAGTACCAAGGGGCGCTGCGGGTCAAAACCGAGGGCGCTTTTGGCCTCGGGCTGAGTCATCGGACAGTCAAGCAGCGACGCGCGCACCGGGTTGCCGGTCATGACGATGGACTCGGCCGGGAAGAAACGTTCCATGCCTTCGTATGCCACACAGATGCGCCGGGCCTTGGCCGCAAGCAGTTTGTTGGTGACGCCGGCATAGGAGTTCTGCTCCTGTATCAGAGTGGGGACGCCTAATTTCTGCGCGGCTTTGAGTGTGGCTCCCGAAGCGTACCCTCCGACGCCGATGGCAATCTGAGGACGAAAGTCGCGTATGATGCGGCGCGCACGACGCATTGACTTAATCAGACGCCAGACGACCTTGATGTTGCGCAGCGGGTTGTGACGGTCGAAACCGCTGACCGTCAGACCCTCGATGGGATAGCCGGCTGCCGGCACGCGCTCCATTTCCATGCGGTCGGCTGCCCCGACAAAGCGTATGTCGGCGTCGGGGTAACGACGGCGGATGGCGTTGGCGATAGAGATGGCGGGGAAAATGTGGCCGCCGGTGCCTCCGCCGCTGATGAGCACGCGCTGCAGGCGGTCAGGCGTATTCTTATCTGATGATTGTGTCATATATGAGTCGTTTGGATGGAGTTTGTAATCAATATTAAAGCTGAGAGGGATTTTCACTCTGGATATTTGCCGGGAGGGCCTTGAGCTCCTCGCGTATGGCCTCTTTGTCGCCCTTGAAGGCTGCGTGGCGGCTGATGGAGAGCATCACGCCGAGAGCCATGGATGTGACGATTACTGATGTTCCGCCTTTGGAGATGAGCGGCAGGGGCTGACCCGAGACGGGGAAGACGCCGGTGACGATGGCCATGTGGAATAGGGCCTGATAGACAATGTATATAGCGCAGCCGATGACCAACAGGCACGGCAGTGTCTGCTTACATTTTGTGGCTATGTGGCCCGCGCGGGCGAGCAGCCACAGGTAGCAGAGCAGGATGAATATGCCGACGAAGAGGCCGAGCTCCTCGATGACGATGGCGTAGATATAGTCGGAGAAGGCGAGGGGCAAGCGGGCGTTCTCGCGCGAGTTGCCGGGGCCGACGCCGAAAAGTCCGCCGTGAGCCTGTGCGATATAGCTCAGCTGCTCCTGTTTGTTGAGGTCGTTTATATCGTCGAGATGTTTATTGAGGCGGAAATGGCGTGAGATACGCCCTTTCCACGTCTCCGAACGGTCTCCGGAGGCTGTAGACGGGTCTTCGTGGTTGAGCTGCGCAATCTCGATAGCCTCAGGGGTCGGAGCACCGCTGCTCTTGAATTTCATCTTGTAAATCAGGGCACCCCCTCCGACGACAGCGAAGACGCCGACTACGCAAAGAAACTTGCGCATGCTGACACCGCCGATAAGCATCATCGACATGCAGATGGCCATGAGCAGCAGGGTGTTGGTCAGACCGTGGGAGAATAAGAGGCCGCTGCAGAAGAGCGTCAGCGCCGTGGCGTAGACCACGCCGCGGGTGGTGACGTCGCGCCGGCCTTTTATCTGATTGAGACTCAGTATATAGGCCACTCCTACCGCCGCCGCAAGTTTGAGAAACTCTGCCGGGAGGATGATAATCGAGCCGAACTGCAGGCCTCGGCGCGCGCCGTTGATATTGACACCGACCAAGAGCACCAATATCATGGCCGCTATCGAGCCGATGACAAAAGCCGGGATGAGTTTATAGATGTATTTGTAGTGAAAGCGCTGGATAATAAGCATCAGCACGAGACCGATTGCTAAAAAACGGGCATGACGGATGATAGGGCCGTAGATATCGTTGATTTCGATTTCTTGGCTCGATGCGCTGAATAGCTCGATGACCGAGACAATCAGCAGAAAGATGTATATGCCCCAGATATGGTGGTCGGTGCGTACCTTCGGGGCGATGGCTTGCAGATCTTCGGCGGCGGTGTTCATAGTCGTAATCAGATTTAGTGTCGTCAGACACTGTTTTTATTTATGTTCGGCGAGGGCCATGACGGCGTCTTTGAAGCGGCGTCCGCGGTCTTCGTAGCTTTTGAACAGGTCAAAGCTGGCGCAGCAGGGCGAGAGCAGCACGGTGTCGCCGGCGGTCGAGAGCTCGCGGCAGGCGGCAACGGCTTCGTCAAGCGAATGTGTGTCGCGTAGCTCGGGGACTTCGCCTTTGAAGAAGTCGATAATCTTGCGGTTGTCGACGCCCATGGCCACGATTGCCTTTACTTTCTCACGCACGAGCGGCAGAATCTCCGAGTAGTCGTTGCCCTTGTCCTTGCCGCCGAGTATGAGCACGGTGGGTGTCGTCATAGAGTCAAGGGCATACCAGCAAGAGTTGACGTTAGTGGCCTTGGAATCGTTAATCCACTCGACACCGTCTACGCGTGCCACATGCTCGAGACGGTGCTCTACGCCTTTGAAGTCGGCGAGTGCGTCGCGAATGTCGTCGCGGCGTATGTTGAGCAGACATGCCGATATGCCGGCGGCCATCGAGTTATAGAGATTGTGTATGCCGTTGAGCGCGAGGTCGGCGCGGGGCATTGTGAGCGAGCTTGACGGAGTATTGATAATCAGCTCGTTGCAGGCGTCGATATATGCCGCTTGATTTTCCTCCTCGAGATGTTCGCCGAAGGGATACATACGGGCCTCGGTCTGAATCTGACGGAGCTGGGCCGTGACGACGGGGTCGTCCTGCCAGTAGATGAAGGCGTCGGTCTGTGTCAGATTCTGCAGGATGCGGAATTTGGCGTTGATATAGTTCTGCATCTTGTGGTCGTAGCGGTCGAGGTGGTCGGGCGTGATGTTGAGTATGACAGCGATATTGGCCTTGAATTCATACATATTGTCAAGCTGGAACGAGCTGAGCTCGATGACATAGACGTCGTGAGGGTCACGTGCGACCTGCAGGGCGAGGCTCTTGCCGACATTGCCGGCGAGACCTACGTTGAGACCTGCGTGGCGCAGTATATGATAGGTGAGCAGGGTGGTGGTCGTCTTGCCGTTACTGCCGGTGATGCAGACCATCTTGGCGTCGGTGTAGCGGCCGGCGAACTCTATTTCGGAGATAACGGGTATGTTTTTGGCGAGCACTGCCTGCATGACGGGTGTGGTCTCGGCGATACCGGGACTCTTTATGACGGTGTCGGCGGCGAGGATGCGCTCCATAGTGTGGTGCCCTTCCTCGTAAGGTATACCCTCGGCCTCAAGCATCTCGCGATAACGCGGAGCGATAGAGCCGAAGTCGCTGACAAAGACGTCCATGCCTTTGTCTTTGGCAAGGACGGCGGCGCCGCAGCCGCTCTCGCCGGCGCCGAGGATGACTATGTTTTTACAGTTCATGATTATGCTGAATATAAGTTGATTAGCGTATTTTGAGCGTAACGAAAGTTACGACGGCGAGTATGATGCCGATAATCCAGAAGCGGGTGACAATCTTGGCCTCGGGTATTGGCTGTATGGGTCGCTGTATCAGAGCCTGATAGCCGGCGTTGCCGGGTTTCTGGAAGTGGTGGTGTATGGGTGTCATCTTGAATATACGTTTGCCGCCTGTGCGCTTGAAGTAGGCCACCTGCAGGATGACCGAGAGGTCTTCGATGTAGAAGAGGGCGCAGAGTATCGGCAGCAGCAGCTCCTTGTGGATGAGGATGGCAAAGACGGCGATGATGCCGCCGAGGGTCAGTGAGCCGGTGTCGCCCATGAATACCTGTGCCGGTGAGGCGTTATACCACAGGAAGCCGACTAATGCGCCGACAAAGGCGGCCATATATACGACAAGTTCCTCCGACTGCGGTATATACATTATATTAAGGTAGGCCGAGTAGATGATGTTGCCTCCGAGATAGGCCATGACGGCGAGTGCGACGCCGCTGATGGCCGAGAGACCGGCAGTCATGCCGTCAAGTCCGTCGTTGAGGTTGGCGCCGTTGGATGTGGCGGCCACGAAGAAGATGACGAAGAAGAAAAATACTATCCATCCGCCGGTCTCGGCGTGTGAGCCGAGGAAACGGGTGAAAAGCGAGTAGTCGAAGTTGTTGTTTTTGAGGAAGGGTATAGTGGTCTGCGGCGATTTGACGGTCTGGTCGGCGTAGATGACTTCCTCGACCAGATTGGTGTCGACGTCGACGACCTCGCTGTTCTCGACAATGACCATGTCGGGGTTGAGAAACATCGTCACGGCGACGATGACGGCGATGCCTACCTGACCGATTATCTTGTATTTGCCTTTGAGACCCTCTTTGTTGCGGTATTTTATCTTGCGGTAGTCGTCGAGGAAGCCGATGGTGCCTAACCAGAGCGTGGCGACAAGCATCAGTATCATGTAGACATTGGTGAGATTGCCGACGAGCAGGCACGGCACGAGTATCGAGAGTATGATGATGACTCCGCCCATAGTCGGTGTGCCTTTTTTCTTTTCCTGTCCCTCGAGGTCAAGGTCGCGGATGATTTCGCCGATCTGCATTTTTTGCAGACGGTCGATGATGCGGCGGCCGACAAAGATGGCTATGATGAGAGCGAGAACGAAGGCACACCCCGAACGGAAGGTGATGTATTCCATCAGACGGGCGCCGGGCAGGTCGAAGTCTTTGAAGAGTTGAAAAAGCGAGTAAAACATTAGTGTCGTGTAAAAGTCGTGTTGTCGTTATGTCTATATGATGCCGAGAGCGGCGCGTACCTCCTCGCGGTCGTCGAAGTGGTGACGCTCGGAGCCGATAATCTGATAATCTTCGTGACCCTTGCCGGCGACGAGAATGACATCGCCGGGACGGGCGAGGGCTGCGGCTGTGCGTATGGCCTCACGGCGGTCGGTGATGGAGAGCGTGGTGCGTCGCGCATCGTCGTCGAGTCCGGCGAGCATGTCGTCGATGATGGCGACAGGGTCCTCGCTGCGCGGGTTGTCGGAGGTCAGTATGAGACGGTCAGAGCGCGAGGCGGCAGCGGCGGCCATCATCGGGCGCTTGCCCCGGTCGCGGTCGCCTCCGCAGCCACAGACGGTGATGACACTTGCGTGTCCGCGGCCGACGATGTCTCGGATGGTGTCAAGGACGTTGATGAGTGCGTCGGGGGTGTGGGCGTAGTCGACTATGGCCGTGACGCCCGAGGGCGAGCGGAAAGTCTGGAAGCGTCCGGCGACAGGCACGAGGGCGCTCATGGCCTGTGGCAGACGCTCGGGGTCAAAACCTAAAAGGGTTGCAGCTCCGTAGACGGCCGTCAGGTTTGAGGCGTTGAAACGGCCGGTGAATAGTGTCTCGACCTCGGTGCCGTTAAAGCTTATGAGCATACCGTCGAGACGGTTTTCGATGATGCGTCCGCGGAAGTCGGCGTCGGCACGCACCGAGTAATCAAAGACGCGGGCGCGGGTGTTCTGCACCATCACGGCGCCGTTGCGGTCATCGGCGTTGGTCAGTGCGAAAGCCTCGGCCGGGAGCATGTCGAAGAACGACTGCTTGGCGCGCAGATATGCGTCGAAAGTCTTGTGGTAGTCCAAGTGGTCGCGCGTGAGGTTGGTGAAGATGCCTCCGGCGAAGTGCAGCCCGGCGATGCGGTGCTGGTCGGCAGCGTGGCTGCTGACCTCCATGGCGGCTATCTCGCAGCCGGCGTCGACCATGCGGCGCAGCAGCGAATTGAGTTCTATCGGGTCGGGCGTGGTGTGGGTTGCGGCTACGCGCTCTGTATCGACGATGTTGACCACGGTCGAGAGCAGACCTGCGCGCAGACCGTAGAGGCGTGAAATCTCATAAATAAGTGTGGCGACGGTAGTCTTGCCATTAGTGCCGGTGACGCCGACAAGACGCAGTGAGCGCGACGGGTCGCCGTACCAGCGCGAGGCGAGCCGGCCGAGGGCTGTTGCGGGGTCGTCGACGATGACTGTTGTCACCGTGTTGGGTAGTGCGTCGGGCATGTGCGAGCCGACGACGGCACGTGCGCCGGCCTTGACGGCGGCATTTATGAAGTCATGGCCGTCGACACCCGTGCCTTTGATGGCGACGAATAGAGCACCGTCGGTTACGCGTCGAGAGTCGGCGGTGATGGCGCTCAGCTCGAGGTCTGTCGGGCCGTTGACCCGATAGCCGGGTGCGAGTGACTTAAGTAGGTCTGAAAGACGTGGCATGTTTGATTATATACTTAGCTGACAGTTAGTTCTGTTGTAGTGTTATGTTTACGCGCGAGCCCTTCGGAGCGGGGGTGCCTCCAGCCGGCGACTGTGTGGCGACATAGCCGGTGCCGCTGAACGAGACGTTGTAGCCCGATTTCTCTAACTTGACGACGGCCTCGCGGATACCGAGACCTCGCACGTCGGGAATGTGGCCGGCTTTTGGCTCTGCATGGGTCTGTATGACTGTGCCGTGAGGCATATTTATACCATCGGCGAGACGGCGGTAGCGCTCTGTGTCATAAGATGCGTAGAGAGTCGGCCCTGACTTGGGTGTGTCGCCCTCGTGATAGTCCGGCGTGTTGCCGAGCATGCCTCGCGAGTAGAGCTTGAGGGCGACATTTTTCAGGACCATGCCTGATGTGGTGGCGGCCCCGCGGTAGGCCGGTGACGGGTCGTTGATGAGCACCATACAGGTATATTTGGGCTTCTCGTAGGGGAAGAATCCGCAGAATGCGAGGCGATATCGGCCTTCGAGATAGCCGCCGGGTTTACGTGTCGGGGCCTGCTCCCGACCTTTGGCCTTTGCGCTGTCGGCGCCCGTCTTTTTGGGTGCGGGGGGAGCCTCGACGGCTATGCGGCAGGTGCCGGTTTTGCCGGCGATGGTGACGAGGTCGTTTTTAAGCGCCTTGGCCGTGCCACCCTGACCCCAGACGACTTCATGGAGCATGTGGCGCAGCTCGGCTGACTGTGCCGAAGTCAGGATGCTGTCGCGCACATAGCTGACAGGGATGACCGAGTCGCGTCCGTCGGGATGACGCAGGCCTTTGACGAGACGGGGGCGCACGAAGCGTCCGCCGTTAGCCACGGCGTTATACATGGCACAGGTATAGAGCGGCGGTATCATCGTCGAGTAGCCGAAGACCATGCGCGAGAGGGCGATGCGGCCGCCCTTGTTGGCCGGCACGCGGGGAAAATAGGGTGTGCGCTCGCGCTCCATGCCGGTGTGGAAGCGGTCAAAGAAACCGATTTCTGACAGCGCGCGTCTGAACGAGTCAGGCTCCGACTCAAAGCAGCCGGTGAGCAGCTTTGTCATGCCGATGTTCGACGAATACTCGAGGAAACGGTCGACCTCGAGGGTTGACGGCGAGTGGGTGTCATTGATGGGACGTCCGCCGCAGTAGCGGTAGCCGACGCCTTTAGGCTCGATGTGGAAAGTTTTGCCGGGGGTGACGAGGCCCTTGCGCATGGCCACAATCATCGAGATGGTCTTGACGACCGAGCCGGGCTCGTAGGCGAGTACGGCGCGGTTCATGCCCTCGATGTAGCGGTGTGAGCCGGGCACGGTGTCGCGCTCTAAGTTTGAGATGGCCTTGATGTCGCCGGTCTCGACGTCCATAATTATGGCAGTGCCCCACTCGGCCTCCGTGGTGAGCAGCATCTCGCCGAGCTCGTGCTCGAGGATGTCCTGCATGGTTATGTCGATGGTCGTGGTGACGGTGTAGCCGTTGCGCGGTTTGCGCACGGTCCAGTTGGCGATGCGGTCGGTCATCAGCACGCGCTTGGCTATGCCGGGCTCTCCGTAGAGCAGCGAGTCGAGGGCGCGTTCCAAGCCTGAGGCACCGCGCACGTCACGCAGGGCTACTTCGCCGACTCGGCCTATGGACAGCGCGGCCATTTCGCCGTAGGGGTATTTGCGCTTGAGCACCCGCTCGCGCACGAGGCCCGTGCGGTTGGCGTTGGAGCTGCGGCGAAAATAGGGGAACTGTTTGACAAGGCGCACGGCGTCGTCAGGCACCTCCTTGAGCAGCAGAAACGACGACGAGCGTTTGGAGCGCTCTTTTTTGAGGGGGGCGCTGAGATACTCTTTCCATTCGTCACGGGTGCGGCGCGGGAAGTGGTAGGCGAGGCTGTCGCAGAGGCTGTCAAGCGACGCCACATACTCGCGTATCATGAAGCGCTTGGCCTTGAAGTCGATGCGCAGGTTGAAGTAGTTGAGATTGGTCGCGAGGATAGAGCCGTCGCTGGCGAGGATGTCGCCGCGCAGCGGTTTTATCGAAACGGTGTCGTCGAGATGACGCTGGCCCTTTTCGTTCCATGCCGATGCACGTATGATGGTGGTGTTTACGGCCATGAAAATGATGGCGCCGGCGACTAAAAGTATCAGCAGCGATATAAAGCTCAGACGTGCGAGGATATATGCGCGGCGGCTGCGCTGGGGGCCTTCTGTCGTGCGACGGCGCTCAGAGGCTTGCTGTGTGCCGCGGCCTGTGGCTTTGGTGTTATCTGTCGGCGTCATCTTTAATCAGGTTTATGCGGTAAGGCGGCTGCTGCTGTATGCCGAGGTTTAGGTGGAGAGTGTCGACAAGCTGCTGCATGGCTGACTCGCGGGTCATCGACATGTATGACGAACGCTGATTCTGCAGCTCTGTACGCACGATGTCAAGCTCTGACTGCAGGGCGTTGATGGTCTCCATGCCGGTCACGCAGTCATAGCGGTTTGAGATGTAAATCAGTATCAGCCCGACGATAAATGTGGTCTGGAACAGATAGCGTTTAAAAAAGCGGCTCGAAATGACACGGCCGTAATATGTGCGGTCGAGTGCGTCGTTGAGATGCCGTCCGGTGTCTTTTATTTTGAATTTTGATAAGGCTGACATGATGGTCTTGTGTGTCTGTTCAGTTTTTTACGGCTACGCGGAGTTTGGCGCTGCGACTGCGCGGATTGCGCTCAATCTCTGCGTCGTCAGGGACGATGGGTTTGGATGTGACAAGAGTAAACGGAGACGAGACACGTCCGAAAAAGTCTTTTGTGATATCGCCGCTGAAGTTGCCCGAGCGCATGAAGTTTTTGACGAGTCGGTCCTCAAGCGAGTGGTAGGTGATGATAGCGAGACGTCCGCCGGGTCGCAGACAGTCTAAACTCTGAGTCAGGAAATCGCGCAAGGCGTCTAACTCGCCGTTGACCTCGATGCGTAGCGCCTGAAAGAGCTGTGCGAGTTCTTTTTTCTCCTGACGAGGGTTTATGAACGGCTTGACGATGTCTAAAAGGCGTCCGATGGTATCAACCGGGGCCGTGCGTCGCGCGTCGACGATGGCTCCGGCGATTCGGCGAGCCTGTTTAAGCTCGCCGTAGAGGCGGAATATCTCTGTCAGGCGGTCGATGTCGGCGTCGGCGATGAGGTCGGCGGCCGACCGGCGCGCGCGTCGGTTCATGCGCATGTCCAAGGGGCCGTCTGCGCGAAACGAAAAACCGCGGTCGCTGTCATCAAAGTGATGAAAAGACACTCCGAGGTCGGCGAGTATACCGTCGACGGCATCGACTCCGTAGTAACGCAGAAAATTGGCCATGAAACGGAAGTTGCCGTAAACTACCGTGAGCGCCGGGTGGCTGAATGCGCGGTTGACGGCGTCCTCGTCCTGATCAAAGGCGTAGAGACGTCCTCCGTCGGTCAGTCTCTCGGCGATAGCACGCGAATGACCGCCTCCGCCGAAGGTCGCGTCGACATATGTGCCGCCGGGCTTGATGTCGAGTGCATCAAGACATTCCGGCAAAAGCGCAGGTATGTGGTAAACTTCCTGATTCATAGAGTTTTTGCTGTGACTTTGTAAGGCTTGTCTTTTGAATTGTAAAATTAGTCAATTAGTGATATAGTTTGCAAATATAAATTGCTAAAAATTAAATTATGCGACAAGAAGTTATCAACATCCACTGATTCAGCGCTTAGAGGGCGGCAGATGAGGCGTGCGGGCAGTTTGCATTTGCAAACTGCCCGCACGCATAAATTGTCGTCTGATGTCGGTCAGAGTGATTTGCGCCATGCGCGGCGACGGCGGTGCTGACGGTGCTCGAAGTAGTCCCACTGGCGCTGCACGTTCTCGTTGTCCTCAAGCTCGATGTTTGACTCGGCATACTTGAATCCGAGGCGGTTGTATGTGTGTATCAAATCGCAGAACACCAAGGCGTTGACTCCTTTGCTCTGATACTCCGGCTTGACGGCGACGAGCATAAGGTCGACGGTGTCTGTCTTGGCGCGCAGGGCTTTGAGCAGATGCCACCAGCCCATGGGGAGCAGACGTCCGCGTGAACGGCGAAGAGCCTCGGAGAGCGAGGGCATCGAAATGCCCACGGCCACGAGGTTGCCCTCGGCGTCGGCTACGGCCGAGACGCAGTCCAAGCGGATGATGTCAAGATACTGGTCGACATAGTAATCAATCTGCCGCGGTGTCAGTGATGTGTAGCCATAAAGGTCTTTGTAAGCCTCGTTTATAAGGTCGAAAAGAGGACGGCCGTACTTTTTCTTGACTTCTTTTCGTGAGGTGAGTGGCACGGTGTGCAGTCCGTATTTCTTGGATACGATGTCTGCTATGCGTGCATATTTGTCGGGAATATCCGACGGAATCTTGATGCGGAACTCAATCCAGTCGGCGTCTTTGACAAAGCCGAGGCGCTCCATGTGGTCACGGTAGTAGGGGTAGTTGTAAATCGTGGCCATGGTGCCCATCTCGTCAAAGCCGTCGATGAGCATGCCTTCGTGGTCCATGTCAGAGAAACCCATCGGACCGACGATAGAGTCCATGCCGCGTTGGCGTCCCCATGCAGACGCAGCGTCAAACAGTGCGTCGACGACCTCGGCGTCGTCGATGAAATCGACAAAGCCGAAACGCATGTCGCGTGAGCCGAACTTGCGGTTGGCGTTATGGTTGATGATGGCCGTGATGCGGCCGACGGGTTTTCCGTCGCGCTCGGCTATAAACGATTGTGCCTCGCAATGGTCAAAGGCCGGATTTGATTTGGGCGACAGTGTCGCCATCTCGTCTATTACGAGCGGCGGCACATAGCATGGAGCGTCCTTATAGAGATTTATGCCCGTGTGGACATATTTCTTAAGTTCAGAGCGCGTGGGTTTGATGTGTTTGACTGTCAGTGTCATGGATTTGCGGCGGGGAAAGCCGGACGGTAGGGTGACTGCAGCCATGCGAGCAGTGCCACCATCACGATTAAGAATATTATAATTATGAGATAAAGACGGTTTGAGCGACGGTTTTCTAAAGCCATGCGCAGATGGTGGACATCGCGGATGCGTCGCGAGGGATTTCGGTCGACGCAGCGCTCGGCCACATGTCGCAGGTGCGGGTCATGGATGCCGCTGCGGTCGAGAGTCTCGAGAATGATGCGCCCATAGTCGCGTATGTCGTCGGCGGCCTCGGCCGGCGTCAGCGACGGACGCTGCTCGAAACCGACATCGATGAGCTTGAGGTTGCCGATGTTTTCGGTAAATATGATGCGGTCAGAGCGCAACTGATGATGAGCGATATGGTTGGTCTGGATGTAGTCTATGGCGCTGACAAGCTGGTCACGGAGTTTGGCCACATGGGCCTCGGTGAGTTTGCCGTTGTCCAAGAGCTTGCGGAGCGAGTCGCCGTAGACGTCGTCGGTGATGATGCAGCGACCGATGCCGGGCACATCCTCGAAGTCGTTGATCATTACGATGTTGGGATGCGCGAGATTATATCTGACATCAAACTCGCGTTCGATCATGTCGGCATACTCGGGATTGTCGCGATACTTAGGTTTGAGTGTCTTGAGCATTACCCATTTGCCGAACTTTTTGGCGGTATAGACGTCATAAAACTCTTCGTCCCATTCGGGCAGGTGTTCAATTTCGGTCCAACGAGGCTGTGAATTATCCATTATCGCAGGGGCTGAATGGTTTATAATTCGCAAAATTAGTAAAACCGCGCCGCCGACACAAGCCCCCGGCCCGAAAAGTCAAATTTAAGTCTGAAAACGACAAAAAATTAGCCCCACCGGGTGAAACGGGCGGGGCTAAAAGAGGGGTATTAGCTTTTGTAGCTATTATAGCTGTCTTAGCTGTTTTGGCTTATTTATCGGCTTTGGCCTTTTTAGGGGCTTTAGCTACTTTAGCTACTTTAGCTGTTTTAGGGGCTTTGGGGGCTTTTTCGGCTTTGGGTTTTGCTTCTTTGACGGGTTTGGCCTCTTTCTCGGCGAGGGCGGCGCGACGGGCGTGCTCTTCGTTGAAGTGCTCGATGTTTTTGCGCATCGAGTTTACTTCTTTATTGAGAGTCTCGATTTCGTCAGCCTGATTGCGAATAGTGGTGAGCAGCGAGTTAAGTTCTTCATTCTCAATCGAGAGAGGATACTGTTCCTCAACGCGGACGATGAAGTCGGCCAGCACGTTCATATAGTTTGTAAACGCTTGGAACGGTGTCTCGTAGGGGCTGAAGAGGCTGTGTACGGCGCCGTCGGCCATGTGTTTGGTCGACATATAATAGAAATGGTCTGATGCCTGCAGATACCACCAGTCTTGTTTGAGACGGCGGTCTGAGCACAGTCTGACACGCTCGGCAACCGAGTAGAGTTTGTTGAAGGCCTCGTTCTGGAGCTGATTGCCGAGCCATGCCGATGTGTCACGTGCCTCGTCGGCGCCCGAGATGGGGTGTACGACAGAGAGTTCGCCGACGGGTTTGAGGCGTGTGATGGCCTCGGTCGGCGTCCAGAACTCGATGCCGCGCTCACGGGCGAAACGTGGCAGAGCCTCGAGGAACTGGAAGACTCCCGAATTGGCCGGCTGCAGGCCGCCGAAGGTCTCAAGATTCATGTAGAGGTTGATAATCTGCTCGTCGGCCGGTGTCGACGCAATCCAGTCGATATATTTGTCGGCGGTGAGGGGATAAGCGTCCCAAGACGTGTCGCTGAAACGGAACGAGATATCGTCGCTGAGTTTGGAGTTTTTGAGCAGCAGTTTGAGTTTGGGCGCTGTGGCGGCGGTGTAGACGTAGTTGGGTGACTTCCATCCGAGGATGTGTTTGGCGCCCTCGGTCAGTATGCCTTTGAAACCCATGGCGGCAACCTGCGGGGCGATGTCGTCGTCGTAGATAAGCTCAGTGTTGCGCAGCACTTTGGGCTTGACGCCGAAGAGCGCATGTAGTCTGTCGCACTCGACCTTGACCTGCTCGGCAAACTCCTCGGGATCGGTCAGCGAGGCGAGCGAGTGAGCGTAAGGCTCGGCTACGAACTCGCAGCAGCCGGTGTCGGCGAGGCGTTTGAGTAGATCGATGAACTCGGGCACATACTGCTCGATCTGTTCGATGGCGGCTCCGGTGATTGAAATCGAACATTTAAAAGCGCCTTTATTTTCCTCAATCATTTTGAGCAGGGTCTGTGCGGCGGGGATATAGCTGCGCTCGGCGATGCGGGTGATGATATCGTCGTTGAGGAAGTCGTCGTAGTAATAATGGTCGTTGCCTATGTCAAAAAAGCGGTAACGTTTGAGGCGGAACGGCTGATGGATTTCGAAGTTGAAACAGATAGCTTTCATATCGTGTTATGGTGTCTTAAGATTGACGGTTTAGAACTTTGTTATAGATGTCGATTACCTTGCGGCCGGCTTTTTCCCATGTAATCTGTGCGACTTCGGCCAGACCGTCTTCGCGCAGCTGTTTATACATGGCCGGGTAGGATATAATCGAGTGTATGGCGTCGGCCATGGCGTCGATGTCCCAGTAGTCTGTCTTTATGACATTTGTGAGAATCTCGGCGCAGCCCGACTGTTTGGAGATAATCGACGGCACACCCATCTGCATGGCCTCCAAGGGCGATATGCCGAAAGGCTCGGACACCGACGGCATCATGTAGACGTCTGATGCTTTGAGCATCTCGTAGACCTGTTTGCCTTTCTGGAAGCCCGGGAAGTGGAAACGGTCGGCGATGCCGCGCTCGGCGGCCAGTGTAATCATCTTGTCCATCATATCGCCCGAGCCTGCCATGACAAATCTGACGTTGTGGACTTTGGAGAGCACCTTGGCAGCGGCCTCGACGAAATATTCGGGACCCTTCTGCATAGTGATGCGGCCGAGGAAGGTGACAATTTTCTCTTTGGGCTTGTTTACCTCGACATCAAGCAGTTCGCGGCTAAGAGGCACGACGGCGTTATGGACGGTGGTCACCTTGGCCGGGTCGATGCCATAATGGTTGATTACGGTCTGACGGGTTAGATTGCTGACGGTGATGATATGGTCAGCGTGTATCATGCCGTCACGCTCGATGTTGAACACGGTCGGGTTGACATTGCCGCGCGAGCGGTCATAATCTGTAGCGTGGACGTGGATGACAAGGGGCTTGCCGGTGACCTGCTTGGCGTGGATGCCGGCGGGATATGTCAGCCAGTCGTGGCTGTGGATGATGTCGCAGTCGACGGTGCGGGCGATGACTCCGGCCGTGATTGAGTAGTTGTTGATTTCCTCAAGGAGATTGTCGGGATATCGGCCCGAGAACTCGATGCAGCCGAGGTCGTTGGTGCGCATATAGTTGAAGTCGGCGTATATGTGGTCGCGCATGCGGTAGTAGAGGTCGGGGTCGATAAGACGTCCGATGCGCTGCTCGACATAGTCGCGGTTGACGTCGCGCCATGCGACGGGCACCTGCGAGGCGCCGATTATGTGGGCGAAACTCTTGTCTTCGTCGCCAAAAGGTTTGGGAATCACAAAGGTGATGTCAATATCACCACACTCCCACATGCCTTTGGTCAGACCGTAGCTTGCCGTGCCGAGACCGCCGAGGATATGAGGGGGGAATTCCCAACCGAACATTAATGCTTTCATTGTGAGTCAGTTTAAATCTTAGGTGTTATGATTCGGCTCATTGTGTCAGACGGCGGTCATTGGTCGACATTGAGCTTTTTGAGAGTGCGTAGAGTGCGTAGCACTTCGGCGACATTTGTGGCGTGAGAGACGGCGCCTCGTCCGGCGAACGGCGGATTGCCGTCGTAGAGCTGCGACAGCGAGCCGATGCAGCCCTTGTCCATCTCGTCTTCGAAGCCTATGAGCATGCGGTCTATGTAGCCGACACCGCTCATGCCGAAGACGCGCAGATAGGCGTCGGCGTAGAATCCCATCAGCCAAGGACGCGCCGGGCCCTGATGCAGCGCCATCTCGCGTTCGTCGGGCGAGCCGAGATAGAACGGACGGTAGCCGTAGCTTTTTGGCGAGAGCGAGCGCAGGCCCTTGGGCGTGAGCAGCTCGCGGGTGACGACGTCGAGCACTGTCTTGCGCTGACGGCGGTCGAGTGGCGAGTAGTCGAGGCCGATTGCGACAGCCATGTTGGGGCGCACCGAGGGGTCGGCGTACATGCCGTCGACGTAGTCGTAGAGATAGCCTCCGTCGTTGAGGAAAGTGTCGACGAATGGCTGCTTCATTTTCTCTGCGGCCTCTGTCCAGCGCTGACGGCGCTCGGCGAGGTCGGGATTTGTCTCTGCAAGCATCGAGGCAAACATCAGCGCGTTATACCACAGGGCGTTGAACTCGACGAGATAGCCCGAGCGGGGAATGACCGGACGTCCGTTGAGTGTCGAGTTCATCCACGAGACGGGGTTGGATGTGCCGAGGGTCGACACTAATCCGTTGGTTGCGTCGACGTGCAGATTGGGATGGCGGTTGTCGAGTATATAGTCGATTATTTCGGTCGTCAGCTCCAAGTAACGCTCGCGGGCGGCGTCGGTGCCTACGCTCTTGGCATACTGCTGTATGGCCCACATAGCCCATAGCGGTATGTCGGGCAGATCTATGCCCTGTATGCGCGATGAGAGTTGGCCGTCAGCCATATAGCGCAGCAGGGCGCGTGAGGCTGTGCCGACGATGGCCTCGAAGTCGGCCCGATGGTCGATGGCGAGTGTCAGACCGGGCACGGCCATGAATGTGTTGCGCGCGAGCACGACACCCCACGGGAAGCCCGAGATGACATACATGTTGTCGCCGTCTTTGACATAAAATTGTTTAGCGGCGTTTTTCAGACAGTTATAGAATGATGTGCGGCATGTGCGCGTGGCGATTTCCGCCTCATACATTTTGGTAAGCGAGCGTGGCTTGACCTCTGAGATGCCTGCCGAGAATATTATGGACTCGCCTTTCTTGATAGGTATCTCAAAGTAGCCGGGCACCCACAGGTCTTCGGTGTAGGGGACTCCGCGTTCGAGGTCTTTGACATACTCTATGTCTTTGTACCAGTTAGGCTCGTCGACCCAGACCGGTTTGCGGTTGAATTGCATGTAGAGAGTCGGGAAACCCTCGTATAGACACGAGGCGACACCGTTGTCGACATGGCGCAGCTCGCGGTTGATGGCGTCGTTGGCGATGCAGAGGCTGTTGCTCTCGCGGAAAGCGAGGAACGGCCGGAAACGCAGGGTCGTGGCCGAGTGGGCGTCGACGAGGGTGTAGCGGATGAGTATGCGGTTTTCGTGTGAGATAAAGACTTTTTCTTTTGTCAGAATCACGCCGCCGACACGATAGGTCATCCGGGGAACGCTTTCGCAGTCAAACTCTCGTATATACTTGTGGCCGTTGGGGCTGTAGACGCCGCCTTTATAGCGGTGCAGTCCCAAGTTGAAGGGCGCTCCGTGCTGTATGACGGTTTCGTCTAATGATGAGAGCAGTACATGGGCTTTGTTGCCCATTTCGGGAATCGGTATCACCAGCAGGCCATGCTGTTTGCGTGTGTTGCAGCCCGGCAGACTGGTGCAGTGGTATGCTCCGGCCTGATTGGTGCGCAACATCTCTTTTGGCAGTGATTGGTCGAGGTTGATGAGCAGATTCTTGTCGAATTTCAGGTAACTCATTTGCTCTAAGAGATTTTTAATTATGGTTATAGTTAAGTGTTTAGGTCGTGGTATTTATAAAAGACTCTAAACCGACGCTCCCGTCTGACACGATGTTGAGCCGAGGGCGCGGAGTCTGTTGGAGTGTCACGAATTTAATAACAAATTTTGTTAATGTGAAATTTTTTTGCCGGTAAAGGTCGAAATCTGTTGAATAACATATAAAAACAGCATCACAGACCGCTTGCACCGGAGATGGCGGCGGCTTGTGATGCTGTTTGCTGATGAAGGGGCGCTCTCGCGCCGTGGAATGGCTCCTTGCGTTGCTGTGATGAATGGAGCGGGAGACCTATGTGCGGTTTATGGGCCTGTTTAGCGCATGATTTTGACTGATGCCGAGCGGCCTGATGTCGTCGTGGCCGTGACTATTGCGGCGGCTGATGTCGACGGCAACGCGATGTCGGTGTGATCGAGGCCGAAGGGGCTGTCGACAGTTTGTCTTGCGACTGTGCGCCCCGACATATCGGTCATCGTGACAGTGAGTCTGTCGCCGGGACGGGCAGACGGGCAGACGACTCTGACGCCTGCGGCTGTAGCGACGATAATCGGCGCACCGTCGGCTGCGGTCTCCGGTGCGGTAATATCTCCGATGCTTGATGTCTGGCTTTTGCCGAAGCTGTTTTTATATGGCTCGCCGCGCTGTATGGGCAGAGATACGAGTGATTTGCAGCCGTGCTCGTCTACGACCTGAAGCGTGTGCTCCAAATCGTCAGAAATAGTGCGTTCGGGTCTTGAAAGTGAAATCTGGCGTTCGGTGCCGGGGTCCCAGATATATTTGGCGAATCCTTTGGGCCCGCGCACTCTCATGCTCTGGCCTTTTTCAAAGGCGTCGGGGTTATATACGCGGATGACCGGACGCATGTTCTTGAGGCGCTCGCAGTTTTCGGCGTCTGTGGCGGCGTAGTGTGAGGCGAGCCAGAATTTACGCGACTCTATCCACTCGAGCATCCAACGGATATGGCCGCGCGAGGTCGTCGGCTTGTATGTGCCCATCGGGCTTTTGAAATCAGACAGCATATTGGGCCAGCGCTCGTTGTCGCGGCGTATGCAGCCTGTCTCTTCCAACTGTGTGTAGTTTGACCACAGGATTGCCGGTGCGAGGTCCATCAGGGGCAGCAGTTCGTCGAAACGCTGTTGGATGCTCGTTGCAAAATACGGGTCACGCCACAGGCGGTTCCACCAGCCGGCGCGTTTGATCCAGAGTTCGTCTTCATAGAGCGGGTCGCCGTCGTGGCCGATATTGCCCCATGAGAGGTCAAAGTCCCACGGCGCGCTCATGCGTATAAGTCCGTTACGGTCTTTCTCGACGAATACCGATGCGTGAAAGAGATTGTCGACGCCTTTCGACAGGTCATGGAGTATAATCCAGTCATAAAACCCTTTGGGGTCAGCGTATTTGCGGTAGCCGGTCTCCTCGGAGTAGTCTTTATTCCAGAGCACTTCTTCAAATTTGTCGAGATAGGCTTTAATCCAGTCAATCTGGGCCTGAGTGGCGTTTTTGGGCTTGGGATATTTGAAAATGAAGCCGTGATTGCCGCGTTCGGTCTTGAAATAAGTGTTCACTTCGTCTGATTTGCATCGGTCGTAGGGGATGACCTCGAGGATGTAACCGCCCGAGATACCGTTTTCTTTGGTTTCGTCAAGTTTTTTGACGTCGACACGGTCGGACGAACGTTTGATTTTCTCGACGAGCATATATACGCCGCGATAATCATCATTTATGTAAAGTTCGCAATAGCGGAAACGCGGCGAGTAGTTTATGCCGTCAAACATGCGGCCGAGGAAGTAGCCGAACGGATGACGCATGTAGCTGCGGTCAGTCCAGAAGGCCACGAGTGCCCATTCCTCATCGGTCGGCATGCCGAGAAGGGAGGCGGGGTTATCTTCGCCAAGGGCGTCTACGAGGTCGATGGAGTAGGGGCGTTTGGGCAGATTCCAGCTCGTGTTGCCACGGCCCTTGATTTTTATAAGTCCGTTGTAAAGTTCCGTGTCGTCGTATGTCGAGCCGTTTGCGTTCTCGATGACCATGTTGGCCGAGATTTTTTCGGCCTTGACGTCTTTTTCGTCACGTTTGATGTCGTCGATTTGTTTGCCGTCGTTGAGGGTGATACGAATAGTCGCAATGCCTTTTGGCGAGAACAGATAGTCGGGGTTGAGCTCTGTTGCTGCCGCGTCGAGTCCGTTCGGCGACAAGCTCATGGCCAAGACGAGTAAAATCAGAGTGTAAAGTTTTTTCATGGACAGAAATGATGATTTGCAGATGATGAGAATAGTTCGAGGCCAAAGTTAAACAACAAAATCAGAAGTGTCGCTTAATTGTCGCTTAATTATCAATTAATTCGGGCATTTCGGGTTTTTCGCGTCGCAGAACGTCGATTCTCTTATTATATAATATGTATGTAATAGACGCAAAGGTGTTTTGACGGTAACTCAAAAATTTATAAATTTGCTCTTCGAAACAAATACATACAGCGACTATGTCACGCGAAGAAAACGAAATAAATGAGCTGACACTTCTCGGCAACACAGGAGTCAAATATCCGACAGATTATGCTCCCGAAATGCTTGAAACTTTTGAGAACAAACATCCTGAGAATGAATATGTCGTGACATTTGACTGCCCGGAGTTTACATCGCTTTGTCCTAAAACGGGCCAGCCTGATTTCGCACGCATCGTGATAAACTATATCCCTCGGCGCCGCATGGTCGAGAGCAAGAGCCTCAAACTTTATCTGTTCTCGTTCCGCAATCACGGCGACTTCCACGAAGACTGCGTCAATATCATCCTCAAAGACCTTGTCAGACTGATGGACCCGCGTTATATCGAGGTCACCGGCATTTTCACGCCGCGCGGCGGCATCGCCATATATCCGTTTGCCAACTATGGCGACAGCGACCATCAGTCGCTTGTGGCCGAACGCCGCGTCGCCCAACTTGCTGCAGCCGTGTCGCTCAGGCGTTGACGTCCTGAAGATTGCATATATACATCTATATCATACAAATCACACTTTCGAAATGGAAAAAGACGCTTTGATGGTGCTGTCAGGAGGCATGGACTCCGTGACTATGCTCCACGAATACGCCAAGAGCATCGAGCTCGCTGTTACATTTATTTACGGCTCAAACCATAATGCACGCGAGCTTGAGTGTGCCCGTCTCCACTGCCGCGAGCTCGGCATAGAGCTTGTCGAGATTAATCTGTCGTTTATCGGCGATTACTTCCACAGTTCGTTGCTTGAGGGAGCCGAGGCTGTGCCCGAAGGCGATTACGACTTCGATAATATGAAGTCTACGGTCGTGCCGTTCCGCAACGGCATCATGCTTGCAGCTGCCGCCGGTCTGGCTGAAAGCCGCGGCCTGAAGGCTGTGATGATAGCCAACCATGCAGGTGACCACGCCCTCTATCCCGACTGCCGCGAGAGCTTTATCAAGGCTATGGGACGCGCCATCGCCGAGGGCACTTACGACGATATCGAGCTGCGCGCTCCATATACGCTGCTGACCAAAGGGCAGATAGCGTTGCGCGGCAAATGTCTCGGCGTCGACTATACGACCACATATTCATGTTACAAAGGTGGTGAGAAACACTGCGGCCGCTGCGGCACATGCATCGAGCGCCGTCAGGCTCTCGCCGAGGCCGGCATCGAGGACCTCACCCCTTATGAGGACTGAGTCTGTCAAACCGTGACAGGCCGATAATCGTTTTACCATAGATACATCACATCACTTCCAAATATCAATGACTGATATACAGACATCCATGCGTGAGATACTGCGCGCCGAGAGCGCGGCTGTAGCCGCCATACCGGTCGTCGACGCTTATGACGGAGCCGTCGAGGCCATCGTCGAGCATGTTCACCGCCGCGGAGGCAAGATTGTCACCGCCGGCATGGGCAAGGCAGGTCAGATCGCCATGAACATCGCCACGACTTTTGCATCTACAGGCTCGCCCGCTGTCAATCTCCATCCGAGCGAAGCGCAGCACGGCGACCTCGGCATACTCCAGCCTAACGACATCATGCTGCTGATTTCAAATTCCGGCAAGACAAACGAGATTATCGACCTTGTCTCGTTGGCAAAAGGCATATATCCTCAAATCCCTCTTATCGTTATAACCGGACGCACCGACTCGCTGCTTGCCGAGCTCGCGGATTATACGCTGCCGACCGGTAATGCTCCCGAGGTTTGTCCTCTTGGCTTGACGCCTACCACATCGACCACGATGATGACCGTAATAGGCGATGTGCTTGTCGTAAACGTGATGAAAAAAATCGGATTTACGCGTGAAGACTATGCCAAACGCCATCATGGCGGTTACCTCGGATCTGCGGCACGAGGTGAGGTCAGAGGCAAATAACTTGTAGAAGCCGATATATGAAAAAAATAATATGTGCGGGCGAATGTGCCCTTGACATCGTTTTTGACGGCGGCAACCCTGTAGGCTCAATGCCCGGCGGACGCATCGCCAATGCGGCGGCCATTCTTGCCCGTGCCGGACTGCCCGTGAGTCTCGCCGGGGAAATCTCGGCAGATAAAGTGGGCGATATCCTTGCCGATTTCTTGACAGAGGCCGGAGTCGACATGACATCAGTCGACCGTTTCACCGAGGGCCGCACTCCGCTCAACATATTTACGATCGAGAGCCAAGGTCTGTCTGACGTAACCCGTTACGAGCAGTATCCTGATAAATGTTTTGACATAATATGGCCGCGTATCGACGAAAACGACATAGTGGTCTACGGCGGTTTTTACGCTCTTGATGCGCGCATGCGTCCCGGCCTGTCGCAATTGCTCGACTATGCTTCCGAGCGCAAGGCCGTCACGGTCTATCTGCCGGGTTTCCTCCCTCAGCAGGAGCCGCGCATCACACGTGTCATGCCGGCCATCCTTGAGAATCTCGAGTCGGCTGATGTTGTTGTGGCGCGTAACAATGACCTGAAACTTATTTTCGGGGTTGATGAAGGCGAACGTTGCTACCACGACCATATCGATTTCTACTGCCGCTCGATGATTAACATCGACACCGCCTGTCAGCGTATATGCTATTACAGCGGCAAGGAGGTCACCGAGGTCGGTGTGCCCGCTTCGACCTGTCAGTCGATGATGTGGAATGCCGGCGCTGTGGCCGGTGTCGTCGCCGCCCTCTATGCGGCCGATGAAGCCAAGACCCGCGTGGCTGCTCCCGACGACGATTTTCGTCGCAAAGTCATCAGCGAGGCCGCCCGCATGGCCGTCGACGCCTCGGCAAGCCTCGTCCACGACTGGCAGAAACAGCATTAAGGGGCATCGTATCTAAAACTTTGGTCTGTTTTATCCGTTATAATTTTAATAAAGATATAATAATGTCAAGTTCAAATCCGCATAGCGCCCCCAAGGGCAAACTTCCCGCAGTCGACGGTTTCAGAGTGGCGATAGTACGCGCCGAATGGAACGGTCACATCACATCGGCATTGGTCGACGGTGCACTCGCCACACTCCATGACGCCGGTGTCTGCGACGACGACATCAGGGTTTTTGATGTTCCCGGAGCCGTTGAGCTCACCTATGCCGCCTCACAACTGATTGAGGCGAGCTGTTTTGACGCTGTCATAGTCTTCGGATGTGTGATACGTGGCGGCACACCCCATTTTGAATACGTCTGCCAGAGCGTGACACAGGGCGTTACGGCCCTTAACGCCGACTGCGATACACCTGTTATATTCGGTGTGCTGACCGTCGACTGTGAGCAGGACGCGATAGACCGCGCCGGAGGCCGTCTCGGCAACAAGGGCTCGGAGGCCGCCGAAGCCGCCATAAAGATGGCTGCATTTACACGTAAGGTAAAGGACATGGATTGACCTTCGCTCAAAAAATTACTCTCACCTCATAAAATTAATTATCATGTCAATTAACAGTAATCGAAACTCTAACACATGGATGTGGGTTGTTATCGGTTTTATAGTCGCCGCACTCTTGGTCGGTGCGCTCTACTATATCGGCTGGTTTAACGAGAAAACCCATGTCGATACACCTGCAGGTGACAATGTCGAGGCCACATATGAGCCTGAAGACCCGTCGTCACCATCCGAAGCCGCTTGGGATAACACAGACGGCGAGTCACTCGATGAAGTAATAACCGAGCCGCCGGTCGAGCCTGAAACTCCTCCCACGGGCGAATAATATATGAACATACTGATGCCGGGTTATAAACGTCTTAATATCTTTGCAGTCGTAGCGGTCTCCGTGATAGCCGGTACATTTGCGGCCTGCAGTGACTCACACTCTGACCGTGACCCTGTGACGCGTGCCGAGACATTTCTCGACGAGGGCCGATACAACGCCGCACAGTCGCTGTGCGACAGTCTGATTATCGGCGACAGCTATTGCAATCTGTCGGTCGATGACCTCTGCCGTCTGTCATTGGTCTTTGTGAGGCTGTCGGAGCAGGCTAACGAAGAGGCCAATTATGCGTTTGCGGCCAAGTCAATGCAGGCTGCCGTCAGGCGAGACGCTGACTCGGTGGAAGTATTTATCGAGAATCTGCCTGTCGACGAGCGCTCACAGACGCTTGTGCTGCGTCAGCTGTCAAATCAGCTTGACAATGCGGCGCAGCAGGACATACACGACGATTATGTCGATAGTGTGGAGACGGTTGAGGATGTGGCCTCGACGATTGAATCGGCCGGCGAAATCTGATTGTATATGGCTGAAGACTGGCGTGACGCACTTAAAGCACTCGGCGAAACACTCCCCGCCGGCGACGATACACAGGCTGAGGAAGTGACCTCCGGTGAAACAGCTGACAAAAAGAATAAATCGGGACGTCTGACTGTATTTTATGAACGCAAAGGCCGTGCCGGCAAGAGTGTGACCATAATTTGCGGTTTCGCTGATGACGAGACCGCGGCCACTGTCGCCTCCGAGCTCAAAAAGTCTCTTGGCTGCGGCGGCTCGGCACGCTGCGGCGAAGTCCTTCTTCAAGGTGACCGTCGCGAAGACGTAAAGCGTCTCCTCGTCGCCAAAGGATATAAAATTTGAGCCGGTTGCAAATCCGATTGAAGTGTTAAAATGAAAGAGCGCCTGTATCGCGGCGTAAGCATTTGAGGCTACGGAATATGGAGGGCCGATTTTTAATCGGCCGAATATAATTTATTGAATAATATACAAATATAAAATGTGCGATTGCAAATCGCACCTCCATATTTTGCGGTTTGCCGCACACCTAATGCGGCTTTATTCCCCCTCAATAAACTCGCGGGCGCGGGCGATGTCTGAGGCGTGGTCGACGTCGATGATTTTCGAGAAATCGTAGGCGCGGAGTTTCAATCCGGCTGCAATCAGCGCGCGCTGGTAATCACGCATGCGGTTTACACCGGCTGCGACACAACTGCCTAACACGGTGAGCGCGGGACGTGTCAGCCCGTAGATGCCGCCCGACACATGGTCGACGCCGTCAGCCGGTCGGTCTAAAAAACCGAGGATTAAGCTGTTAGCGGAGTCGATGTCGACATAGAGCGGTTTTTCGTCCTCGATGTATGACGTGACGGCCATCATACCATCGATGTCGTCAGGCGCTGATTCAAAGGATTTTACATAGGCCGCGAAATCGTCGGCGCGGAAGATGGTGTCGACTGTCGTGACGATGAAACGACGGCTGTCGCCCAAAAGCGACGTCACTTCGGCGAAACTCTCCATAGAGCCTGCCGTAGTCTTGACAGTCAGGCAAATTTCGGGACCGTCGCGTCGCGAGCGCAGGTAGTCGGCCACTTCGGTCATCTGCTCGTTGACAATGACTGCGACACGTCGTGCGCCGCAGGCGGCGAAGATATCAATCAGACGCCCGATCATCGGGCGCCCGTCAAGTTCGACGAGCGGCTTGGGGCGGCTGATGCCCTCGTCGACGAGGCGCGAGCCCTGACCGGCGGCTATTATCGCGAAATCCATCTTGCAGAGCGGGTTATTCGTCGCCCGTGAGGTCGAGCACGACATTGTCGGCGCCTTTTTCGTAATACTGTCGGCGCAGCGGGCGGCGTGTCGCCTCGTCTTCGCGGCGGCGGTTACGGTAGATGTCGATAGCGGCGTAGATGGCCGAGCGCATTGATTCGGCCGAAGCCTCGTTGCGCCCGACTATGTCATAGCCGGTGCCGTGGTCGGGTGAAGTGCGCACATATGGCAGTCCTGCCGTAAAGTTGATGCCCGAATCCATGGCAAGCGCCTTGAACGGAGCAAGACCTTGGTCGTGATACATGGCGAGGATGCCGTCAAACTTCCGGTACTGTTCGCTGCCGAAGAAGCCGTCGGCGGCATATGGACCGAAAGCGAGCATCTTCTTGTCGCGTGCGTCGGCGATGGCCGGAGCTATGATTTCTTTTTCCTCTGAGCCGAGTAGGCCTTCTTCGCCGGCGTGGGGATTGAGCGACAGAACGGCGATGCGTGGCGACGGTATGGCGAAGTCGCGGCGCAGCGAGCGCGCGAGAGACTCTATTTTGGATAAAACCGATTGGCGTGTGATGGCGGCCGGTACCTGCGCCACGGGCAGATGGGTCGTGGCGAGGGCCACGCGCATGCGTTCGTTGCAGAGTATCATCAGGGCCTTGTCGCCCTCCTCGCCGAGCGAAGCTTCGAGATACTCTGTGTGTCCCGGGAAGGTGAAGGTCTCGCTCTGGATGTTGTTTTTGTTGATGGGAGCGGTGACGAGCACATCGACACGGCCGGCACGGAGGTCTGCCACTGCGGCTTCAAGCGCTGCGAAAGCTGCCTGTCCGGCCACATCGGTCGACTGGCCCGGGTCAAGGCGTGTGTCCTCGCCGACAACGTTGATGATGTTATATGCTCCGTCCTTTATTTCGTCGGATGTGCGGCATTGGTTGAACTGGATTGCCGGCATCTCGAGGAGTTTGCGGTAGTGGGCCGCTATTTTGGCGGATCCGTAGACCACGGGGGTGCAGAGTTCGAGGATGCGGTTATCCTCGAGGGCTTTGAGTATTACCTCATAGCCTATGCCGTTTATGTCGCCTTGGGTGATGGCGACGCGTATCTTGTCGTCTTTCATATGGTAGAGTCTGTTAGAGTGTTCTTGTCTTTGTTCTGACGGCCGGCGAGCATGCCGCATGCGGCCATGATGTCTTCGCCGCGCGAGGCGCGTATTGTGGCTGTGACGCCGGCGGCGTTGAGGCGGTCGCGGAAGGCCTCCATCACTTCGCGTGAGGCCGGTCGCAGCGTTGAGCCGGGGATGGCGTGGAAACGTATGAGGTTGACGCGTGCCGAGGTGCCTTTAATCAGCTTGGCGAGGGCGTCGGCATGCGCTTCCGAGTCATTGAGTCCGGCCCAGATGATGTACTCGACAGAGAGGCGTCGCTGATGGGCGAAGTCATAGCCGCGCAGCAGCTCAAAGACCTGACGCACCGGCCATGCGCGCTCTACGGGCATCAGCGAGGCGCGCTGTTCGGCGAAAGGCGAGTGTACCGATACGGCTATGTGGACACGTGTCGTGTCGATGACACGTTTGAGTTCGCGCAGCTTGCCGATTGATGAGAGGGTGATGCGTTTGGGGCTCCAGCCGAAGCCCCATTCAGCCGTCAGTATCTCGATGGCGTCAAGCACTGCGTCGACATTGTCAGTCGGCTCTCCCATGCCCATGAAAACGAGATTTGTCAGGCTCTCAGACTCGTCAATCGACAGTATCTGATTGATAATCTGCGCGGTCGTGAGATTGCCGTGGAAGCCCTGACGCCCGGTCATGCAGAAGGCGCAGTTCATTTTACATCCGGCTTGTGATGACACGCAGAGCGTGGCGCGGTCGCGGTCAGGGATATAGACGGCCTCGACGTCACGTCCGCCGACGCCCTCGAATAGATATTTGACCGTTCCGTCCTTGGAGCGTGCGGCCGCTTTTGGCTCCTCGCGTCCGACGGTGTAATGCTCGGCGAGGCGTTGGCGCGCCGTTTTTGACAAATCAGTCATCGACTCGATGTCGGTGACACGTTTCTGATATAGCCAGCGCGCAATCTGTCCGGCGGCGAAACGGGGCATCCCGAGCTCGGCGACGACGGTGCGCAGCTGATTGAGAGTCAGACCTATGAGCGGTTTTAATGACTGTGAATCCATCTTTAAGGCATGTTGCTGTCACAAATTTAGTGATTATGGCTTAAAACACAAAATCGCGATGCCCTGCAGGCACCGCGATTTCGTAAATGTGTCACGTCAGATGCTCTGACGAGAACTGATTATCGCAAAGTTGTGATTATTTGTTGTAGACTTTCTTGCCGTCGATGATGATCAGACCCTTGGTGTCGGGAGCGACCTCGATGCCCTGCAGGTTGTAAGCCTTGCCGGTCTTGACGTCGTCGCTGACAGTGATGTCGCTGATACCTGATGTGTTTGAGTTGTAGAGGCTTACGCTGATACCGCCGTCGATGGCGTCGGCAAAAGCTACGTTGGCGCTGTTGGCTGCTACGCCGACAGCCTCTTTGTCGAGAGGAGCTGTGGCTGCAAACTCTGTGCCGTTGAAGTAGAACGTGCGTGCCACGTTGGCGAATTCATCATTTTTGAATGCGGGCTCCACGTCGGGGGCTGAATTCTGATTGTAGTAACCGAGAGTGCTTAAATAGAACTCGCCTGCAGCTACTTCAGCCACACTTGCAATAGAGTTGAATGTAATAACGCCATCTGCGGCATCTTTTGCAACGAATGTCGGCTCAAGAGTTGCGACAGGAGCTTTGGCGACGAAAATATTCTTATGGTCGGTAGTTACAGCTTCGGCTGTACCGGGATTTTCTGTCGTCGAAGTGAACATGCTTCCGACAAGGTTAACGCTTTCGTTGCCGGCTCTGACAAACGCGAAGCTGTTGTCGTTAGGCTTGGTAGCGGTGAATTCCCATGCTTTGATAAATGACGAAGTGAGAGCATTGTCCTTAATAGCAGCGATGGTATATTTCTGAGGTCCTTCGGTAGCTTCATCGATGATAACTGTATTTTCTCCGACAGAGAGTGATGCTTTGCCGACTGAGCAGAAGGCAGCATAAATCGTACCGTCAGAAGCTACATCAAATTTGCATGAGTAAACTTCAGATGCGCTGTCTTCATCAGCTCCGTTTGCACCATTGTATTTAACAGTAGCAATTGACCGGCAACCGGTGAGGTCACTGCTTGAAAGCGAAAAGACAGAATATGTCTCCTGTGTCCATACCATGAAACCCCATATGACGATATGGCTTGCGGAAAATGTGGTGTCGCCACATTTTGTTTCGCCGGTATAACCTGCTGAAACATATACTTTGTCACCGACGACTTTAAGATCTGAAATGTCAAAGAATATATCGCCGTCCTCGGGGTAATACATGGGATTGTCGTTCAGTTCGGCAATTTTGTTAGCAACGAAATCGGCGACAGTCACGATTTTGCCGTCTGCGTCATATTTTGCAATAAATGACGAGTTTTGTTTGACGGTTGCAGCCCCGTCAATCATCTGGCCGGTTTTGGTGATAGCGGTGCCTGCGGTTGTGCCGAACTCCACTTCGTCAGCAAATGTGCCGGCCACGTAGATGTTGCCTGCGGCGTCAGTGGCGATATGTGAGACGGTGGCAGAGCCGGTAAGAGCTACGGCCCATTTTGCTGTGCCTTTGTTGTCATATTTGGCGATGTAGGCGCTTGTGCCGAGTGCGGTGAGCTGAGCGCCGGCGAGAGTCATATCCTCGGTGAACGCACCGGCAACGATGACGTTGGCGTTAGCGTCAACGGCCATGGCTGCGTGGTAGCTCTTTGCATCCTTGACAGCTTGGTTGATGTCGGCTGACCACTGTTTGGTGTAGTCGCTGACAGCGGCCTGCGACAGAATGGCTGTCGCGGCGCAAATGGCGGAGAGTAAAAGTTTTTTCATAAGCTTTTGTTTATAAAGTAAATAAATAGTGGATTGTATATGGAATAGACCATTTAGTGATTAATATTTGTAGGGACGTGCCTTTGGCACGTATAAGACGTAAATTATGGCACGTCCCTACATTTTGAGGTCAGTCGGCGAGACCGGGATTAGCCTCGATTGCCGACGAGGGGATGCGGATGGTGTAGCGCGGGTCATTGGCTTCGAGCACATACTCCTCGCCGCGATAGCTGCGGACGATGCGCGGACGCGTGGTGCGTCGTAGGTCAAACCAGCGGTGACCTTCGAAGGCGAGCTCGCGGGCACGCTCCTCGAGAATCTCGGTGAGCAGTTCGTCATCGGTCATGGCAGCCACGGCAGCCTCTTTGGCCGCACCGCTGTCGTTGAAGCGGGCGCGCTGCAGTGTCAGCAGATAGCCCTCGGCAGCATCTCGGTCATCGCAGTGCCATGCGGCCTCGGCGGCGTTGAGCAGCATCTCGCCGGTGCGAAGGGTGCAGCTGTAGGTGTTGCTTCCACCCTTGGTCAGCAGGATGTTTGAGGCCGAAACCTGATTGAAATATGTGCGGCGGCGCTTGTCGGCCGAGGTGTATAGACGGTAGAAATCGCGGTTGACCTTGAGGGTGCGCGCGTAGCTTGCGGTCATCACCTGCTCGAGAGCCACGATGTTCTCCACGGAGTTATAGGCATTAGGCAGCTCGGAGCTGACATCAGAAAGCTCCGAACGTACGGCCAGCACACGGCGAGCAGCGGCCAACGAGCCCTCGTAGTCGCCCATATAAAGAAGTACGCGTGAGCGCAGGGCGTCAGCCGAGATGACATTGAAGCGGTAGTTGTAGCCGGGCTGCCATGTCTCGACGTTGAGATAGTCCTCGGCCGAATCGAGGTCGTCGCATATCGACTTGTAGACTTTGTCAAGATAGTCGCGCTTAAGGGTGGCCTCGACGTCGCTGTCAAGCTTGAGCGGGATGGCGAGTGTCGCGGCCGGGTCGCAGGCGGTGTAGGCCGGGGCGTGGAGATTGGCGAGCATGAAGTGCATGTAGGCGCGCAACATGTATGACTCGCCGACCATCTGGCGTATCTCTGGTTTGGTGCCCCCGGTAATCATGTTTTCAGACTCGATGACATAGTTGGCGATAAAGAGCACATGATAGAACTGGCGCCAGCTGAAGGTGGCGGTGTTCTCGCCGGGCGCCGAGTCATTCCAACGCCAGATGTCAAGATAGGAGTTGAGGTCGTTGGGCGACATTGTCGGGTCCATTAGTACCTCGTCGCTGCGGAACGATGCGAGTCCGCGGTCATCGGGCACATATGAGTAGGCCTCTGTCAGCAGCGAGCGGAACTCCTCGGCTGTCGTCGGGATGACCTTGCCGACAGGCTGTATGTCGAGAAAGCTGTCGCAGCCCGCGGTGAGGGTCATCACTGCGGCGATGGCGGCCGAGGCAATTATTTTGGTGAGTTTCATAAACGTAGATGCTTGAGTGTTTGTGAGATGAGAGAGTTATCAGAATTTTGCGCTCAGACTGAACGTGAAACTTTTGGGTATCGGCTGTGCGAAAGGATTGCCCATTGTCTCGGGGTCAAGGAAGTTCTTGTAGTTTGAGCCGAAGACCCAGATATTACGTGCCTCGAAGGCCACGCGCAGGGTCGACAGACCTAATTTGTGGATTACTGTCGGCGGGATGTTGTAGCCGAAGTTGATGCTCTGCAGACGGCAGTAGTCAGAGCGTTTGACCCACGTGTCGAGCATCGAGTAGAGCTGGAATTCGGCATATTGAGTGCGCTCGGCGGCGCGGGGCGAGGTCTCGGGGATGAGAGCCGGGAGCGTCGACGAGGTGTTTGACGGAGTCCAGCGGTCGAGGATGTCGCGGTTGGTGTTCATGCCGCGGTCAAACCATGTCGACGAGTAAGACGGCTGGATGCGGGTGAACATCTTGAGGTTGAAGGCGAAGTTGACCGTCAGGTCAAAGTCGCGGTAGTAGAAGTTGTTGATGAAACCGCCTGTCCACAGCGGGTCGCCCGAGCCCATGTAGGTGTATAGGTCGCGCTGCTGCTCGGCTGTGAGGGTCGAGGCGCCGGCGGAGTTGAGCTTGAGTAGCTCCTTGGCGGTGACTTTCTGGCCGTCTTTGGTCAGGAACAGCGGGAAACCGTCTTCGTCAAGACCGGCGGTGCGATAGGCGAAGATAGAGTTGACCGGATAGCCTTCGCGCGAAGGTGTGGTCTGGTTAGAGGGCACGGTCTCCTGAAGCACCTTGTTCTCGTTGTAAGCGATGTTGAAGTTTGTCGTCCAGCGGAAACGTGCAGTCGAGATGTTGCGCGTCGACAGGGCAAACTCTATACCGCGGTTACGCATCGACGCCCAGTTGACGAGTGTCGACATGAAGCCGGTCTCCAAGGGGAGCATCTTCAGGGCGATGAGGTCATTGCCGCGACGGTAGTAGGCGTCGGTCGAAAGGGTGATGGCGTTGTCGAGCACAGAGATGTCGAGACCGGCGTTGGCTGTATGAGTCTTCTCCCAGCGCAGACGGCGGTTCGGCGGATTGCCGAGCACGATGACATCTTCGGTCACGCCGGGTAGAATAGAGATGTTGTTATACGAGCCCATGACGTAGCTCGAGGTGCTCTTGTCTATGTTGCCCTGTATGCCGTAGCTGGCGCGCAGTGCGAGGTTGGAGATGGCGGTGACGGGACGCATGAACGGCTCGTCGGAGATGCGCCACAGTGCGCTGAACGAGTAGAGGGGCAGGAAGCGGTATTTCTTGTCTACGCCGAAGAGGTCGCTGCCGTCGAAACGCACCGACGCTCCGAGTGTGTAGCGGCGCATCAGTGAGTAGGATGTAGTGGCGTAGAATGAGGCGTAGGCGTTTTCGCTGACTGACTCCGAGTGGAGCGGGAAGGTGCGGGCCCATGACTCGTTTGGGAAGATTACAGGTTTCGATGTCAGAGTCTTGCGGTCGTAGCCGTAGGCTGTCGCCGAGAAATAGTCATACCAAGTCTTGCGTATCTCGGTGCCGGCCATGGCCTCGAGCTCGTGGTCGGGGGCGAGACGTTTGCTGAACTCGACCTGAAGTTTCCAGTTTATCTGTTTGTTGGTCGATTTGCTCTGATAGTGGCGTCCGCCGTCGGGGAGGAATGAGCGGCGTATGCCGTCAGACCCCATCACCTCCGAGCGGTAGAACTCCTTGCGCATGGCATAGGTGTCTTTTGAGGCGAAGTTCTGCAGGTCGACATGGTCGAGCTGGAAACCCACCTGTGTCACGGCCTTGAGCCAGTCAGTGAAACGGAAGTCGGCGTCGACGAGAGCCGTCACACCGGTTGTCTCCTGAGTGTAGTCGGTGTTGTTGCGTTCCTCGAAGATGTTGAACTTGAGGTCACTGTCTTCGCGGCCCTGTATGTCGGTGTCGTAGATATAGTCACCGTCGGCGTCGTAGGGTGTCTGATAGGGATTGGCGCGGCGCGAGTAGTAGACCGGGTTGGTGAAACCGTCATTGTCGGTCAGATAAGTCTTGTTTTTGCGGCGGTTTGCAAAAATCGATGCTCCAACCTTGAATTTTGACGACAGGCGGTAAGTGGTCTTGGCCACGAAGTTGAGACGGTTCATCGACACGCCGGGCACATTGCCCTGCTCGTCCTGAAAACCGAGCGAGGTGTAATATGTTGCTTTGTCAGAGCCGCCCGACACCGAGAGGTTGTACTCCTGATTGAATGTGTCGCGGAAGAGGATGTCATTCCAGTCGGTATTGATTACGCGGAGCGCGTCGATGGCGGCACGTGTCTCGGGGCTGACTGCTGCAAGGCCTCCGGCGCGGTAGGCGTCGAGCATGCCGGCTGCCGTGAGTATGCGCGAGACGGCGCCTTTGCCCTCGCGGTAGGTATAGTCAGAGCGGAGCAGTTCGAGTTCTAAGTTGACTTTCTCGTCGGCGTTGAGCAGGTTGAGACGGTCGATGTCTGGTTTGGGCGAATAGGTCAGACGTGTCGAGAAGTTGACCTGAGGTTTGCCTTCCTTGCCGCTCTTGGTGGTGATGACGATGACGCCGTTGGCTGCACGTGTACCGTAGATGGCTGTTGCGGCGGCGTCCTTGAGCACGGTTATGCTCTCGATGTCGGCGGGGTTGAGACCTGCGATTGACGACTGATACAGATTATCTATATCCTTCAGCTCGTCGGTCGAGGGAACGTCCGTGCCGTTAAGAGGCACGCCGTCGATGACCCACAGAGGGTCCTGAGTGCCCTGCAGCGATGCTGTGCCGCGGATACGTATCTTGAGAGGCGCGCCGGGCGAGCCGCTACTCTGTATTGCCGACAGACCGGCGACCTGACCGGCGAGGGCTTGGTCGATATTCATGATTGAGCCGATGGCATTCTCGTCGACATCGATTTTTGATATAGAGGCGGTCAGTTTGCGGCGCTCAATGGTCTGATAACCGGTGACGACTACATCGGAGAGCACGACCGACGACGGGTCGAGGACTATGTCATATTTGTCAAGGCCGTCAACGAGCACGATAGTGCGCGGATTGTAGCCTACGGAGCGGCACTCGATTTCGGTGACGCCTTTGGGTACGGTGAGCGAAAAATTGCCGTCGATATCGGTGACTGTGCCGAGAGTCTTGGCTTTGCTGCCGGCGTTTTTGAGCTGTGTCTCCGACACGGTGACTGAGGCGCCGATAAGCGGCTCCTGTCCGTCAGACGAGACGATGACTCCGCTCACTGTGCGCTGAGCGTATGCTGTCGCCGAAAAAGCCACGAGCATCATCGCTATAGCGAGGAGTTTGTTGAGGTATGTTTTCATTGCATTTGGGAGAAACTGTGAATAGACAATGAATTGGATGCTTGATTTTTATGTGGCCGTTTATGTGGCGGCCTGATTTTTTTTGTGATTGGTTAATTATGTTAGTTGAGCTTTCTTGATGATTGGTTGGTTATTGTTTCAGCTGGGCGATGCCGAGCGCGGTGTTGATGCGCATGACAAGGTCGTCGTAATGGTAGCGGGCATCGCGTGAGGCAGATGAGCGACGGTTTATGAGCAGGTCGCGTATGCGCATCAGCTCGCCGCGTTTGAGCGAGATGGCGTCGGATACGCGGTTGCCCTGAGAGCCGTAGAAATTGAGTATGCGTCTGCCGGCTGTGCGTTCGCCGACGGCGTTATGGCTGTCGTCGGCATGGCAGTGCGAGCATACGAGCGAATGATTTGCCATAAAGTCGGGGTCGTCTAAAAGGAAGGGACCGGCCTCGTCTTCGAGCGAGCGTTTGGTGCCTTCTTTGACGCCTTGGGTTTCGCTGGCGGCGATTATGAGAGCGTCGACAAAGTTTTTCTGGACTGAGCGTTCGCGCACGTCGGGGGTGGCGCCGGCGATTGTCTTCTTGAAAATGGCGTGGTGGAGCATATCCATCATTTCAGAGCCTTTGAAGGCAGACGTCGGATTCATGGCCTCGTTCTCATACATACGTATTATGCGGTTGTCGGAGAGAAGATCCCAAAGGATGTAGCTCTGTGCATTTTTAAGGATGTAGTTGGGCGAGTTTTCCATGCGTCCGATCGGTGTGTTCTGGACAAGGAATGTGTAGTTTGACAAGTCTGCGTCAAAGAGCCACGAGGGCTGTGTCAGAGCCTCGTCGATTATGAACTGCAGGGCTTCGCGCTGGCGCTTGGCAGGAACGAAAGCATATGTGTGCCGGCCGTCGCCCATGGTGGTGTTGTCGACATATATGCCTCCGATGTTGGCGAGCACATGATAGACATAGCGCTGCCACTGGCCGATGGCCGAGTAATATATGCGCGATGCCTCGTCATAGTCCTGTCCGCGTTTGCCCGAGTCGGTCCAGTCGATGATACGCGGCACGATGCGTTTGAGATTGGCGATGCCGTATTTTGCCGACTTGACGGGGTCGTCGCCGAGGTCTTCGCTGAGCGCGCGCGGGTCGATGGCCTCACGCGAGTCCTGAGCCTCGCTGTAGCGGAAGAGCGGTCCGGTGTGGTTGTCGAGGAGTTCCTGTAGTATGTCGTTCTCGTCGTCAGGCGTGTTTTTGTCAAACCAGCGGTAGCCGTATTCGATGGCGATACGGTCATAGGGGCCGATGTGCGGAGTCAGATACTGCACGTCGTCGCCGGGCTGTGCGACATAGTTGAATCGGGCATAGTCCATGATTGACGATGCGGTACCTTTTATCGAGTCGGTGAACTGGCGCGAGCGCAACGAGTCGGTGGGTATGGCCGATGATGCTATCATGTTGTGACGCAGACCGAGCGAGTGGCCGACCTCGTGGCAGGCGACAAAACGCATGGCGTCGCCGACAAGGTGTTCGGGCAGCTCTAAAGAGCGGGCGTCAGGGTTGACGGCGCCGGTCTGTATGACGAGCCAGTCGTGGAGGATGTCGAGCACATTGTGCCACCACATGATGTCGGCTTCGAGGATTTCGCCCGAGCGCGGGTCGGTGATGGACGGACCCATGGCGTTGCTTTTGGCCGATGCGGCATAGGTGAGGGTGGAGTAGCTGACGTCATCCATGTCGACCGAGTCGTTGTCCTCGATCTGTATTGCGCGGATGGCGTTGCTGAATCCGGCCATCTCAAAGGCCGAGTTCCATTCCTCGATGCCCTGTTTGATATATTTGCGCCACTGGCGGGGTGTCGAGTTGTCGATATAGAAAGTAATCGGAGTCTTCGGGTCGACGATTTTGCCGGCGAGATAGGCGGCACGGTCTTCGTCGCGCGGCTCGAGACGCCAGCGTGTGATGTAGTTGCCGCCCTTTACGCGCTGCTGGCTGTCGGAATATCTGAGGGCCGGAACGGTGAAGTAGCCGATACGCGGCGACACATAGCGACGCGTCATCGGCTTCTCGGGCAGAAGCAGCAGGGTCGAGCCGACCTCGACTGTGATATATGCCGTGCCGCCGGGCTCGGTTACTTTTGTCGAGAGCTCCGAGACGGCATAGATGTTTGTGTCGAAAGCCTTTACGGATTTTATGTGTGAGAGGTCTGCATTGACCGGAGTGCCGATGTTTATGTCTGAGAAAACGTTGTTGAATGCTGTGTGCTGGCCGTTGAACATGTCGTTGGCCTTAATGACCACTGTCGTCGAGTCAGGATTATATGACTCGGCTTTGAAAGAATATATTATGGGTGAGATATAGTTGTCACGCACCGAGCGCGCGATAGCGTCCTGCGTCGGAACGTCGGGGAGCGGACGGCTCTGGCGGACAATCACTTTTTTAAGGTCGTCTGACAGGTCGAATTTAATCATCTGATTGGCATAGTTTATGCCGCGGTTGACTCCGGCGTCATTGAGCTCGGACGGGACGCGTACAAATTTGTTGATAATCAGCATGTCACGGCCAATCAGTTCGCGCGGAATCTCGAAATAATAGTCGCCCTTCTTGTTGCGGATGACTTTAAACAGACCTTCGGAGATAACGTTGGAGTCGGCTGAAGTGAGTTCCTCGTACTCTGATTTTTTTGCGGTGGTGTCGGCTTCGGCCGCTTTTTTCTTGTTTTTCTTCTTACCGAAGAAGAGGAACGAACGGTTTGCGTTGTCATCGTCGTTTGTTGCGGCGTGAAGGTCGATGCAGGGCGCGAGTAACACGGTTGCGCCCAGCGAAAATGCAAGAATGTGTTTTAAGAAATGTGCCTTACAAAACATGTTTTAAATCAGATTTAGCCAACGCGCGGGGTACGACGCATTGGCAATCATAAGCCCCCGGTGAAGGGACTGATGACTAAAAATTACTTCGATATCAATCACAATTGTCGCAAAGGTAATGATTTTTTGATGAAATAGTTAACTGATTAAGATAATTTTGAACATTTCGGTAGATTTTACAATAAAAACATCTAAAAGTGTATAGCCGGGCGTCTCTAAAACTGCGCAGAAATACGGCTATCGGTGTGAAAGACGTTTTTACAGGCTAAGCAGAGTGGGGCACATCATATTTTTACTAACTTTGCACTCAGTTTTAACCAATCACACATAGAATTATATGTCACAGGACAATCTGCACTTCGAGACCCGGCAGATTCATGCCGGTCTGCATATCGACGAGACAGGCTCGCGCGGAGTCGCCATCTACCCGACAGCGGCCTATCACTTCAAAAGCTGCGATTATGCGGCCGAGCTTTTCAAGCTCAGTGAGCCGGGCAATATCTACACCCGTCTCAATAATCCTACAAACAGTGCTTATGAGGAGCGCATGGCAGCTCTCTATGGCGGCGTCGGCGCGCTGTCGACATCGGCCGGCATGTCGGCGATACTGATTGTCGTGACTTCGCTCGCCGCCGAGGGTGACAACATCGTCGCATCGCCCCATCTCTACGGCGGCACATACAACCTCTTCCGCATCTCGCTGCGCAAGCTCGGCATCGATGTGCGCATCGCCGCCGACGAGAGCCCGGAGGCTTTTGCCGCTCTTATCGACGAACGCACAAAGATGGTCTTTGCCGAGTCGATGGGCAATCCGACCTGCGACGTGCCCGACATCGAGGGCCTCGCACGTGTGGCTCACGCAGCGGGTGTGCCTCTGGTGATTGACAATACTTTCGGCGCCGGCGGTTATCTCTGCAACCCCTTTGACTGGGGCGCCGATATTGTTGTCGACTCGGCTACAAAGTGGATTAACGGCCACGGCACCGCCTCCGGCGGCATCATCGTTGACTCGGGTCGTTTCGACTGGCGCGCAAGCGGACGCTTCCCGCAGATTGCCGGCCCCAACGAGGGTTATCACGGTCTCGATCTGAGCGAGGCTTTCGGTCCCGCGGCCTTCATCGTCAAGTGCCGCGTCGACGGCATGCGCGATTTCGGCGCTTGCGCTTCGCCCTTTGACTCTTATCTGATGATGCTTGGCTTGGAGACACTCGCTCTCCGCGCTGACTTTCAGGTCGAGTCGACCCGCCGCATCGCCGAGGCCATGCGCTCTCACCCCAAGGTTGAGGCTGTAGCCTATGTCGGTTTCGACGACCACCGTTCGCACAAGAATGCCGCGAAATATTACAAGCATAACGGCGGAGGCGCCGTCTTCTCGATGACGCTCAAGGGCGACATGGAGTCGACCGTGCGCTTTGTCGAGAATCTCAAGCTCGCCAAGCATATGACCATGATCGGCGACTCGGTGACTGTGGTGACTCACCCCGCATCGACCACCCACAAGCAACTCTCGGCCGCTGACCTCGCCGCAGCCGGCATCACGCCCACGCTGCTGCGTGTATCGCCGGGCCTCGAACACCCTGACGACATCATTGCCGACTTCTGTCAGGCGCTCGAGAAGGTCTGAGCCGATGACGCAATATTATCATCATAACGCCCCGTTCACGCTCGAGTCGGGCGAGGTGCTCCCCGAGCTGACCATAGCCTACGACACCTACGGCACGCTTAACGCCGCCGGCGACAACGCCGTGTGGGTGATGCACGCCCTGACGGCCAACTCAGATGTGGCCGACTGGTGGCCGCACACGGTTGAGACCGGCAAGTTTCTCGACCCGGAGTGTCACTTTGTAGTCTGCGCCAATGTGCTTGGCTCATGTTACGGCACGACCGGCCCGACGTCGGTCAACCCTGCCACGGGTCGCCCTTACGGCGCGTCGTTTCCTGATGTGACCGTGCGTGATATGGTCGCCTGTCACAAACTGCTGCGCCGCCATCTCGGCATCAACCGCATCGACACGGTCATCGGCTCGTCGCTCGGCGGCTTTCAGGCCATAGAGTGGCTCGTCGACGAGCCTGACGTGGCCCGTAAAGCCGTGCTGATTGCCACTGACTATTGCTGCCGTCCGTGGCTCGCGGCCATCAACAAGGCGATGTATATGGCCATGGAGGCTGACCCGACGCTCGGCGACGACGCTCAGGATGCCGGTCGCAAGGGCCTCGCGGCCGCACGCGCCATAGCCCTGCTGAGCTACCGCAGCCATGCCGCCTATAATCTGACGCAGGCTGACACGCCCGAGGCTCGCGATGCCGACCCCTTCACGCGCCGCGTCCACAGCTATCAGGCCTATCAGGGCCGCAAGCTCTGTGACCGCTTTGACGCTCAGAGCTATCTGCGCATGTGTCGTTCGGCCGACAGTCACGACGTAGGGCGTCTGCGCGGCTCGGCTGCCGAAGCCCTTAAACGCGTCAAGGCGCGCTGCCTCGTTGTGGCCATTTCGTCAGACATCCTTTTCCCGCCGTCGACCCACGAGGAGATGGCCGCCATGCTCGGGGCAGATTACCGATTGATTGACTCTGATTTCGCCCACGACGGATTTCTCATCGAGCACGAGAAACTTGACCGCATCATCAAAGAATTTCAAGCTACTATATAAATAATGAGTAAAAAGATAAAAATAGGTCTCTTCGGATTCGGCACTGTTGGCCGCGGCCTGTGGTCGCTGCTGCGAGAGGTGCCTTCGGCCAATGTATCGATTGAGGCCATCTGCGTGCGCAATCTCGGCAAGGACCGAGGTGTCGACGCCGAGTTCACCGACTCGCCCGACGCGATTTTCAACAACCCGGAGATAAATTTCATTGTCGAACTAATCGATGACGCCGATGCCTCGTTTGAGATTGTCACACGCGCCCTGCGCGCCGGACTCCCCGTCGTGACCGGCAACAAGAAGATGCTCGCCCGCCATCTGCCCGAGCTCATCGAGCTGCAGCGCGAGACCGGTACGGCTCTGCTTTATGACGCATCGGCGTGCGGCTCGATTCCGGTCATCCGCAATCTTGAGGAGTACTATGACAACGACCTGCTGATTTCGGTCAAAGGTATCCTCAACGGCTCGTCAAACTTCATCCTCTCGAAGATTTTCAACGAGGGCATGCCTCACTCCGAGGCGCTCGAACTTGCTCGCCGCGAGGGCTTTCTCGAGAGCAATCCGACGCTCGACTTGGACGGCTGGGACTCGCTTTTCAAGCTGATTATCATCGGTGTGCATGCCTTCGGCGTCTATGTGGCGCCCGAGCGCGTGTTAACTTACGGTATCACCAACATGAACGACGACGATATCCGTTTCGCCCGTGAGAAGGACCGCCGCATCAAGCTCGTGGCCCATGTCGAGAAACTCGCCGACAATCGCCTTGTCATGTGCGTCATTCCGCAGCTCATCTCGCGCAACAAATATATCTACTCCGTCGAGGACGAGTTTAATGGCGTAGTAATCAAGGGACTGTTCTACGACAAACAGTTTATGTTCGGCCGCGGCGCTGGTGCGCGTCCCACCTCGTCGGCCGTGCTCTCTGACATCACCGCCTGCCTATACGATTATAAGTATGCCTATAAGAAGGTTTTCGCCGCCGAAGGCTCGCTGCCCGTCTATGACGACGATGTGGCCTTCCGCATCTATGTGCGCTACAAAGACCCGGTCGACCTCGGGCTGCTACACTTCGAGGAAATCAGCGAAAGCTACTCCTCGTCGGGCTATAACTATATCGTAGGCCGCGTCAGCCTCCGCAGCCTCCACTCGGCCCGCGAAGCCCTCAGCGCCCGCGGCGTCTTCCTCGCCGCCTATCCCAATGACTGAGAGGCGCGTGCCTTAAGTTTTGACTGAATCGGCTCTGTAGGAGCCTCAGTGCTGCAGCGCAGCGCCGTATGTTAGCCTATGACAAGCTGACTGTAGGTCAGCGTAGTCATAGGTGAAATAAAATATAGATAAAGCAGCCTGTAGGGCTGCCGCAATCCTTAATACGTTGATTGTCAATGCGGCGTACCTACAGCACGCAGTGGATGGTGGCTTATTTACCACGGTTGCGCAGGCCTACAGCCTGCTTACCGTGGCCTCACATGCCGGCGCCGCGATGCGGCTACGACCGCTGACGCGGACGACTGATTATACATGACCTTAAAGACTTTAAGGTCTTTAAATTCCTATACTTCCCCTAAATAGCGTCGGCCTGCGAGAATTTCTCGCAGGCCGACGTGGTCATTATAAGGTGATGTGTTGTGCCGGTTTATTTGGCGTCTTTTTTATCTTCTTTCCGGGGAGCGGTGTAGCGGGCGTTGAGGCCTTCGATGACTTCCTGAGTGATGTCGAGAGCAGGGTTGAAATAGAGACCCGACGCACGATAGAGGATGGCGTCATAGCCGCGTTTGGCGTTGAACTCCTTGATGAAGTTGTTGACAGAGTCGTTGAGCTGACGGTCAAAGTCGGCGAGCTGTTTCTGGATCTTCTCCTGATGTGCGCCGAGGATGTTGGCGGCCTCGTTCTGCTTGCGGTTGAACGAGTTTACGTCGGCGTCAAACGACTCTTGGCTGAGATAGCCGTTTGCGTTGCGTTTCTGCTCGATTGAGGCTCCGAGATTCTGGATTTCGTTGCGTTTCTGGTTTTCGATACGCTGATAGTCGAGCATTAGTTTACGACCCTGCTCGTTCAGCTCTTTTGAAAGGTTGTAATAAGACATCACGGTGTCGATGTCGACATAACGGATGTTGATAGAGGCGGTTGCGGCAGCCGCGGGCTGACCGGTTGTGACCGCAGCGGCGTCTTTGTTGTCGGCGTTAGAGCAGCTTGCTGCAGTAACGGCGATTACCAGCATTAACGAACGGGCTGCGATTGCTAATTTTTTCATTATTAAGGTTTATAGTTTTAGTTTTTTCTGTTGTCGTGATGAGTGGCACAATGGATGCCTCTTTCGCTCATAGCCTTTGAGCGGCCGATGTGTCCCGAGGGAAATGTCGCTCCCTTGACAAAAAGCACCTTGACACCGAGCAGTACGACTGCAACGCCGACAAGGATAATGCTTACGATAACCGTTTTCATAAGGCTGTGTAGCTTTTAGATTGCAAATATAGGAATGATGCGGAAATTATTTGCAATATCTCAATTTTATTTTGTAACTTGCAGGTCGAAAAGGGGTGTTTTTAACATCTTTTGCCAAAACTAAATTTTTATTAAGCAGCTCTTACGGGCTTACATAACAACAATAACAAACTCTCACTGACATGACAATCAAAGATCTCAAGCCTGCACTGGTGTTTGGTATTTTCGACCAGATTAACCAAGTGCCCCGTCCTTCGAAGAAAGAGGAGAAAATCCGCGCTTTCCTGCTCGATTTTGCCAAAAAACATAACATCAATGCCAAAACTGATGCTATCGGCAACGTCGTCATGACAAAACCGGCTACTCCCGGCAAGGAAGGCGCTCCGACTATCGTCATGCAGGCCCATATGGACATGGTCTGCGAGTCAAATGACAAAAACTTTGATTTCGAAAATAATCCCATCAAGACTATAGTAGACGGCGAGTGGCTGCACGCCGACGGCACGACCCTCGGCGCCGACAACGGCATCGGCATGGCTGCCGCTCTTGCGGCTTTGGTCGACGACTCGCTCGTGCACGGCCCGCTTGAGGCTCTGTTTACGGTCGACGAGGAGACCGGTCTGACCGGCGCCAACAATCTCGGCGAAGGCATGATTACGGGCTCGATGCTCATCAACCTTGACTCTGAGGACGACGCCGAGATATTTGTCGGCTGTGCGGGCGGTGTCGACACGACCTGTGCGTTCCATTATGAGCGCTCGATGGCTCCCACCGATTTCCATTATTTTAAATTTGAGGTAGAGAAGGGCCTCGGCGGACACTCGGGCGGCGACATCCATCTCGGCCGCGCCAACGCCAACAAGCTTGTAGGCCGTTTCCTCTATGCCCTTGCCAAAGACTTCGAGGTCAGCCTCTGCGAGATTGACGGCGGTAACCTGCGCAATGCCATCCCCCGTGCCGCACATGTTGTCTTTGGCGTTCCCGCCAAGCATAAAGAGCAGGTGCGTGTAGTCTTTAACAAACTTGTGGCCGATGTCGAGAATGAGTTCAAAGGTCTCGAGCCCACGCTCACTCTTGAGCTCAACTCTGTCGACCGTCCCGATTTCTGCGTCGACCAGAACACTTCGTCTCATCTTATCGAGGCCATCTACAGCGCTCCTCACGGAGTTGTGTCTATGAGCCGTGACCTCGAGGGTCTTGTCGAGACTTCGACAAACCTCGCGTCGGTCAAGATGCAGCCCGACAATATCATTCTTGTCACCACCAGCCAGCGTTCGTCGGTAGAGTCACGCAAATGGGATATCGCATATCAGGTAGAGGCACTCTTCCGTCTCGCCGGTGCCAAGGTAACCCACGGTGACGGTTATCCCGGCTGGGCCCCCAATATGGACTCGAAGATTATGAAAATCGCGTCTGACGCCTACGAGGAGCTTTATGGCATCCGTCCGGCCGTCAAGGCTATCCATGCCGGTCTCGAGTGCGGACTCTTCCTTCAGAAGTATCCTCATTTAGACATGGTTTCGTTCGGTCCGACGCTGCAGGGTGTCCACTCTCCTTCAGAGCGTATGCACATCCCCGCTGTAGAGCGTTTCTGGGGTCAGCTGACACGTATACTTGAGAAGGTAGCCGACTTAAAGGCTTGATATATTAACTTAATAACGCCTGATGCATATACGGCATAAGCGATTGATTTTCAGGGTAGCCTCCTTGGCGGGGACTGCCCTGATTTGTCTTTTTGCCGGCGCCCGGCAGCATCGTCAGGAAGTGTGGCCGCGATTGTACAAAGCGCCTCATACCGCAGATTCTTTAACCCTTGATGACCTATTCGGACCTCCGACCGCACATGACTATATAATTATAAAAGGTGATACTGTCTGGTTTGACTTCGATACACAGTTAGCCGGCCGTAAACTCACCGACAAGGATTATGAGGAAGTGGCGGCCGAACTTGGGGTCGACGCGGCCTCAATCAAGGCTGTAGTCGAAATCGAGACAGGCCGCACTATCAAGGGGTTTAATGAAGACGGTACACCCATTGTTAACTTCGACCTCGGCGTTTTCCGCAAGATGGCCGCAAAAAACAAAATAAGTCTCGGCCGTTACAGTCGCAGTCATGCCGTGGTTTTCGCCCGTCCTGACGACCGGCGTTACGGTGACCGTCAGAAGGCTCAGCACGCACGTCTCGCAGCCGCTATGGACATCGACACGCTGTCGGCTATCGAAGGCACGTTCTGGGGCATGTTTCAGATTGGTGGTTTCAACTGGCGCCGCTGTGGCACCGGCAGCCCGGAGGAGTTTGTCAGGCTGATGGAGCGTTCGGAGCGTGACCAGCTCGAGCTTTTCGCTGCATTTATCCGGTCGAGCGGATTACTGCCGGCCCTGCAGAGACGCGACTGGGTCGCATTTGCCCGCGGCTATAACGGCCCGTCGTATGCGGCGCGCGGCTATCACCGGCGTCTGGCCGATGCTTATCGCAGATATTCCCGTAATAAGCCGTAATGCACCCCATAAAACAAAGGCTTTTATGCAAAATTTTATTAAAAGCATGCAAAAAAGGCATACATATCTATTCTGAATCAAAAACAATGATTACATTTGTATGTGTGTTTTTCATAGTATTAGATTAAGATAAAGGTTTAAAGGAAAAGAGTTGTCGTGAGACAACTCTTTTTTATTGCTTTAACTTAAAAAATCCGGCCTTAGCCCTTTTAAGGGGTCAATGTAAAACCCGGGTGAATTGCTCCAAAAACATACTATCTACATTTCAGTGTTTTAAACCCCAAAGCGCCGTAGGCGCGTCAGCGCTGCAGCGTAGCGCCGTATGTGAGCCTATGACAAGCAGGCCGTAGGTTTGCGCAGTCATAGGTTTCTGAATCAAAATATCATTCGCCCTGTAGGGGCGATGCAAATCATAAAACGTTTATAGTGCGGCGCACCTACAGCGCGCTGTATTTGGGAATTGGGTCGTTTACCACGGTTGCGCAGACCTGACAGCCTGCTTACCGTGGCCTCACATGCCCGCGCCGCTGACGCGGCTCCGACCGCTAAAGCGGACGAAATTGCGTCCGCCGTGATTGCGCCCTATACATGCCGATGCTCCCTGATGGTTGTTTTTTTTGCAGGTCGCTATATCTCAATGAATTAGATCTTAAGGCGCTGCAGCGCTGATGCGCCTACGACGCTATCTCTCCCTCTCTCATTTCCGGCCGAAGTCGGCGGGAATTTCGCCCCAGCGTTCGGTGTCCCATTTGATGATGGGGTTGACGATGCGGTTTGCGGCCAGCCATGCGTCGGCGCGGCGCAGCAGTTCGATTACTTTAGTGTTGTGTCCGTCAGGCTTTATCGTTGTGTTCGAGCGCCCGCGCCGTATCCACGACAGGGCCGTTCGCGAGTCACTGTAGATGGGCGTCGTCGTGTCGCCGCGGCGTTTTAAGAGCGAGGCGGCATGGATTATGGCCACGTACTCTCCGATGTTGTTTGTGCCGCCCTCTAAAGGGCCGAGATGGAAAACTTCCTCGCCCGTCGCAACCATCACGCCGCGATATTCCATCGGGCCGGGATTTTTTGCGCATGCGCCGTCTACGGCGATTGCATCCAATCGTATTTCGGGGAAGGCCGAATAATTGATTATATCAGGGCGGTGAGCGCCGATTGCGCGGATGATGTCGAGCTGTGATTTGTCGTCGCCGCGGAAAGCGGCCACGGCGTCGGCCTGTGAGCCGAAGCCTTTGTAGCGTGCGCCGGGGTAGCCCGTGACCTGAGCCTCACATTCCTCCCACGAGTCATATATGCCGGGAGCGCGGCCCTCCCATACGACATAAAATTTGCGGTTTGTCGATGCCATGTTCCGATGGTTATGAAAATTGCAGCAGCAGGCTGATGTCGACGGGGCGGCAGCCGACAAGACGTGCTGTAGCTGCATCGACCGGTTTGCCCAAGAATGTCATGGCGGCGCCTCTGAGGCCGGGAATGAGTTTGAGCGCATTGACCGCCGAGTCACACTCGATGAGTTCGTCTATTAGAGCCAGCAGTGCGTTGCTCAGCGCCATGGCTGCCGTGCGCGGTACAGCGCTGCCGGCGTTGACGTAGCAAATGCGACACTGCGCGCCGGGACTGTTGTCGGTAGCCGATGCTTCGGCCAGATCGACAGTGGCGAGTGACGGAAATGATGCGCCCGAGCCCGGCTCGAGGTCAAAGACTATCACGCCGCGCTTCATGGCTGCTACGAGATCGGAGCCGATGTTTACACGTCGTCGCAGAGTCGACGCGACGACGATGTCGGCTGTGCGCAACGCCGACTCGAAGACGCGCGGATGTAGCGCCGACGTGATGACGGCCGGCCCGAGACTGTCGGATGCGCGGCGCAACCGGTAGACGTCGTCGTCAAAGAGACGTGCGGTTGCTCCGAGTCCCATGACCGAGCGTACGGCGGCCAGACCGGCCAGATCGGCGCCTATGACCGTGACCTCGCAGGGTACGATGCCGGCGACACCGCCGAGCAGGATGCCTTTGCCGTGGACCGCGTCGGCAAGCAGTGACGACGCTATGGCTATTGCGGCGCGGCCGTCGATTTCGCGTAGTATGTCGGCAAACGGGTGCTGTCCCTCGGGGTTGCCTATGCGGTCGAGCGCGACGGTGGTTATGGATTTGGCGAGCAGGGCCTTGATGGCCTGCGGAGACTGTGATTCATAATGCGAGAATGTCAGCAACAGAGCGCCGCGGCGCATGTGACGCACGTCGGCCTCGCGTATTGCGGGCAGGCTGATGATGATGTCGCAGCGCAGTGTTTCGGCGCGGTCGGTGATGGCGACGCCCTGACGGTTGTAGGCGGCGTTGTCATAATGGATGAGGTCTGCGGCGCCGCTCTCAACCTTGATGTTGAATCCACGGTCGACGAGTATGCCGGCGGCCTCGGGTGTCAGCGGGAAGCGGCGTTCAGAGCCGCCTTGCGGTGGAGCAGGAAGACCTATCGATGTCGAGCGTTGTGATGTGGCCGCGCGCAGCAGCTGTTCGAGCGGGGTGGGTTGACCGGCTGACATTTTTTGGTGGAGTTTATGAATGTTAGTCTTTTAAAAATCGTTTGATGAACTGACTGACAGACTCGTCAATCTGTTCGGGCGTGTCTAAGCGGCCGCTGTCAAACCGTGAGGCTGCACGGCTGTAATATGGACGCCGTTCGTCGAGGCGTGCACAGACATGACCGGCGAGTTCGTCGTCAGAGAGCGATGCGACGAGCGGACGTTCGCTGCGCGCCTCCTTGAGTCGGCTGACTATAATGTTGACCGGAGCGTCTAACCACACGGTCTGCCCGCATGAGTCCATAAGCTCGAGATTGTCGCCGAAACATGGTGTGCCTCCTCCGCAGGCGATGAGTCCGGGGGCCGCAGGTTCACTGAGCAGAGACTCCAAAGCGCTGCGTTCGGCACGGCGGAAAGCCGCCTCGCCTCCGTCGGCAAAAATCTCCGTTATCGACCGTCCTTCGTGACTGACGATGTAATCGTCCAAATCGACAAAACCTATGCCTGTAGCGGCGGCTACGGCGTGACCGAGCGTAGTCTTGCCCGACGCCATGAATCCTATAAGAAATATAGGCCGGCGCCGGGTTGACGCTGTGGTTGACGTTTCGTCAGCCATTATTTCTCAGCCTGTTTTTTGAGAAGGTCGCGGATTTCGGTGAGCAGTTCGGTGTCGGTCGGTCCGGCGGGAGCCTCGGGTGCGGGAGCTTCCTCGGCTTTGCGTTTGAAACGGTTCATGGCCTTGATGGCAAGGAAGATGCAGAATGCTACGATGAGGAAGTCAAAGATAGTCTGCACGAAAGCGCCCCATGTGATGGCTACTTCCGGAGTGATGACTTCCGTGCCCTCGGTCACGCCTTTCTGGATGACAAATTTATACTCGCTGAAGTTGATGCCGCCTGTGAGGACGCCGATAGCCGGCATGATGATGTCGTTGACGAGCGACGAAACGATTTTGCCGAAAGCAGCGCCGATGATAACACCGATAGCCATGTCGACAACGTTGCCCTTCATGGCAAACTCTTTGAACTCCTGTAAGAATTTCTTCATAATATTCAGTATTATAGTGAATAAGAATCGCTATGACACGCCCTGTCTGTCGGGATGTCATTTGCAAAAATACTAATTACTCTTATATAAACACAAATTTATTTTAATCTTGACCCCTTTCTACTATTTTTAACAGAGATTGCTCACCTTTTTAGAGAAAAATTTATGTAATTCACGAAAAATGTAGTAATTTTGTGGCGCTCAGGCGATAGACCCGGGCAAACACATAAAACAACGACATAACTGATTAATTCATAACCCAATATTATTTTAAAATTATGACAAAAATAGGTATTAACGGTTTTGGCCGTATCGGTCGCTTTGTCTTCCGCGCCTCGACCAAACGCAATGACATCGAAGTAGTTGCCATCAACGACCTTCTCCCCGTTGACTACATGGCTTACATGCTCAAGTATGACACAATGCACGGTCAGTTTGACGGCACTGTTGACTATGACCTCGAGAAAAGCGAGCTCATCGTTAACGGCAAACACATCCGCGTAACAGCTTGCCGCGACCCGAAAGAAATCGCTTGGGGTGCAGTAGGTGCTGAATACGTTGTCGAGTCAACAGGTCTTTTCCTTACTCAAGAAAAAGCTCAGGCTCACCTCGAGGCCGGCGCTAAATACGTTGTACTTTCAGCTCCCTCTAAAAAAGCTGACGGCGAAGGCGCACTTCCTGCTGCTCCTATGTTTGTATGCGGCGTAAACGACAAGACCTACGCAGGTCAGAAGATCGTTTCTAACGCATCTTGCACCACAAACTGTCTCGCCCCCATCGCCAAAGTCCTCAACGACAAATTCGGCATCGTTACAGGTCTTATGACAACCGTTCACTCTACAACAGCTACTCAGAAAACTGTTGACGGTCCTTCAATGAAAGACTGGCGCGGCGGCCGTGCTGCTTCGGGCAACATCATCCCCTCTTCGACAGGTGCTGCCAAGGCTGTAGGTAAAGTTCTTCCCGAACTCAACGGCAAACTGACCGGTATCTCGATGCGTGTCCCCACCCTCGACGTATCTGTTGTCGACCTGACTGTCAACCTCGCTAAACCCGCTACAAAAGAGGCTATCTGCGCTGCCATGAAAGAGGCTGCAGAAGGCGAGCTCAAAGGCGTGCTCGGCTACACCGAAGACGCAGTCGTTTCGAGCGACTTCCTCGGCGATACCCGCACATCTATCTTCGACGCCAACGCAGGTGTTTACCTGACCGACAACTTCGTAAAAGTTGTTTCTTGGTATGACAACGAGATCGGCTACTCTAACAAAGTCCTCGACCTCATCGCCACTATGGTTAAGTACAACGGCTAATCAGTCGCGACACTTATAAAACACAGCGGAGGCATCGCCGTCAGGCGGAGCCTCCGCTAATTTTATGTCCATACCTTTGGCATGGGAGAGAAATTTGAATTAACTTTGGAGTTGCCAATCTTTATTCATCACACAGCCTTAATTTACGATGCCATGAAATATAAGCTCCTGCTTTCGGTTTTGTTGTCACTCTCATCGCTCGAGCCGGCGGCCCGGACGGTCACTAACCCGGTGATACACGGCGACCTGCCCGACCCGTCGGTAATACGTGTCGACAGTGTCTATTACGCCACCGGCACATCGTCGGAGTGGGCGCCTCATTATCCCATTTATCGCTCGCGTGACTTGGTCAACTGGACCCATGTCGGGCATGTCTTCGACCGCAAGCCCGAGTGGACCGTCTCGTCGTTTTGGGCGCCGGAGATTGTTGCCATTGACGGCCGATATTTTGTCTATTACACGGCCCGGCGCGCCTCTGACTCACATTCCTATATCGGCGTGGCCGTGGCCGATCGCCCTGAGGGGCCTTACACTGATCGCGGACCGATTGTCGTGCATGGCAGCGAGGCCATCGACGCTTATGTTTTTGACGACGGCGACGGTCGCCGCTATATCTCGTGGAAAGCCTACGGTCTTGACCCTCGGCCCATCGAACTGATGGCCGCGCGTCTCGGCGACGACTGCCTCTCGACTGTCGGTGAGCCCTTCACGCTGATGCGAGACGACGAGCACACTCTGATGGAGGGTCAGTTGATGTTCCGCGAGGGTGACTATTACTATATACTTTATTCGATACGCAACTGTTGCGGCTTCAACAGTGACTACGCCGTCTCGGCCGCCCGCTCTCGCCGCGTGGAGGGCCCCTATGAGCGCTGTCCGGCCAATCCGATACTCCACGGCGGCAACGACGAGATAAAATCAGTCGGCCACGGCACACTTGTGACCACGCCCGAGGGCGAGCGCTATTACCTCTGTCACGCCTACATGGAGGGCGACGACTTCCTCTGCGGTCGTCAGCCCGTAATCTACCGCATGGAGATGGGCGACGACCTGTGGCCGCGTTTTGTCGGCGGTGATGATGCCCGTGTGTCTGTAACGGCGCCGGCCGGCTGCCGCGCGCAGGGTGGGGTGTGCGATTTCTATGATGGATTTGACTCTGACACTTTGCGCGTAGACTGGAGCTGGAATTATCCGTACTCAGACGTCAAGGCTGTCTGCCGCGGCGGTCGCTTGCTGCTGAGCGGACGTCCGCTGACTGCCACGGCCGACGGAGCCGCGCTCTGCGTGCGTCCCGCCCGTCCGACCTACAGCATTTCGACGCGCCCCGCGGGCCGCACGTCATCGACACAGGCCCTGACGCTATATGGTGACGAAAATTATGCGCTGATTTACGGCATGACAGGACACCGGCTGATGATTACTCTGCGCGTCAACGGTCGTGAGCAGGTGCTGGCCGATATTGCCGCGCCTGTTGACAGGCCGTATCTGTGCATAAATGTCGAGGGTGGACTTGCGCGCGACTTTGAGTGGAGCGATGACGGCCGCCGGTGGCACCGCATAGCGCTCGACGGGCTCTCTGATGAAACCCTGCGCAGCCTCAACCGCTGGGACCGCGTCACCCGCCCCGGCCTCTACCACTCCGGCCCCTCGACCGCCCCCGCCGCCTTCGACTTCTTCAGAGTGGAGTATAGATAGTGCTCACTAAGGACCTTAACGCCCTTAAGGACCTTAAAGACTTTACTCTACAGCCTGATATACTGCAAATCGATGGCGTCGTAGTGTTTGTCGCGGGGATTGTTCCGATGCTCCAAGAGGCCGAGGCTGCCGGCGGCCACGCCGTCACAGTCGGGGTCATAGACCGTCCCTGTGGGGCGCTACGTCAGCTTAGGCAGCCCCCTCCGACAGGGCACAAAAAAGGGTAAGCTTACTACATCGCACCGCTACAACCTGATACCCTTGCTTCGGTCAAGACCTGGGGGATTCTCAGGGAGCTGGTCGTGTAGGACTTACCCGATGCAAAGTTACAACTTTTTCCGGCAAGTACAATATTTCGCGCAAAGTTTTTTGAAAAACATGCGCCTGAGTCGTTTTATTTCAGCGTGTCGTAGAGGTTGCGGCAGGCCGACTGGAGCAGGTCGAGGACGAGCTCAAAGCCCTCTGCACCTTCATAGTAGGGGTCGGGGATGTGGTCGTAGCGCGAGGCGATGTCGACAAACTCGGCCATCTGCACGATTTTCGCTTCGGCCTCGGGCGACGGGGCTATGCGCCGCAGGTTGCGTTCGTTTGAGGCGTCCATTGCCACGATGATATCGAAATCGTCGAAGTCATAGGCGCGTACCTGACGGCAGCGGTGTGTCAGTTCGTAGCCGCGGCGGCGCGCATGTATCCTCATGCGTCGGTCCGGCAGATTGCCGATGTGATAGTTGCCCGTGCCGGCGCTGTCGATGGTGAAGCGCGCGGCTGCGCCCTCCTCGTCGACTAAGGCTTGCATGACGCCTTCGGCAGCCGGCGAGCGGCAGATATTGCCGAGGCAGACAAAGAGTATCGATATATGGTCTTTAGCGCGCAGGCGCTCGATGAGGCGCGCGGTCGAGGGGCTTATCTTAGAAGAAATCATTTTTTGAGGTTTTACGTTTTCGGAGGTCGTCGACCAGCAGACGGGCGGTGGTGACGGCGGCTGTGGAGTCGCCGAGGCGGCGGCGCATCTCGTCGTAGCCCTCGAGCATGGCGCTTCGGGCCTCGCCGTCGCGCAGCAGCGGCGTCAGGCTGTCTGCGATGGTGTCGGTGGTGCAGTTATGTAGTATCAGTTCGCTGAGCATCGGGCGGTCGACGATGAGATTGGGCAGCGAGATGTAGTCGACCTTGATGAAGCGGCGCATTATCTTATAGGCGAGTTTTGAGCCGTTGGAGTGGTAGACGACGACCTGCGGCACGCCTAAAAGGGCGGTCTCCAAAGTTGCCGTGCCCGAGGTGACGATGGCGGCGCGGCTGTTGGCGAGCAGGTCATAAGTGGCGTCGCGCACCACGGGCAGGTCGCTGTAGGCGGCATAGACCTCGTCAGCGATGCCGGGCGCGCCGGCTATGACCGCGCGGTACTGCGGAAAGCGGTCTGACGCCTCAATCATCAGCGGCAGGTTGCAACGTATCTCGCCGAGGCGGCTGCCCGGCAGCAGGGCGATTATGGGACGGTCGCGCAGGCCCCAACGGCTCAGAAAATCAGCGCGTGAGGCAAGATGCGGCCGCAGCGCGTCAATCTCTTCGACCGACGGGTTTCCCACGTAATCTATCGCGTAGTCGTGGCGCGCATAGAAATCTTTCTCAAAGGGCAGAATGGAGAACATACGGTCGACAGTCTTCTTAATGGCTTTGACGCGCCACTCTTTCCACGCCCATATCTTGGGCGAGATGTAATAGTAGACCGGCAGCCCGAGTTTTTTTGCCGTTTTGGCCACCTTGAGATTGAACGACGGGTAGTCAATCAGTATCAGGCAGTCGGCACCGCTCGCGGCAAGTGCGCGGCGGGTGCGGCGCATGTTGCCGAAGATTTTGCCGAGATTGCGAAGCACTTCGCTGAAGCCCATAAAGGCCATGTCGCGGTTGTGGATGACGGGCTCGCAACCTGCAGCCGCGGTCATGCGGTCGCCGCCGAGAAAAGTAAACTCGGCCTCGGGGTCCTCGGCGCGCAGGGCCTCGATGAGTGCGGCGCCGTGCAGGTCGCCGGATGCCTCGCCGGCTATGATGAAATATCTCATTTTGTGTTGATTGACATTTGTTTAGATTATCTTCGAGCCTTGAAAAATGATTGCATCAGCTCGCGGCACTCGTCGGCGCAGACGCCCGTCGTGACCGTGGCGCGCGGATGGAAGGGCGACGACTTGACCAACGTGCTGTAGCCGCGGCGAGGGTCGTCAGTGCCGATGACCACCCGGCTTATCTGTGCCCATCCGATGGCGCCCGCGCACATCAGACACGGCTCGACGGTGACATAGAGCGTGCAGTCTGTCAGATATTTGCCGCCCAAGGCCTGAGCGGCTGCCGTGATGGCCTGTATCTCGGCGTGGGCGGTGACGTCGCCGAGGGCCTCGGTCAGATTATGGCCGCGGCCGAGTATGCGTCCGTTTTTAGACACGATGACGGCGCCGACAGGTATCTCGCCGAGCTCACAGGCGCGGCGTGCCTCTGTCAGAGCCATCTGCATGTAGCGGCGGTCATTGTCGAGTTCAATCATAGCAAGTCTATAGTCATGCCTTCGTGAGCGGCAACGGTTTCGGGAAATATCTCGCGGGCCTCGTCGACAAAGACTTGGTCGTTGTCATAAGCCTTTGAGAAGTGGCCGACGACGAGGCGCTTGGCGCCGGCCAATTTGGCTATGCGCGCCGCGTCGCGTGCTGTGGAGTGGCCGCGCGGAGCGGCTTTGTGGGCGAAGTTGTCGGCGTAGGTCGCCTCGTGATAGAGCAGGTCGACCGGTCCGACAGCCTGAGCGACACGCTCGTCATACATCGTGTCAGAGCAGTAGGCGTAGCTTACTGACGGGTCGGCAGGGGAGGTCAGCAGGGCGTTGGCTATGACGCGGCCGTCAGGCGTGACGTAGTCAGCTCCCTCTCTGATGGCCTGCAGACGGGAGTAGGGGATGTTGTGAAACTTTATCATATCGCCTTTGAGGTGGCGCACCTTTGGCTGCTCGGTAAACTTGAAGCCGACGCAGTCGACGCGGTGATAGAGCGGAAAAGTCTCGACGCGCAGGGCATGGTCTTCGTAGATTACAGCCGCCTCGGGGCGGATGATATTGTATTTGATTTCGTATGAAGTCTCGCGGCAGAAGACTCCCATGATACGGCTGAGTATATCGGCGCCCTCCTCGAAGACGTTGATGGTCAGCGCGCCGCCTTTCTCGTGAAGGGCGAGTGTCGACAACAGTCCGGGCAGCCCGAGGAAGTGGTCGCCGTGGAGATGCGAGATGAAAATCTGGCTCAGACGCGAGAATTTAAGGCGTTGTCGCATCATGGCGAGCTGTGCGCCCTCGCCGCAGTCGACCATGAGAAGTTTGTCGCGGAAGTCGATAACCTGACACGCAGGCTGATGGCGCAGCGAGGGTGTCGCCGAGCCGCAGCCGAGTATATTGACGCGAAAATTTGCCATTTTATATTATTGTCTTGTCTACAAAGTTACAATAATTCTGTGTCTCGCGGTCAAAACTGATTCTGTCAAGGCTTAAAAATCGCAAAATCGGCAGAAAATTTTCTGTGCTGCCGAACAATTTACCCCCGGCCGTTGTCTTAATAGTACAAAGCAGAAAAATAGAATTAGTTTTTTCATAGGATTAGATTTTAAGGTTTTAGCAAAGAGGACTTCCGCGACGGCAGTTCTCTTTGTTTGTGTTATAGACTTGTCTGACAGCTCGCGCCCCCTTATAATCAGACCCCGTTATAAAATGAAAGTGCGCTACTTCACAGTAACGCACCTCCCTCATAACCAAAATTCAAGTATATATTGTGAGTCTAACAAAACGTTCGAGTCTGTGGCAGAGCAAAATCTGCCTCTTGGTTGCGATGCAAAGATAGCTACATAATTGAGAGATTGTTACTAAAATTGCGTCAATAAATCATAAGATATGTTAATAAGATGGTCGTTTCTGCGCATTTTATGCTCTTTTGTGCAAAGATTTGCACAAAACTTGTGAAACAGTTAACTTTGCAATCATTTATACTAAATGTTAAGACTCTAACAGTCAATTCGAAATTTTTATTTCTACAGACGTTTTTACGACATGAATCCTTTAGAACTGAGCGAACAAGAAATAATCCGTCGGGCAAGCCTCGACGCTCTCCGACAGGCAGGTATCAATCCCTATCCCGCTGCCGAGTATAAGGTTACCGGCCATTCAGACGAGATAAAAGCAAATTTTGACGACGAGGCTCCGCGGCGCGAAGTCGCTGTCGCAGGCCGCATCATGAGCCGACGCATCATGGGCAAAGCCTCGTTTGTCGAGCTGCAGGATTCGAAAGGCCGTATACAGATATATATATCGCGAGACGACATTTGCCCCGGCGACGACAAGGATCTCTATAACGTCGTGTTCAAGAAACTCCTTGATATCGGCGATTTTATCGGCGTGACGGGCTACGTGTTCCGCACCCAGACCGGTGAGATTTCGGTGCACGCCGAGTCGCTCACCGTGCTCAGCAAGTCACTGCGCCCGCTGCCCATAGTCAAGGTCAAAGACGGTGTCACCTACGATGCTTTCGATGACCCCGAGCTGCGCTATCGCCGCCGCTACGTCGACCTCGTGGTCAATGACGGCGTCAAGGATATATTCCTAAAACGTACAAAGGTCTACACGTCGATGCGCTCTTTCTTCAACGAGGCCGGATACATCGAGGTCGAGACCCCCATACTGCAGTCTATCCCCGGCGGAGCATCGGCGCGTCCGTTCATAACCCACCACAACGCGCTCGACATTCCGCTCTACCTCCGCATCGCCGACGAGCTTTACCTCAAGCGCCTGATTGTCGGCGGTTTCGAGGGCGTGTATGAGTTCTCCAAGAACTTCCGCAACGAAGGTATGGACCGCACCCATAACCCCGAGTTCACATGCATGGAGATATATGTGGCCTACAAGGACTACAACTGGATGATGGACTTCACCGAGCGAATGCTTGAGAAAATTTGTCTCGACGTCAACGGCACAACCGACGTGCGTGTCGGTGACAATATCATCAGTTTCAAGGCTCCCTTCCGCCGCGTGACCATGATTGACTCCATCAAAGAGCATACCGGCATCGACATCTCGGGCATGGGAGAGGATGAGTTGCGCGACGTCTGCCGCCGCCTCGATATCGAGGTCGACCCCGGCATGGGCAAAGGCAAACTCATCGACGAGATTTTCGGCGAGAAATGCGAGGGCAAATACATCCAGCCGACCTTCATCACCGACTATCCCATCGAGATGTCGCCGCTGACCAAGCGCCACCGCGACAATCCCGAACTGACCGAGCGTTTCGAGCTGATGGTCAACGGCAAGGAGCTCTGCAACGCTTACTCCGAGCTTAACGACCCCATCGATCAGTACGAGCGCTTTGTCGAGCAGATGCGACTTGGTGAGAAAGGCGACGACGAAGCCATGATTATTGACCACGACTTCATCCGTGCCCTTGAATACGGCATGCCCCCGACATCGGGCATGGGCATCGGCATGGACCGTCTGGTGATGCTTATGACAGGACAGACTGCCATTCAGGAGGTGCTCCTGTTCCCGCAGATGCGTCCCGAGAAGGTCGAGCGCCGCGACTCGGCAGAGGCGTTCGCCGCTGTGGGCGTCGAGGCTGACTGGGTCGCTCCCTTGCAGAAAGCCGGAGTCCTCACCGTTGAGGCTCTCGCCGGCGCACAGGCCGGTCGTCTCCATCAGGACCTCTGCGGCATAAATAAGAAATTCAAGCTCGGGTTAAAAAATCCGACGGTCGACGAGGTTGCCGCTTGGATTGAGGCTGCCGCCAAGCGCCCCGAGGCTTAATATTAGACAACAGACGACCCGGCCGGCGTGAACTAATGTCGGCCGAGGCCGTTTTATCATGCGAAACACGATTAGTCAAAGACTTAATAATACAATATAATGGAATTTCCCGGTAAGATAGCGGTGATGGGCGGAGGCACATGGGCCACGGCGCTCGCCAAACTCCTGCTCGAGAACTGCGAAATGATTACTTGGTATATGCGTCGTGACGACCGCATAGAAGACTTCAAGCGTTTGGGCCACAATCCGGCCTATCTGACTGATGTGCAGTTTGATGTCAACCGCATTATTTTCTCAAGCGATATCAACGAGGTGTGTACCGACTGTGACACTCTGCTGTTGGTCATGCCCTCGCCATATTTCAAGGACCACATGGACAAAGTGACGGTCGACATCTCCGGCAAGTCGATTGTCTCGGCTGTCAAAGGCATCGTGCCCGACGAGAACGAACTTATCACCGATTATATGGTGCGCCGTTTCGGCGTCGACCACACCCGCGAGCTGGTTATCTCGGGTCCCTGCCATGCCGAGGAGGTCGCCCTGTCTCGTCCGTCATACCTCACCATCGGTTGCACCGACATAGAGCGTGCGGCCGGTTTCGCACGGTGCATCTCGGGCAAGAACACCCACACCATCACCTCGAGTGACGTCGACGGCATAGAGTATGCCGCCGTGCTCAAAAACGTCTACGCCATCGCCTCGGGCATCATCCACGGCAGCAAGCGTGGTGACAACTTCCTCGCCATGTTGCTTTCGAACGCCATCCGCGAGATGGAGCGTTTCATACAGGCCGTCAATCCGCGGCCGCGTCAGATCTGTGACTCTGTCTATCTCGGCGACCTGCTCGTGACGGCCTACTCGCGTTTCTCGCGCAACCATAACTTCGGCTCGATGATAGGCAAAGGCTACTCCGTCAAGGCCGCGCGCATGGAGATGGAGCAGACAGCCGAGGGCTACTATGGCGCCAAATGTATATATGATATAAACCGGCGCTACGAGGTGTCGATGCCGATACTTGACGGCGTTTACGACATACTCTACCGGCATGTAAGCCCGACCAAAGCCATCAGCCGCATGGCCGAGTATTTTGATTGAAAAAGATTATATCCGCATAACCGAAAACACCTAACTTTTTACCTGTTATATGAAAACTATCCAATTAAGCGTTAAAAATGTCCTTGGTGCAGTCAGCCAAGCCGACATTGACGCACTGAAACCGGTGGCTAAAGAGAGTCTAAAAAAACTTACCGACCACAGCGGTCTCGGCAACGATTTCCTCGGATGGGTGAAACTTCCCTCCGAGATTCCCGCAGCCGAGCTCGATGACATCAACGCTACTGCGGCCGAGATGCGTAAAAACTGCGATACGGTTGTCGTAATCGGCATCGGAGGCAGCTACTTAGGCGCTAAAGCCGTGGTCGAGGCGCTCAGCGACTCGTTTGCAGCCTATCGCAGCAACGTGACTCCCAAAGTCCTCTTTGCCGGCCAGAACATCGGCGAAGACTACCTCTACGAACTCTCAGATTATCTGCGCGACAAGCGTTTCGGCATAATCGTCATTTCAAAGTCAGGCACAACGACCGAGCCGGCCATCGCCTTCCGTCTGCTCAAAGAGCAGTTAGAGGCACAGGCAGGCCGTGAAGAGGCCGCAAAACGCATCGTGGCCATCACCGACGCCAAGCGTGGCGCTCTGCGCTCGCTCGCCGATCAGGAGGGCTACAAGACCTTTGTCATCGCTGACAATGTCGGTGGACGTTTCTCTGTCCTCACTCCCGTCGGCCTGCTGCCCATCGCCGTGGCCGGATTTGACATCAAGGCTCTTGTGGCCGGGGCAGCCGCCATGGAGAAAGCCACTCTCAGCGCCGACGAGCCCGAGGCTCTGCTGTATGCCGCAACACGTAACGCGCTGTATCGCGCAGGCAAGAAAATCGAGATTCTCGTCAACTATAATCCCAAACTCCACTACTTCGGCGAGTGGTGGAAACAGCTCTACGGCGAAAGCGAGGGCAAGGACCACAAAGGCATATTCCCCGCAGCCGTCGACAACTCGACCGACCTTCACTCAATGGGTCAGTGGATTCAGGACGGCGAGCGCATCATCTTCGAAACTGTAATCTCTGTCGCCGAGCAGCATCACGAGCTGCGCATCGGCCATGACGACGCCAACCTCGACGGCCTCAACTTCCTCGCCGGCAAACGTGTCGACGAAGTCAACAAGATGGCCGAGCTCGGCACAGTCATTGCCCATGTCGACGGCGGTGTGCCCAATATCCATCTGACCGTCCCGGCACTCACCGAGCAGTATCTCGGACAGCTCATCTACTTCTTTGAGGCTGCCTGCGGCATCAGCGGCTATATCCTCGGTGTCAACCCCTTCAACCAGCCCGGTGTCGAGGCTTATAAACGCAACATGTTTGCCCTCCTCGAGAAGCCCGGCTACGAGGCCGAGACCGCCGAAATCAAAAAACGTCTCTGAACAGTAATCGCAAACTGATAAAAAGCGCGTCCGCACATCACGTGGACGCGCTTTTTGCATTTGTATATCAATTTGATTTGTAGTAATTTTGTCAATTGAGGTAAACATTAAAGCCAATCATTATAAAACTAATATACAGTATTCTATGAAACCTGTCAGGCTATTGACTCTGCTGATGCTCTTTGTTTGCGGCTCACTATTTGCATTTGACGCCGCCGCTATGCAGATTTTTGTCAAGACCGCTTCCGGAAAACACATCACTCTCGAAGTCGAGCCGACTGACCAAATATCAGAGGTCAAACAAAAAATCACTGATAAAGAGGACTATGAGGCAGATACTTTTTATCTCGTTTTTGCAGGTATGACTCTCGAAGATAAGTTTACCCTACAGGATTACTCCATTCAGAAGGACTCGACCCTCCATCTTATATTGCTTGATGACAATTTCACATTTACGCTCAGTGCCGACGGTCTCGCTTACAGCATCGCTGCAAAGGAGCCGGCAACCCTCAGCGGTCGGATCATTCTCCCGGTCATTTACAAAGGTCTGCCTGTCACCTCGGTTGCCGAGAAGGGTTTCTCGATGTGCCGCGGCGTGACCTCGTTTGTCGTACCCGAGGGATATATTTTGCTGCAGCCATTCGCCTTTAACGGCTGTGTGGAGATGACGGCCATAAAACTGCCTTCGACCCTCCGTATGGTCAGGCATCATGCTTTCGAATCATGTCTGAAACTTAAGGAAGCAGACCTGCCCGCGGACCTTGTGGGCCTCGGCAGTGAGGCTTTCCACAATTGCTATGAGCTTACGCGTGTCACACTCCCCGAGGGACTTGGTGAAATCGGCGAATATACCTTCTATTACTGTTCGAAACTTACCGAAATAACCATCCCTGCCTCGGTTACGAAAATTGACAGAGGTGCTTTCGACGGATGCAACGGTCTGACATCGATGACCATGCTCGGCGAGCCTCCGGTGATTAGTGAAAATACATTCCAACGCTATGATTTTGCGCTTAATGTGCCTTATGGCAAAAAAACGCTCTACGAGAGCGCTGACTATTGGAAAAACTTTGGCGCGAACATTAACGAGACACCGCTTCCGGAGGGTACCGTAGACCTTGCCAACGGCGACATTATTATCACACCTTCGGGCTACACTCAGAGCGATAATACTATAGCCGCTACAGCGCCGATAACAGTTATCAGCTCGGAGTCGCCCTGCGGTAATCATATCACTGTCAGCGGCGGCACGGCTGAGAATCCCGTGAAATTTACTATTGATAATATATATGCCGACAATAGCGAGTCCGGCGCTGTTTCGCCCGTCGAGATTGCCGACGGCGCAAACGCCCTGCTCGTTTTGAAAGGTAATAACCGTCTCGTCGGCGGCCGTGAGTATCCGGCCGTCAGGGTTATGCTCGGCGCGTCGCTCACTATTGATGGTGATGCAGACGCAACGCTTGACGCTGTCGCCGGTCCCGGCGGGGGCGGAGGTGCAGCCGGCATCGGCGGTAAGATTTATGAGCCTTGTGGCAACATCACCGTCAACGGAGGTCTTATCCGTGCCACAGGCAGCACGGGCGGTGCCGGCATAGGCACTGGCTGGACATGGAACCGTGATGACAAGGGCGTCAACGGCGTTCTGACCATCAACGGTGGCATCGTCTTAGCAAAGGGCTCAAACGGTTTGTCGCAGGGAAATAACGGCATAAGTGTGACGACAGGCGTCGGCTCCGTGCAGGGCACACTGAAAGTTGTGCTCAACGGAGGCTACCTCAACTCTAAGGCCAACGACCGCACCGTGGTCACTGACGCCGCCGGCAATGCGCTCGACTGTGTGACGCTCGACGGCATAGAGCCTCAGACTATGTGGCGCGCCAATCAGGCCGGTGCAGAGACAGACGTTCTCGCCGATAATGACGGCATCTGCTATGTCTGGGTGCCTGCCGGCAAGACTATAGAGGACGCTGTCGCTCCGCGTCATCTTGTGCGTGTCGTTGTAACTAATTTCCCGCAGTTTGCTACTGTGCGCGGCGGCGGTATCTATGAGGCGGGTGCTACAGCCGAGCTTAATGTCTGCCCCGATGCCCCCGAGTGGCTTTTCAAAGCATGGGCCGACGGCACTGACGGCTCGTCACGCACTGTCACAGTCGCCGAGGGCACCTCGACCTACAACGCCGAGATTGCCTATTACCGTCTGCTGAAATTAGACGTCGCCGAGCATGAGCACGGCTATTATGTCAACGGCAATCCTTCGGGCGAATATGAATACGGCTCGCAGATTGAGATTGAGACGCGTCCGCTCCGCAGTGACATGACGTTCGACGGTTGGTCTGATGATAATTATGTCCGTCGGCGCACTTTAACCATCACATCTGATATGGAGCTTAAACCGGTTTTCAGGTCTGTATTCGTAGCACGAGTCCTTGATGATGATGCCGCGACATGTGAGCTGGCGATGATTGAGGCTACGCACTATGATTATGAAGATTTCATGACCGAGCCTTCTGATTGGGTCATTCCCTCTGAGTTTGAAATTGAAGGTAAGACCTATACGCTCACTGCCATCAATACCCATATGAATATGGCTGAGGGTGTCAATCTACGGTCGCTCACTATCCCCGAGACTGTGACCGAGGTCAGCCCGTCGATGTTTATGGAGCTGACGCGAGCCGGTCTGTCTGAAGTCACCTGCCGTGCACAGACCCCGCCGTCACTCAGTCGTGGTGCCGAAAGTTTTTATGATGAGGTCTCAAATATGTCTCTCGCAGTTCCTGACGGAACTCTCGAGGCTTATAAGGCCGCTCCGGGCTGGAAGGACTTCGGCGGTCTGAGAGTGACGACCGGCATCGACGGCATAGTTACAGACGGCGACATTGACCCGTCGCTCCCTGTGACTGTCTGGAATCTGCAGGGCGTCTGTGTGGCCTCCGGCATGCCGCTTGACGATGCCGTGGCCTCACTTGCCAAAGGAGTCTACATCGTGCGTCAGGCCGGCAAAATATTTAAATTAATAAAATAATCAGCAATATGAAGGGCATCGTGTTGGCCGGCGGCTCCGGCACTCGTCTTTATCCCATCACCAAGGGCGTCAGCAAGCAGCTCCTGCCGATTTATGACAAGCCGATGGTCTATTATCCGATTTCGGTGCTCATGCTTGCCGGCATCCGCGACATCCTCATCATCTCGACACCGTTTGACCTGCCGATGTTTGAGCATCTTTTGGGCGACGGCAGCGATTACGGAGTGAAGTTCTCTTATGCCGAGCAGCCTTCGCCCGACGGACTGGCGCAAGCCTTCATCATCGGCCGCGATTTCATCGGCGACGACTCTGTCTGTCTCGTGCTCGGCGACAATATATTTCACGGGGCCGGGTTTTCGGCTATGTTGCGCGATGCTGTCCGTGACGCCGAGTCAGAGGGACGCGCCACCGTTTTCGGCTATTGGGTTGACACCCCCGAGCGCTACGGTGTGGCCGAGTTTGACCGCGAGGGCAACTGTCTGTCAATCGAGGAGAAGCCCGAACATCCAAAATCAAACTATGCGGTCGTCGGCCTATATTTCTATCCCAATAAGGTCGTCGACATAGCCGCCGGCATACGTCCGTCAGCCCGCGGCGAGCTTGAGATTACGTCGGTCAATCAGGCTTTTCTCGATGCCGGCGAGCTAAAGGTCAAGACGCTGCCCCGCGGTTTTGCGTGGCTTGACACCGGCACCCATGATTCGTTGGCTGAGGCGTCGATTTATGTCGAGGTCCTCGAGAAACGTCAGGGCCTCAAGATAGCCTGTCTTGAGGGCATAGCCTACCGTCGCGGATGGATAAGCCGCGAGCGCATGACCGAGCTTGCGCGACCCATGCTCAAGAACCAATACGGCCGCTATCTGTTGAAAGTTATAGACGACATGGACCGCTGTAAGGACATGCCTGATTTTGAGTGAGACGATGGAGGTAATAAAGACTGACATAGACGGGGTGGTGATTATCCGTCCCCGTGTTTTTGAGGACGCGCGAGGCTACTTCTTCGAGAGTTGGTCAAAGCGTGAGTTTGACGCGCAGGTGCGCCCGGTCGATTTCGTGCAGGACAATGAGTCGATGTCGTCGCGCGGTGTCATCCGCGGGCTGCACTTCCAGCGTCCTCCATACAGCCAGAGCAAGCTTGTGTGCTGTGTCAGCGGGCGTGTTCTGGATGTGGCCGTCGATATACGCCGCGGCTCGCCCACTTACGGGCGCCATGTGGCCGTCGAGCTTAGCGGGGACAATCATCTGCAGCTGTTTATTCCGCGCGGCTTTGCCCATGGTTTTGCCGTACTTAGCGACACGGCTGTATTCCGTTATAAATGTGATGATTACTATCATCCAGAGTCAGAGGGCGGCATCAAACTCGACGACCCGGATTTGGGTATCGACTGGCATATCAGCCCCACAGAGGCCGTTTTGAGCGACAAAGACCGCTGTCGCAGTCCTTTTGCCGGATTTGACTCTCCGTTTGACTTTAACACAGATTATTACGCAAAATGAATATTCTCGTAACCGGAGCCGGAGGCCAGCTCGGCCGTTGTCTGCGTCGCGCTACGGCCGGCAGTGCCGACAGATACATATTCACTGATGTCGACGAACTTGATATCACCGATGCCGGCGCCGTGGCGGCGATGGTCAGCGACAATGGCATAAAGGTGATTATCAACTGCGCCGCCTATACCGATGTCGAGAGGGCCGAGGACAATCCGCTGCTTGCCGAGCGTCTCAACGGCGACGCTGTCGCCGGTATGGCCCGCACGGCCCGCGACTGTGACGCCACGCTCATACACATCTCGACAGACTATGTCTTCGGACGCGAGCCTTACAATGTGCCGTGCCGCGAGGACCAGCAGGGCACGCCGACAGGTGTCTACGGACTCACCAAACTCCACGGCGAGCAGGCCGTCGCCGATTCGCGCTGCCGTGCTCTGATTATACGCACGGCGTGGCTCTACAGCGAGTATGGCCGCAACTTCGTCAAAACCATGCTCGAGCTGACCGCGACACGGCCGTCGCTCAAGGTAGTTTTTGATCAGGCCGGCACGCCGACCTACGCTCAGGATCTCGCCGACGCCATCGTCAGCATCATCACCTCCCGCAGCTACGAGGGCCGCGAGGGCATCTACCATTACTCCAACGAGGGCGTCTGCTCGTGGTATGATTTCGCCAAGACCATTGCCGCGATGGTCGGCAACACTGCCTGCCAAATCTCGCCCTGCCACTCCGACGAGTTCCCCTCGAAGGTCCGCCGTCCTGCCTATTCGGTACTCGACAAGACCAAATTCAAACAGACATTCGGCATAGCGGTACCATATTGGACCGATTCGTTAAAAAAATGTATCGACAACCTGAAATGAAACGCAACATCATCATAACCGGTGGCGCCGGCTTCATCGGCAGCCATGTCGTCAGACTTTTTGTCAACAAATATCCTGACTATCATATCATAAATGTCGACAAACTGACCTATGCCGGCAATCTCGCCAACCTCCGCGACATCGAGGACCGTCCGAATTATACCTTTGTCCGCGCCGATATCTGTGACTATGACCGTATGCTCGAACTGATTGAGAAGTATCAGGTCGACGGTATCATCAACTTTGCCGCCGAGAGCCATGTCGACCGCTCGATAAAAGACCCGTTCACCTTCGCGCGCACCAACGTGATGGGAACGCTCGCCTTGCTGCAGGCCGCCCGCGTCAGCTGGGAGTCGCGTCCCGAGCGCTATGACGGCAAGCTCTTCTATCACATCTCGACCGACGAGGTCTACGGCTCATTGGAGATGACCGAGCCTCAGGGTGTGCCGTCGCCGTTCACCACAGCCGCATCGTCAGAAAATCATAAAGCCTACGGCCGTGAGTTCTTCGTCGAAACCTGCAAGTATGACCCGCACTCGCCCTACAGCGCAGCCAAGGCCTCGAGCGACCACTTCGTGCGAGCTTATCACGACACTTATGGCATGCCCACAATCGTGACCAACTGCTCCAATAACTACGGCCCCTATCAGTTTCCTGAGAAGCTTATTCCGCTGTTTATAAACAACATACGTCATCGTCGGCCGCTACCTGTCTATGGCCGCGGCGAGAATGTGCGTGACTGGCTCTACGTCGAGGACCACGCGCGTGCCGTCGACACCATCTTTCATAACGGCCGTCCGGCCGAGACCTACAATATCGGCGGTTTCAACGAGTGGAAAAATATCGACATCATCCGTCTCCTCGTCAAGACCGTCGACCGTCTGCTCGGCAACCCCGAGGGCTACAGCGACTCGCTTATCAGCTACGTCACCGACCGCGCCGGCCACGATCTGCGTTACGCCATCGATTCGCGCAAACTGCAGCGCGAGCTCGGCTGGGAGCCGTCGCTCCAGTTTGAGGAAGGCATCGAGCGCACTGTCCGCTGGTATCTCGACAACGAGCCGTGGATGGACAACATCACCTCGGGCGACTACGAGCGCTATTATGAGGAGATGTATAAAAACCGATAATAGTCATATCTGTCGTCTGTAAACCTTTGACGCGATGCCGTCAAAGTCATAATCGCATACAAACTTGAAGCCGCATTTGGCGGCGACACGCTGTGACGCGATGTTTGCGGCATCGGTGGTAATCAGCAGCGATTTCAGCCCGAGACTGTCGCGGCAGTAAGCTAAAAATGCGCCGAGAGCCTCGGTTGTCAGTCCCATTCCCCAAAGTGGATGCCCGAGCCAGTAACCCACCTCACGCTCGCCCGGCTGCGGCGCAAAATGCTCCGTTCCTTCGGGGACGAGCCCGATGCAGCCTGCAGCCTCACCGGATTCTTTCATAACCATGGCGAATGAATGTGGATTGGGCATGAATATCTCCTTTATTACATAAAGGCTCATTTCGCGCGATGTGTGGCGAGGCCACAGGGCGAGTTCGCTCACCCGGCTGTCGGATGCATATTTGTAGAGGTCATCTGCATCGTCCTGCTGCCACGGGCGCAAAATCAATCTGTCTGTATATATCATTCACCAATGTCTGTTTTTATCACAAAAATAGTGATTATTTCGTTAAATCCGACAAAATCGAAAACTCAGTGATTCAACTCCGGATAAGACATCATAAACAGATACGAGTATATTACAGAAAACAAATCAACATGGCCTCGATTAAAGTGAAATTCAGACCCTCGACTGTAGCGGGACAAGAGGGTACAATCTATTATCAGATTATCCATGAGCGGAAGGTGCGACAGCTTCTCTCGGATTACCGCATATTCATGACGGAATGGGACGAAAGACGCTCGATGGTGACTTCGGTCCCTCAAAGCGGACGGCGGACGTTTATTCTCTCTATACGCGAGTGCATACGTCGTGATTTGGAGCGATTGAACAAAATTGACCGCAAATTGGATGCCGGCGGACTTTCTTACACCGCCTCGGATGTGATAGACGAGTTTAACCGTTATGTGCACGAATACTCTCTTTTCAACTTTATGGAGAGGTTAATCGCAAAACTCAGACAGAACGGTAGGCTAAGAACGTCCGAGACATATAAAGTCACACTTAACAGTTTTAAAAAATTCAGGCACGACGAAGATATAATGCTCGATTGTCTTACCTCGGAAGTGATGGAAGCATATGAGGCATGGCACAAGAGCCGTGGCATTGTGCCAAATACCATATCGTTTTATACACGTGTTCTCAGGGCCGTCTACAATCGGGCGGTCGAGGCCGATGCGGTCGAGAATCTGCGCCCGTTCAGACACGTATATACGGGTATTGACAAAACGATCAAACGGGCTTTGCCTTTAGCGGTCATTAAAAAAATCAAGAAACTGGACTTATCACATTCGCCGGCTCTCGATTTTGCGCGCGATATGTTTATGATGAGTTTTTATTTCAGGGGAATGAGTTTCATCGACATGGCTTTTCTCAAAAAGACAGATTTAACGGACGGGTATATCGCATATCGCCGCCGCAAGACCGGTCAGCAGCTTGTGATTGAATGGACAGATGACATGCAGTCAATCCTTGACAAATATCCTGAAAACCGAAGTGATTATCTGCTGCCGATTATCCGCAGACCCGGCACAAACGAGCGGTGGACCTACCGTAATGTAGGCTACAATATAAACCACAGTCTGAAAAATATAGCCGGCATGGTCGGCGTGACAATTCCGCTGACACTGTATGTGGCCCGCCACAGCTGGGCCTCGGCGGCCAAGGCAAAGGGGATACCGTTAGCGGTCATCAGCGAAGGAATGGGACATGACAGCGAGGCTACGACACAAATTTATCTCGCAGGTCTTGATACATCGGTTGTCGATAAAGCCAACTCCATAATCCTTAAATCATTGTGAGGTCCGGCTGTCAGCGAAGTTTATTTGTTTGTCGCCGGATTTTTTATACGGCCGGCGACAAACATTATCTTATTATGGTGTATCGCGTTTGAACGTATGCGCACAGCCTTGCGGAAACTGCCGGGCGAACGTCCGCGGCTGATGAAACGCACGGCTATGATACCGCACTCTCCCGGAGCTATCGGGTTTCGGCTATAAGAGGGTACTGTGCAGCCGCAATCTGTAAATACAGATTTTATAACTAACGGCTCGTCACCGTCGTTGCAGACCTTAACAGAGTCTGTGACGACCGAGTTATACTCTACAGCTCCGAAGTCAATCACGTCGCGCTCTAACCGCAACACTGCGCCGTGCTCCTGTGCCCGACACAGTGATGAAATCATAATCAGTATGGTTAAAACTGCTGTTGCCTTAAGCATTTTTACCGTATGAATATTTTGCGGTTTACAGTCTCAATATCGTCTGAGGCTTCAAGGATATAAAGTCCTTTGTCAAGGCTGAACTCCATAATCTTAGAGTTTTCTGTCGAGCCGAATACCTTTATACCCTCAATCGTGTAGACACTTGCCGACACCGAAGTCCCGCATCCGGCCTCTACGCGCACTCTGCGGCCGTTAATATTGACTTTGACAGACTGTAACTCCATATCGGGATTGTCGCGGTCAGACAGCAGATACAGACGACCTGACGCCGCACCGTTAACAGAGTACTCCATGCCGTCGTATAAACCGGTGTATTCACCGGTCGCCGCATCATAGAGTGATAAACCTGACAGCGCGCCGACACCGTCAAAGACAAGCTCGGTTTCCTCATTATCTGCAGATACGAGACCGATTTCCGTACCGTCGGCACTATCGGTAGTGTTGACTGACAACGCTACTTTATCGGCCACAGTGTAAACGGCGGCCGGGATGTCCAAGCGTGTGTTTTCAATCAATACGGCATCATTGGTTTCGTTGTATGACCCCTCGGCATCCGGGGATATATTGATAAATGCCTGTGACAAGATTATATTATCGCGCACGGCAGAAATCGTAACGATATTCCCTCCGGCTGATGAGCGGCTCAGTGTCTGTAACGACGCGTCTCCGAATGATGCGGTGCAGGACATATCGGGGGTGTAAGTCAGTTCAAGCTGGGTGTCTCCGCCGGCTGTCACAGTGGCCGCACCGTCTTTAGCCTCTACAAAAAAGCCTTGGAGGGGAGCGATTTTGTCGCTTGCGGAGCCGACAGTAACGGCGGTGTTTTTGTCAAATACGGCGACACCCTGCGTGTCTGCGGTCAGCAGCCAGTATTTCGGGTTGATTTTGTCTGCGTTACCGCTTATAAAGGCCTGCATGTCGAGGTGAGCCATAAACGGATTTCCGACAAGAAAATATCGGTTGTCGCCTCGGCTGACTGCCTTTATGGTACCGGCCGCGTCATTAAGACGGAAATTATCTGCGCGGTCGATTGCGGTGCGGTTGCCGACAGTTGTTCCGTCTTCGCTGTAGTAATCAAAGAACGTGTCTGATTTGGGAAGGCGGAATAATACTTCGCCTTTGTTGCCGGTTGATTTTGATGCGTCGGTCTTTATAGAGAAACCGACACCTCCTCCGTAGACTTCGGCCACATCGTTGTATACATTGCTCCAGTCGGCTTTGACCGCCACGTTGCGGTCGTTGCCGTCAAGTTCATAGACCGTCGTGGTGCTCTTGTTCCATCCGCGCTGATAGACGGCCGGTGAAAAGCGGTTATTGCGTCCGGCGTCGAATACGATGTCTTCAAACAATTCCGATTCCTGTCTTGCATTATCGGTGGGGAGATACATGTCACCGGCATAAACGGTCTTGAGGGGAGTTGCCAATGTGTACCATCTCGCCGGGACTGTCGCAATATCGACCCATGCCTTTTGATAGATTAAGTTCTGTTGTCCCCCGATTTCGGATTCGGGACGGAAATGTATCTGCTCACAGGTGTTGGCATACCACGGCCGACAATTGATTTGGGAGTCGGCTGATGTATAAGCAGCCATATCATACTGTATGTTGTCAGTTGCGGCTCCGGCTGCGGCAGATGACGGATTCTTGGTCCAAATCACTCCTGTCGTTATGTCGGGGTAATCGGCCGAGAGGTCTTCGGTGTCATCGCCGGCATAGCTGTCAAGATACGGGAATGTATCACCCGCCGGGATTATTACTTTGGAGAAATCGAGCGGCGCATAACTATGTTGGCGGTTGTTTGAGCCGTCAGACACAAAATCTGTCAGAGTCGCGGCGCGCTCTGCCGTAAGGTTAAGCTCGTCAGCGCTCACACGGCTCCAGTTGGCGTCATTGTTCCAGTTTCTGCTCGAGCCGGGAGCATCGCCTGTCCAGCGCTGATATTCCGGAACAACCTTCAGCGTGAATACGTCCTGCCCGTAACAATTACCTTCGACATTTTCGTCCTGAGAGTCCTCCTTGAAACTGAAACGGATTCTGTAATAATAACCCTCCCTGAAGATGAAACTGTCATAGAAGACAACCATGAATATATTGTGTTGGCCGACAATCTTAGCGGTCAGGTTGGTGATTTCGCCGACAGTCATCAATGTGCCTGTATCGTTACCGTTATCGTCGACAGTGCCGAGGTCTTCGTAGGCCGGATCATTTGTCTCGACGAGGTATATATACGGGCTGCCGGCTATGAGTTGCATTTCCTCGGAGCTCTGAGAGCCTATCACAACTCTTCTGACGGGCACGTTCAGCTTGACGAGGTGCTGCGACAGGTCTGAGTTTTCGGATGCGCTTGTCGATTTAAGTTGGGACAGTCCTATGCGTATCGGCACATCTGATATGCCTTCGGGATATTCTATCTTTCCGAGGCCATGGTTAAGAGCCGGCGCCGTCTGTTTGACATGTATGCGCACCTCGGTCGGATCAGAACATACCAGAATATTTTCTTTAGTGACATTGACGGGGATTGCCGTGACACAGCATATAGCTTCATCCTGACCCTCGGGAATCTGCACCGGGGGGAAAACGTATGACGCCTGCAACAGTCTGAGTCGCGGGCGCGAGTCTCCCTCTCTGATGTCTTCTGTCAGACTCTTCAGATATGCCAGCATATCGTCCGTAAGGTCACCGGCCGGCTCCACATCGCATGTCTCCGTGTCAGGATACTCCGAACGGAATATAAGCAATATGTCTCTGAGCGACTTTTCGGCGTCAAAACTTTCGGCATTAAACTCATCATAAGTGCCGTTATACCAGTCAAGCATGGCATTTTTTTCGATTGGCTCGATGTCGTCGCCGTCGGCTGTTTTGCCCCACAAATCAACCTGTATCACAGGAGACTGGTTTTTACAGCTTGTGATGCTGTCGGTTTCTTCGCGCAGCTCACCGTCGACTTTGATGGTGCTGCGTGGTTTGACCTTAAATATGCATACGCGCGCGCAAGGGTCCAGTATGTCGAACTGTGGCCACGAGGGTGTTGTCACGCCGGAGCCGGCCATTTCGGGATATATCGACACGTAGTACTCTTTGGCTGTGCTGAGCGCGTTGTCATTCGGTCGTGTGTTGAGTGCAATCATACGCGTGCCGTCTTTGGCTGTTTTACGGTATGCCTGCGTGCTTATGTCGGTCGGGTTGTTGTATTCTTCGTTAGAGTCATAATTGAGGTTGAAGCTGACATTTCCGAATGTCATGTCTCCCTCGCCGCCCGAGTTGTAGTCATATCTCAGCACAGCCGCCTCGTAGGCCTTACGGCCCGGCTCGGGATCGGTGTCTTTCAGCTCGTTATATGTTTTGTCGAACTTGTCTTTGTCGATGAACGTATAATAGAGCCGTATAGACTTGCTGTCGTCGTCTGTTTCGGTTTCGCCGACAATCTGCAGCAATGTCTCGAAAGGTGTCTCTACACGCACGGCTACGTCTTTAGACTCGCCGCAGACCGGCTCGTTCTGGATGGCTGATACGGTCGGGTCGGCCACATAGAGACGTATGTTGTCGATGGCATAGTCGGCGCTCGACGAGCTTCTGCAGTTGTTGTCCAGTTCAAGCTCGTAGTGGTCAATCATGTCAGACGATATGCCGGCATCGGAATAATTCGGGACAAAAGAGTAATAGATGTTCATCCACTCACCGGCCTTGGGCAGATAGCCGGAGATAAATGTGTGGAGCGGCACTCGTCTTTTGCCGTTTGCTTCGTTAAGGACGGCGACGAAGTTAAAGGCAATGTTGGCTCGTTCCTCCCCTAATGAAAACTCGGCGACCCATGCGGATACATGGATTGTGCTGCCCATACACAGACTGTTGAGTCTCAGGCGTGCCATGATACCCGGGTCTTCGGCTGCGTTTACAAAATAAAAATATCCGTGTTTTGACTTGGGATTCTGAGTCTGTCGGTATGTCTTGTAATAGAGCCTGTCATAAAGATGATTGGTGCCGTCGGGATTTTTATGCTGTGCTGCCGCATAACTGTAAATATCAAACTGCTCCGACTTGCTTGCGATGCCATACATATTGAAGTCACGGAGGTCGTTATAGTCAAAACTGTAGGTGACATCCTCCCATGGCAGCGGCCATTTAAGTTTTCGGCTGTTTCCGGCCCCTGTAAAATAGTCGGAGCTGTTGGGCAGACTTTCGAGAGCCACATATTCGTCGAAAGTCAGGCGCTGTTTAGGCTCGCCGTAGGCATCCTCGAGTGCTTCCTCCCGTGCATGCTCGTATGTTTTGTTGTCACCGTATAGCGTATCCTCGTCGACTAAGCTGGCCGCGCTCTCCGGCAGGACGCTAAGCTCCATCTCCATCACCACGAGGGGCTCGTCGCTGCCGATTATTTTGATTGGGTTGGTGTTGATGTCATTGCCGGTGATGCGTATCAGATAGTGGCCCTCAGACGGGGCTTCGCACTTAAGCATGCGGTAATAGCTGCCTCCGCCTCCGCAGATATTGTATGTCGTGCCGCCGATTTTGCGGGCGCCTTCGCCATTAAATGTCTCGCCGTAATAAAAATGACCCGCATCAATCGGTTTGTTACCCGCCATGATATTATTGCCTGATTCATCGGTCATCTGTCCGGCCGGATTAATGATGGTCCGCTGGATAGTTTGGCCTGTTTTCATGTCTATTACCTCAATGTCCATGGTGCAGACACGGCGATAGTCGGTATCCGAAATTTTATAATAATACTTGGAGCGCGTGGTGCCTTTGAGCGGCACAGGGCTGTCAAGGCGGATTTGGAACGGCACGCCGGCTCTCGCCGACACGCGACGGAGATTGTTGCGCACATATTGGCGGTTGTTTTCGACCGAGCCGGAGAATTCTTCGGCAAACTTTCGGCCGTCACGGATGCGGAAAATGTGGCGGAACTGTATAATCGGCTCGATTATCCGGCTGTTATTATCATCGATATTGAAGTCGCGACTGAACGACTGGCTGAAGTCGGCTGCAATGACAAATTCGTCCTCACCGGGGCGGAAAGGCAAATTCTGAAGCACACCGTCGTCGGCATACGGCGAACGCGGACAGAAGAATGTGGCTACTTTGCCGTTGTCAGGCTTATTGAATGTGATTACGGTTGATTTATCAGGTATGGCATGGCCGTCAGGGCCTTTGACCCACTGATTGCCTAATTTGGCGATGAATTCATCGCTGTTTAAATCATCGGGGAGCTGCCCGGTGATATCATCATAATTGCCATAGCAATTGTTTAAATTTGATTTGCTCAGGGTGCCTCCGGCAAATTTGTTATATCCGTCGCCTGAGTCTACAGTCGCGAGACTTAATGTGTTACGGACCGAAAAATTACCGTTGGTGAAACAGTTGACCACGGCAGCGGCATGAGCGGCTTCGACTGTGCCTCCGACAAAGCAGTTTTTAATTACATCTCCCGGATTGTAAGTGGTCTCATAATAGCCTATAATGCCGGCGGCATATCCGTCAGGGTCAGTGGCTTTGACATAGGCATAAGACTGCACGTTATCGATGTTGCGCCCATTGCCATTGATGTCTTCACCGGCAATTGCAGCAACTTTGTTCTTGCCGATAAAGCGGCATGAGCTGTCGATAATCAGGTTTCGGATTGCGGATCCGTTTCCGCAGTGTCCCACTATACCGACATTTGTCCGGTCGGGATAGTTCATGACAAGGTTGCTGATACGATGGCCGTTGCCTTCGATTATGCCTTCGAAATTACGGCCGATGGGCTCGACTGTTTTGCCGCTAAAATCGAGGTCGGCTGTTATTTCAAACTTCAAATCGCAGCCTGTATCGCCGTAACTATTTATCAAATTTACATAAGCGATATATTCGTCGGGCGTGCTTATCTGCGGATATTCGACCGGTAATACAGGGCCTCCGTAATATCCGTGTAACTCACTCTTGTATATCGCGGAGGGGTCTGTCAGGAAATCCAGTAATGCAGTGGTCTTCTGTGTCGTTTCATCGGTTACGGTAATATTTCCGCCGGTACGGTAATCATACCAGTGGACGAAATTTGTCTGATAGGCTGTCGCAAATTTGTAATAGGGATAGAGAGCTATAGCTTCGCCGGGGACGGCGTAGAGGATATGCTCTGTCGTGTGAGTCGGCTGACGTTTTTGGTCGGGGTCCGGTCTGTAGCCGTGGGTGTCATTCTCTGATGTCAGCATACTGTAATCGGGCATCTTTATGCCTGATTTTTCAAGAAACTCGGTGTCTTTGGTCCATTTGCCGTCGACCCACGCGTCCCAGTCACACCAGCCGTCGAGGCTCGTTTCGCGGCCACCTTTGCGGTTTAGCGGCTCGAGGATGCCGGGAGTGTTTACGTATTCGTAGTTTTTAAGTTTAATGGCATAGTCGGTCGTGAGGTGAAAGCGGTCAATCAGTTCGGGGCTGTAGTTGTCGTCACGTCCGATTTGATAGAGTTGAAACTGATTGACACTCATGTAGCGGTGACCCTTTGAGTCGTGACGGCGTCCGCTGTTGGCTGTTACGGTGAAGCGCAGATAGTTAAATTGCTTGGAGGTGCGTATGCGGGTCGAATATTCCACGGTTTTAGGTCCGCGAAACATGAAATATACATGACAAGTGTTTATGTCGTCGTCCCATTTCTCGTCCCAGTTGACACCGTCAAAACTGCCCTCGACACGCAGTGTGGTCGGGTGACTTCCGGACTCGGAGTCGTAGCCGCGACGCAAAGAGACAATGAGGTCGTCAGTCGCGCCGAGATTAAGCGGTTGGTTGAGTTTGACCTGTATATAACATTCCTCGTCAAGCTCACCGGTCCGGGAGTTAACCACGCCGTAGTCGTTAAGCAGGTCATGGATGTAACTGCCGGGGGCGATATTGCTGACGCTGAGCTGTGACGCAGTCGTGATAAGGTTTACACGTTCGGCACGCACAAAGAACGCACCGAAGAATATCATCAATATGAATAGAAACTTCTTCATGAGTTCTGACGTATGATGTAGAATTTGCGGAGAATACTGTGTTGCAGGGCGTCGGTCCGGACTGTTATTCTGAGGGTTATGACAGCGGTGCCTGTTTTTCCAGTGCCGATTTCTCCGGTTATTTCATAGGTTGTGTCGTCGCGCGAAGGTGCGACGCTCAGTACTCCGTCAGGGTCTGACGTGGTGATGGAGATGTCAATATCTCTGTCGCTGACCGGAGTGCCGTCGGCTGTTGTGACCGCGGGACGTATCACAAAACGTCCCGCCGAGCCGAATTTTGCAAAATATTCATCGCCGGCTGTCTCGATGACGACTGCAGGATAACCTCCGATGGGCGGATAAAAATCAACGTCCATGTTGACAAGCCAGTCGGTGAGAAGCACAGGGATTGTCACATAGTCGTTGCGGTTTATATACTGTAGTTGATAGGCCAATGCGCTGACGGTCTGTGTCTTGTTATCGCCGTACTGCAGTTCGAACGAAACCGGGTAATGACCGGTGGCGTGGGCGGCTGCGGTCGACTCAAGCACATAAAATGTTGCCGGAACGGTTTCGCCCTGTGTTATCGTGATGTCGGTGTCTAATCCGAGTGCCGAGCAAACTGTCTCTGCCGGCAGCACGGGGGCGCCTCCGAGAGAGTTATAGTCGGGCAGCAGGCTGACGGCTCCGGTGTGGGCCGGCGTCATAGAAATACGGCTTACAGTGACGGGCTGCGATGCATCTGTCGTAAACTCAAAGCACAGTTTTGCCCACAGACGCACGACCTCGATTGAAAAATATCTTTGGGCGCCGTCCTGTATCGATACGTTGCGCAGCACACCGCTCATCGGAACATAATCGCCGACGTTGCCCGTTTTATCCCATGTGGCTTCCGAAAGGTCGGGAGCCGGCTGTCCGGCAGCAAACACAGGCTCGAATGTTGTGCGGTCGATATTCGCAAAGGCGTAAACAGTATATGTGCCTGATGCAATCGAAAAATCAAATTCTTCGTAGTCGACAGCGCCGGTTTTATCTGACGGACGGTCAAGTATAAGGCGGACAATGCCGTCGCGGTCGACAAAAGCCATCCACCATGTGTTTATGAGCTCGTTTTCGGTGGCGTTGACGTCTTGCGGCATACGTGTCCTGATTGTGACACCCGCAGACAATGTTTCGGCGGACGGCTCCGGCTCATGGCCCGAGCAGCCTGCGCACAGCATAAAGGCTGTCATCAGCAGTATGCCTGTATATTTGATTCCCATAAACGTGTATCAGATAATGATTTGGTCATGAACGAAAACATTCCATGCTCTTACATAGATGACAGCCTCGACACTCTGCGGGTCGTCGATATCTGCGTCGGGGCTGCCGGCTCTGTGAAATGAAAACGACAGACGGTAAATATGATTGCGCACTATGCCGTATTCCATAGGAAATACGACGGCAGTGGCGCGTTCTTCGACAGTGTGGCGTATCCACGCATGATAGAAACAGCGTCCCGACGGATATTCGGTGATTTCTGCTCCGCCTGAAGGCCGGGCGTCGGCATATGCTTTGGCTGCGTCATATGTGGTGAAGTACAGCGAGGTCTCTTTGCCGTCGGGATTATTGCTGTCGTTGCAGCGATAGCGCCAGAATGTCTGTTCGGGCTTATAGTCTGCAGCCGCTATGGCGGCATTGCCGTCAGTATAGACGACAGCGGGTATATATACGGCCCGCAGCATAATCCCGGTCAGCCATTTGGAGCTGTGCGCGGTGTAATGCTGGGTGTTCTCGTTTGTATATGCCACAATGGCGGCGCGGCGCCCGCTCGCGTCGGTCACGATTTGGCCGCCGCTCAGTATCGCGGCGATGTTGAGGCCTTCGTTCCAAAGGCCTTGTGACATCACATCAGCCGATGTGACGCCGTACCACTCCGTCGGCACGGGAGTCCACGTTGTTTTGGCTGCGGTATGCGGTTCGATGACATATTGCGTCGGGCGATTGTCTGTCTGCTGCAGCGTGCCTGTGTAATGCCACTGCTCAAAACAGCTGTAATCGTCACTGAGACCGTCGCTTATGCGTTTGAGGGCGTATGACGGTTGCTGCATGGCGTTTACAGGCGACAGCCCGTAGGGTCGCACGTGTCCGTTGACGGCTCCGTCGTCGCCGGTAGATTGGTATTCTATATACGACTCTTTTGCCTGAGCTGCGTCATAGCTCAGATCGATGCGCGCGGCCGTACGTTCGACACTGACTGCGGCTTTGTAGTATTTGTCTACGTTCTGGGCGTTGTCGCTGCCGGCCGCATCGTCAACCGGTATAATGACACCGTCGCTGTTATCGGCCGATGCCATAGTGAAATTCACGCTCAGATGTGTCTGCGCGTCAGTCTGCCATGTGGCCGTCGGGATGTAAGACTGCAGCTCGCCGAGAGACGTCATGGAGCTGAGATCGCCCATATTGACCACGACCGCGATGCGGTCGCCTGATGTGTAATTATAGTCAGTAAGCGGGACATCAATCAAGACGCCTTTGTCGGTGTTTTTAAATCCGTTGTCGACATAGATTGTCTTAAAAAACGGAGTGTCTGCCGGGCCGTCGACGCCCTGCGCGGCGTTGTTAAAGAAAAAAATCGTCAGATTGCCGATTGCATTTTCGTTGTCAAGGCCCGGCTCATATATGTCACCGGCCCGTGACAGCTGCGGCACAACGAGGGTGAGCCACAGACGGCCTCCTCTCGTGTCATCGTTAGTAACCGGTTGGTCGATTTCCGAAGAACAAGCGGTCATGACAGACACTAATATCACAGCTATTGCCATATAGCGTGATATGATGCCTGCCGGCCACGGCTTGTGTTTCGTATTACGATATTCCATAACAAAAATTTATGAAACCAACCTGCGGATTATTACATCTCGGCGTCGTTTATCCTGACTGTCCAGTCGTTGATTTTTATATGCGTATTAATCCAATGCATGTCGCTGCCGAGAAAGAACACCATCGACCATACGCTCTCTCGGTCTAAAAACTCCTGCGGCTCCATCTTGGCATACAGTTCGCTCTTGAGCAGCAGCAGATAGTTGTTGAGCGGAATGTCTACAATCTCTTTGCCGCTGTCTTTGAGTCTGATGACTAATCTCGGGCTGTTTTTGATCATCAGGCGTGATGTCGAGAACTCAGAGTATGCCACGACTACGGGTTCGCCTTGGTTGTCGCCGTCGGCAGCCGCTCCGGCAACGGCATCGCCTGACGCCCACGGCCGATAGGTGACAGTGCCGTTTGCCAGCAGGTCATTGTCATGGCCAAACAGGGTGTTGTCATCGGTGATGGACATCTCGAAATCGTCGGCATGCACCGGTTTGCCGTTGACTTGCTGCAGGACTATGCGCAGATTGTTGGTGTCTTTCATCATTTCCACCACACCGTCTCTGTAGAGGTCGGCAGTGCTCAGAGTCCCGACACCATAGAAAAGGTCGTGAAGACGGCGGTCTGAGGGTAGGACGGCTGTCACGCGGCCAATGTCAGCCGCGACGCCCAAGTCTGTATGTATGCTTCCCGCCGAGGGCTCGCGTGTCACTGCAAAAGTATGTTCGTCACACGCAAGACCGCCGTAGGCAACAAAGCGGTATGTGCCTTGGGCGAGGTCAAGTCTCATGCGGTAGTTCTCGTCCTGAAGTTCGGGTCCGGTGACGACTTTGGTGTCCACGTAGTTGCCGTCCTCGTCATAGATATATACTGTCAGACAGTCTACGCTTGACGGGAAGGCGTTGGCATACATCATATTGTATTCATACACAAAGCGCAGTGATACGCCGTGGGGACACGGCTCAAGGTCGTCGTATATGCTCTCGCAGGACGTCAAGCCAAGACATATGGATACGGTAATTAATACCGTACCCATAAGTCTTGCTGTTATGCTTCGTTTGCTGCTTCGCATCGTGTGACGATTAGAAATCGATGTCGTTTACGCGGACAGTCCACGGCATCACCTCGCATGAGACGCTCAGATAGACGTCGCCGGACTCGTCGGGATTTTCGGGTTTGACAGGGTCGGGGTCGTTCTCTGAAACGCGCGGATGACCGAGTCTGCGGATATTGGTCACGGCGAGCTTATAAACATTGTTGCGCACGACACCAAATTCCATAGTGCCCATGACACCCGGTTTGCCGTTGTCGTTGTGACGGTTCCAATAGAAGTAATAGCAGTAGTAACCGGCTACTCCTTCGTCTTTGCTTGACTCATAGAGAGTGAATTTGGCCGTTGTGGCCGCTGATTTGAATTCTTTGAGCTTGGCGGCGTCTTTGCCATTGTTGTACCATGCGTCCCATTTGAAGTCGGCGCTGTTCTCGTCTGTACTGTAGACCGCTGTGACAGCCGGTGTATCACCGTCGGCGTTTTTGGCAGCTACGGGTGTTACCGTCGTGTTACCGAACACGGCCTTATACAGCGGGTCTCCTGTGCCGGCTTCGATGGCTGCGGCGCGGACTTCGGTCCATCTTACATAGATAATGCCCTGATAGACGTATAGGATGGGGTCATCGGCTGCTATGCCTGTGGCGTTTCTGAGAGCGTTGGCCAGTGTACCGGTGGTCGACTCTGTAGCTTCCATTTTGCCTTTGAATACGACGCCGGTCGAGATGCCGTTCTTCTGGTTGCTCTCTTCTGAGGGGATGGTATTTTCGGTCACGTAGCGCCAGATGCGGTAATCGCCGGGCTTGCCGGTCCATGACGGATTGTCAGCTGTGCCGCCGAGGACATCCGATATTTTTGAGGTGTACCACTGGTCGCGGGCTTTGGAGCTGATTGTCCAGCTGTTGTCATTGTCGATATAGCCGAGACCGAAATTGAAATATTCATTAAATTTTTTGCCGGAAATAAGTGTGCCGTCAGCCTTGATGTCTGCATCGGTGTCGACAACATAATTTGTGGCGGTTTCAGCGCCGCAAAGTGAGGCGTCGGTTTTTTTTCCGTCGGTTGATACACGGCGCAGATAATAGAAGTTTTTGCTCATGTTGACGAGTGCCATTTTTGTGAGTTTTATCTGCATGATTACGTTATCACCGTTTTTAATCACATCATAAGTGTTGTTGTTGCCGCTGCCGTCTTTGAAGTCAAAGCGCGCTACCGAACGCTCCACCTTGATGGCCGAGCCGTTGTTAATGTTTGAGTCGGTGTCGGAGCCTCCGGTGTTCTGGCCGGTGAGCATGAAGGGTTTGTCGACGGTGGTGAAGTTCTCCCAGTCGCTGAATTTTTTAGGGAACTGTTTTGTCGCGAGTTCGTATGACGACATCAGGAATCCGCCTTGGTGGTCGGGACCGCCCCAGATAGCGGCATTGTCGATGGCGCCGGTGCTTGTCTCGTTTATTGTGCAAGCCTTGTCATACCATGTTTTGTCTCCGACGGTTAATGCTCCGGGGGCGAAGATGTCTCTGAGCGCTCCGGTCGGATTGCAGAACACAAATACGTTGACCTGTTGCTTTGTGTCGTCAAGCACCCCGGTCTCACCTCCGTAATATGTCGACAGAACGGTCTTGGAGATTGACTGGACGGTCGTGACTTTGCCGCCGGTCTCGGTCGAGAGGCTTTCGACTCGCTCGGCGCAGCCGATATAAGAGTTGTCAGATCCGGCGAGTACCAACAGGATTGACGTGACTTTGTTTTCGTTGGGGAGACCGTCTTCAGTGCCGCCGGTGCTGCTGCCGGGACCGGTAGTCTCGCTGCGGCTTCTGTCGCCGACAGGCAGTTGCACTGTGACGCTCATATACATGGCGTCTTTGCTGTCGTTACCTCCCTTATCCGGAGTAGTGCCGGCGGGCTCGTCGCTGCTGCATCCTGCGACTGCCAGCGCAAGGCCTGCTGCTAATGAGCAATAAAGATTTCTGATTTTCATAATGATTAGGTTTTATTATTTTGAATTGCGTTATTATTCGGTATATCCGCGTGATGACATCTCCGATAATGTCTCGGCGGCTTTAGCCAAACCCATAGCACGCGCTTTCTCTAAATACGTCACGGCTGTCTTGTAGTCTTTCCGGCGTATTGCGAGTGCTCCGCGGGCATAAAGGGCTTCGGCCGATGTGCCCGCTTTGTCAAGATACTTTTGCGCAGCCTGATAGTCGTCGCGCCGTATGGCCGCATTGGCGGCGTTGAGGTTGGCTGTCTCGTCGTCGGGATACATACGCACGGCAGTCTCAAAGACTTCGGTGAAACCGACGGTACCAGGCTCATGGCGTCCGGAGACAAGATATAGCTCGTTAAGGCTCAGATTCTGAGGACGCTCTTTCATGATGCGCTCTATTTCGTCGGGATCGCTGTAACTGCGTATGTTGTAATCGATCCGATAATCGGTGTGGCGCAGCGCCGGGTAGCAATACTGCAGCAGAAAACGGTAGTCGTTGGGGTAGCTTCGCTTGATTCGGGCCTCCTTGGCGTCAGGCTCGAGGCTGCTGTCAATCAGAGCTAATATCTCAGAGCGATGCTCGAGATTTGAACTCTCGACATAGCGTCGCAGTCCGGCCCAGTCCTCGGGCTCGTAGTCTGTGACGATGACATCGTCATTAAAGTCATACAGGCTCTGTATGTGGCGTTTAAGTGCGGCTGTACGTCCTTTGGCCAAGTCCCGGTTATGTGAGTAGGGACTCTCGGGAGAGGCATATCCTTTTAGCATGACCGTGCTGATAGTGACGTCACGGTCTTGGCGCACGGAGTCGATTGTGGCCTCGATTTTGCCGAGTTCTGAGGTGTTGCGGCGGTAATCGGGATAGATTTCGGTCTTATTGACCGGGAAATCTATAAAGGCCGAGCCGCTTAGAGAGCGTGACTTGATCGTGTCGGCCTGTGGACGCACAAAAACCAGCTCAGGGAAGAAGGCTTCGAAGTGGCGCCCCAGACTTTCTGTCCCTGTGGCCAGAATCTTGCGGCAGCATCCGCGGTCAGAGCGGTTGAGCGTGAGTGTGGCTCCGTCCATCCATTCGGCGTAATCGACGCTGCGCAGATAGTCTAAATTGTCAGGTTTCTCAGATGCTTTCAGCACTATCTCTGCCGGGCCCGTGATGCTGCCGTCGCCGTTACGCATATAATAATAGTAGCGTCTGCGTCCGTATATGCCCACTGACGGCAAATCGAGCGAATCCGAGCCGTTGACAAGGCGTGGAGTCAGCAACACCGCGCGGTTTGACTCTACGTTAAGCGTGCTGAGGTCAAGGCTCATCTCTACGGTAAGGTATTTGCCGTTATGCTCGATTGTGCAACGATCGACTGACACTCCGGGAGCGGTTTCCGCGACAGGCTGTACCTTCCGGGTCGCCGACACTGAAATGCTGCCTGCGACGAGCAGACCGAAAAATATGATAGCAGTCTTTTTCATCTTGTTCGGGTGTTAAAACAGATACACTATGTTTATTGCGGCCTTGGTCGGGCCTACGTAGTTGCGCGACCGGTTATGTTCGAGCTTTTTGCCGCAGGTGGCGCAAGGATATTTGTCATAACGCGTATAGGCATAACCGAGACCGAAATAGGGCTCGGCTATGCCTATACACGTTATGACCGTTATGGCTGCTCTGGCTGCGGTAAAAAAGAGGCGTCAGGCCGTACGCATCATTACGTAGGACCGACAAAAGCGGCAATCAACCTTGTCTATGTCTTCTAACACATTCACGACTATGAAAAAAGTAATCTTAGCTTCAATCATACTTTCCGCCTCATTTGCGACGGCCTCGGCCGGTGTCGTGGTCGACAATGTGTCTGTCGATAATTTCTCGGCTCAGCGCAACGGCAACTATCTGTCTGTCGACATGGATGTCAGTCTGTCAGAGCTCGAGGTTAAATCCAATAACTGTGTTGTGCTCAGACCGTCTATAGTCAACGGAGCCGACACTCTCGCCCTCGACCCGATAGCCGTCTACGGCCGCCGGCGCTATTATCATTATCTGCGAGAGGGCGGTGACGGGCTTGTCACTGACGGAGCTGTCATATTCCGTGCAAAAGACATGCCCGACACTGTGGCCTATCACCGTCTGTTGCCTTACGAGCCGTGGATGGACGGCGCTACTTTGACCATGAGCCGCATCGACCGCGGATGCTGCGGCAAGACTCTCCTGTCAGAGCGGGGCGATATCGGGCGTTTCGTCTTGCCTCAGACCGACATACTGAGCTCGGCCATTTTCTTCCCCGAGCTTGTCTATATCCGTCCCGACGGAGAGCGCGAGAAACACCGTTCGCTCGAGGGCAGCGCATATATCGACTTCCCCGTCAACCGCACGGAGATTTATCCCGACTATCGCCGCAACAGCGTCGAGCTTGCTGCCATCAGCGCCACCATCGACGCTGTACGCAATGACCGCGACGCGTCGATCGAGAGCGTCAGCCTCAAGGGCTATGCATCGCCCGAAGGCTCCTATGCCCGTAACCGTCAGCTCGCCATAGGCCGCACAGAGGCTCTGAGAAGCCATATCGGCCGTCTGTATGATTTCGACCGGTCCATTGTCAAGACCGACTATGAGCCCGAAGACTGGGCCGGCTTGCGCCGGGCTGTCGAAAGCTCTAATCTCGAGCATCGCTCGGAAATATTAGCGCTGATAGACAGTGACATGGCCCCTGATGCCAAAGAGGCACGCATCAAGTCGCTCTATCCGGCCGAATACCGTTTCATGCTTGATACATTTTATCCGGCCCTGCGTCATACAGACTACCGTGTGTCTTATGTCGTGCGTTCGTACTCTGACCCGGCCGAGATACTGCGTGTCATGAAGAGCCGTCCGCAAAATCTTGACCAGAACGAATTTTACATCGCTGCAAGTGTACTCGAGCCCGGCTCTGACGATTTCACCGAAGTGTTTGAGACAGCCGTGCGTATGTTCCCTGACGACGAGATTGCCAATCTCAATGCGGCCAACGCTGCGATGCGGCGGGGCGACCTCGATGCGGCCGACCGTTATCTCGCCAAAGCCGGAGACTCGCCGGAGGCCGTCTACGCACGCGGAGCCGTCGCCATACGCCGCTCTGACTTCGACACCGCGCGCGGCTATCTGCGCCGGGCCGCCGACGCCGGTCTGCGTCAGGCCGCAGAGACTCTCTCGCAGCTTGACGAGAAAACACGATAATCATCAATCAGATATATAAGAATAATCAATCATAATCTAATCTCTTAAACAATGAAAAAGAACAGATTCTATCAACTCTCCATGCTTGTCATGGCTGCCGGCATGTTTGCGGCATGTTCGTCTGACGAGCCTCAGTCAGAGATTGTCGGTCCGGACGGCGAAACCGCCTATGCCAAAGTGTGCATAACATTCCCCGGCTCTGAACGTTTCGGCTCACGCGCATTCGGCTCGGGAAGCGACGAATTTGACGACGGCGAGACCTCTGAAGGCACAATCAATTCGCTTCTCTTTGTCTTCTATGACCAAGACGGACGCGCCGTAGGTCACACAAAACTTACAAATACCACGACACCGAAAATCCCGACTCCCACACATACATCCAGTGCCAATGTTCAGGATAAATATGTGGTCGAGGTGCCGGTCAATCTTGTGCCCGGCTCAAAGATGCCGACACATATCATGTGTTTTGCCAATCCTCAGTCAGAGTCTGACCAGTATGTTAATCTTTCGGCCGTCTATAATCTGACTCGTCCCGATTATAAGTCGACTGACGGTTTCACAATGAATAACTCTGTTTACTATGACGGCTCTAACAATCGTGTCATCGCCACTCCAATACCAACCGGAGGTCTGAGAAAACAGGGCGAAACCACAGCGTTGGCCGAGACAAATATCTATATCGAGCGTATTGCGTCGAAAGTTTCTGTCAATACAGGCACCGGCTACAAGGTCGACACTTATGAGGTCAATACCGGCAAATATCTGAAGTTTGTCCCCGAGTTCTGGAGCGTAACAGCTACAGAGAAGAGCACAGAGCTTGTTAAAAACCTGCCTGCAACTCTTAGCGGTAATGATGCGACAGTGCAGACTTGGATTAAAGGCTCTTTCCGTACATACTGGGCTCACTCGGTCTCTTATCAGTCTACATTCTCTACAGACGGTTTCCCGAAAACCGGCTGGGACGTGACCTCTACAACGAAATTAAACTATCTTTCATATAACGATATTATTGCCAAGAAGACTGCCGGTGCAGCCGAGTGGGGCGGCAACCAGTATTTCCTCGAGACCACCGGTCGCTCGGAGCGTCTCTCACGCACTGACATCAACGGTAAACTCGCCCTGCCTAACGCCATTATCGTCGGACATTACGAGGTCTACAGCGACGCAGCGGCCACAACCAAACTCGCCGTTTATGACAACGGTTTCTATCTCTACGCTTCTCAGGTTTTCGAACCGTCTGAAATCGAGAATGCTATGATATCTAACCACGCCGCATATCTCCGCAAGGCCGAGAACACACCGCTTACAGCCGATGAGGTCGCAGCTCTCTTTGATGTGGCTGCCGTCAAGGAGTTCTATCGTAACGGTGCATGGACTGCTGCCGCCAAACATTATGTAGCTCCTCAGACCACAGCTGCGAAGATTCAGGCTCTCGCCGGACTTCAGTATAAGGATGACGACGGCACATGGAAGAATGTTGAATCCACTGCTGCCGGTGTCGAGGCTTTCAATAAGTTTATCGTCAAGCAGACCAACTGCGCAATCAGCTATGTCAAGGGCGGCAAAGCCTTCTACACCGTGCTTGTCGAGCACTATGGCGAAGTCGCAGACGGCACCGCTACAAAACCCATCGAAGGTTCTTACGGTCTCGTCCGTAACCACACATACCGAATCTCTATCAGCAAAATCGCCGGTCTCGCGAGCGGTATCAACGACGAGAACGACCCCCTCATCCCGATGCCTGACGAAGTCACCAAATTTGAGGTCTCAGCTCATCTCAATGTGCTTGCATGGCATGTTATCACCCAGAGCGGTGTCGAGTTATAACCTGATTTGATACAATCTGTCAATAAAACCTTTTAAATATCTCAACGCGGCGGCGGCCTGAAGCTGTCCGCCATGACAGACAGAGTCTCCGCCGCGTTTTTTATATTTCCTCTCCCGCGCCAAACCGTGCGGTGCGCCACATCTGACACTGCACCCAAACCTATGTCGGCCGGCAGGCAGACATCACTTAACCCGAACACTACGAGACGCCCCCGCGCTTGGTGGAGTCCTCAATATATAAAAAAGAATATCAACGATATTACGATGAATATCTCGGATATAAAAAACAAGACAGGCATCAGGCTGGCAGCCGCGGTAATAGCCGCCGTCGCTTTCTGGTCATGCGACAGTGTCATTTACGATGAAGAAGGAGACTGCTCGGTGCATTATCGTGTGCCCGTAAGCTATACGCGCAACATCCTGTCATCTGACGCTCTGGCCTCAGAGGTTACATCCGTGTCTCTATATCTCTTTGACCGTCAAGGCAAGCTCGCATACAAGACCACATCGCCGGTAAGCGATATCGTTGCGGCCGGCGGCACTGTGCCGGTCGATGTAGCGCCCGGTACCTACGACATAATAGCGTGGGGCCACGGACAGTCTGATATCGACGGAGCACGCTCGTTTGTCTTCGCCAACGCCGACTCGCCCTCGTCAGTCGCAGACCTCGGATGCCGCCTCCCTGCCGCAGATGATGCCTCAGGTATCTCGCAGACCGACCTCCACCGCCTTTATCACGGCATGTCTGCCGGCGTGGAGTTTCCCGACACTTACGGCACGGTCAATGTCCATAATGTCGATATGATGAAAGACACCAACGTCATACGCGTCATGCTGCAGCACTACCGCCACGAGGAGCTTGACAAAAACGATTTTCATTTTGCGATATATGATGACAACTCGGTGCTCGCTCACGACAACTCGGTCATCAGCGGCTCGCCGGCGGTCTATCGCGAGTGGGCCAAGCGCTCGGCCGAGACATCGTCTGACGGCACGGAGGCCCGTGACGGCATTACAGCCGTCAGCACCGTCATTGCCGAACTCACCACAAGCCGTCTCGTGACATCGACACGGCCCGTGCTCCATGTCACCCGCAGCGACGGCTCTGATGTGCTGCGTCTGCCGCTTAACGATTTGCTTGTCCTCGGCAAAGGAGAGCACCAGCAGCACTTGACCGATCAGGATTTTCTTGACCGTCAGGACCGTTATGTGCTTGTCTTTCTGCTTGACGACGACTATTCGTGGTACTCACGTATGGGTCTGTATGTCAACGGCTGGCATGTCGTGTATCAGGAATCTGAAGTTTAAAGTTTGGCCCGTGCAATAATTCAGTAATGTTTTTCAGACGGATTGTTGACATAAAAGCATTGATGATGGCTGCCGCGGCGCTGTTATGCGGCTGCTCTGACGATAACGCTCCGTCGCCGGTCATCGAAGGCGGCGGAGAGGCCGATATCGTGCTGACGCTGTGCACATACCGCTCGGAGACAGGTCCGACCTCGAGGGCCGGAGGTCACGAGACCGAGGCCGCATCAGCCAAAGAGAATCTCATCGACATCGACGGAGGTGACTACCGTGTGCTGATTTTCGGCAAGGACGGCCGTCTGCTCGAGCGTTTTATACCCACGGAGTTCGTGTCTGTCAATACTGTCGATTACAGCGGCTACTCGGTCAGCGGACGCATCACTCAGACCGATTTCATGGGCAACGCCGACGGCAGCTATGAGTTTCAGATAATGGTGCTTGCCAACTGGGAGAGTCTCGGCGGCATCGGATGTTATGAGAATTTTGAGCTTATACCCGGCAAAACTTTTATCAGCGATGTCGTGTCGATGGCACGGGAGAAGACCTATCGGCTGTCGTCTGCCGCAGGGTGGCGTCCGTTTAAAGACGATTTCAAGGGCATACCCATGTTTGGTCTCGGCTATATGAAAGTGACCGCCGAACAGGTCGCTGTCAGCAGCCCCGAGTCGCCGATTAATGTCGGCGAGATTTCGATGTTGCGCGCTATGGCAAAAATCGAGATTATAGACAATATTGCCCCGGCAGACGACTCGACGCGTCCCGAGATTACCGGTGCAACCGTCAGCAGCCATCTCCTTGACGGCACATTCGTTCCTGACCTTACGGCCAATCCCGACTGGGCCGACGGGGCGATACAGGTTGTCAGACCGACCGAGCCGTTTGACGCTGTCAGCGCGACTGCACCGCTGTCTTTTTTCAATGCCGGCAAAAACACAGATGACAATGTCGTCTACTCTGTCTATGTAGCCGAGCAGGACTTCAGCAAACTTCGTGCTAAAGTATCGGTCAGGGTCAAAGCTGACGGTGCGGAGGCCGACTATGATATGCAGCTGGCCGAATATCAGGGCGGTAAGCCCGTAAAACCGCTCGAGAGTTTTTTGCGCAACCATATCTATCGTTTTGAAATCGTGTCTGTCTCGCCCGCCGGAGAGTCCGGTCAGCTCATCGTGCGATGGACTGTCTGCCCGATGGACAAGCCTGACGACGTCGACATCGACTTCAGCTGATAAAATTGATTATCATTATGATAAAATACTTGAAAACATATATAGTACTGTTATTATTGACGCTTGTTGCATCAGCCTGTCGCGACGACATCGATTTTGTGTCGGGCGGAGTCAATGCCGGACGTGATGTTAAAGTCAGAGTGCCGCTCAGTCTGCCCGATATGCAGGTCATGAGCCGTGCCAACCTCGAGGATTATCAGATTAATCAGATACAGTCTGTCCGTATACGCACATATTCGGCCTCCGGGGCGGGAGCGGCCACCATGGACCAATGGCTTGAAGTCACCGGAAAAACTCTTAAACCGCATGATTTGGATTCGGTGACGATAGAAACCAAGTCAGGACCGACCTACATTGTCGCCGTGGCAAACGTCGACGGCGCTCAGGGCGTGACAAAAGACGACCTGACGCCGCGGCCGCTCGCCGAGCTGCTCGACGCTGCTGATACATGGCAGGATTTTCTTGACATAGCCGTTGCCGCTCCGTCAGATTACTATGATATCGACGAGCCGCCGACCCCTTTGGTCATGTCAGGATGTTTTGTCGCCGACGGTGCTCAGCACCCGTCGACCGAAGACTGGCAGACCGCAAACTTCACCTCTTACGACATTCAGCCTACAGGCACCGGCGTCTTTACACTTAAGGGTGAGATACATCTACGCCGCATTGTATCGCAGATTACATTTAACCTTATCCCCGAAGAAGGTATCTCGATTACGCCCAACAGTTACCGTGTGGTCAACGCGCCGGTCTATTCGTGGCTCTATGAGCGCGATGCCTCTCGGCAGGCAAATTTCGGTGACGCTGCAGCTGAAGCCGACGATGCCGGCAAATATTATACGACCACCGACATCTATCCCGGCACATCATTTGAGGAAGGCGACGCCGAGGGCTCTTACAGATTCAGCTTCTGGCAGGCCGAAAACAAGCACCGGGGCAACGACTCCTGCAAGGAATATAATGACCGCCAGATAAAGACCGGCCCTGACAGTGCGCCGCTCTTCACGAGCCTCACGGGCGACACGTGGACGGCAAACAATATGGCGTCGTATGTCATAATCAACTGTAGCGTCGACCATACCGATCAGTTAAGGGTCGATGACGACGGCAATAAAGTCGAATCTGAAGAAAATGACGGCGGCAAAGACGTCTGGCGCAGCGGCAATGCAAGCTATATCATTCACCTCGGCTATCTGAACAAGAAGGCGGAAGACTTCAATGCCTTCCGTAACACAAAGTATACCTATAATGTACGTATCAGCGGCGTCGACCAAATACGTGTCGAGGCTTTCAAAAACGGCGACACCAACGGCGTCGAAGGTCTTGTCACCGACGTGCTTAATCCGACTTATATGCTTGACTGCCATTATCATGCATATAACATTTATCTCGACGAGACCGATATGGTGAATTTCGGATTCATCACATCGACTTATGACAACGGTGTTGTGCACACCTATCAGGATATAGATTTCGAAGGCACAGACCGCCCCATGACCGACGAGGAGCGCGAATATATCGCTTGGGTCGAGTTGCGCCCGACAACCGACGCGACGACTCTCGCAGACTACAAGCCCGCGACCGGCGACAATGCCGACGGCGCGACATCCAATCTGCTTGACGTCGCCCGCGGTCTGAGCGCCAAACAGAAGTCAACGACCGGGTGGTACACTGTCTTTGTCAACGAATACACATACGAAGACACAGACGGTAAAGAAACCGGCACAAATTGGCAGCGATATGTCAACCAGCCCTCACGCCGTTTCTACATCAGAGTGACACGTGAGGTCTCAAATGACGGCAACAGCCTTTATGCCCGTTCGAAATATGCCGGCATACAGCGTTCGATTCAGACTTACTACTCTAACCGCGAAATCCCCGGCGGAGGAGTGCTTGGCGTCGAGCATGAGAATGAGGCTTTCGGTCTTAACGTCAGCCGCACCTATACTTATGCCAATAATGAGGTTAACGGCCGCTATAACGTGTGGATGTGGCTTAACGGCATAACTTCAGGCAAAGCTCCGACATTGGGCACGGCATCAAAAAAATGGGACGAAGTCACACGTCCTAATAACCTGCAGCATGTTTTTGCGGTCAATGACAAGCAGGGCATTTCAATTGACGAACATGATGCCACGTTACCTGCTTTAGCGTATGGAAATGTTGTTTCCCCTTCAAGTAATCCTAAGAAGATCTTTAACATTTTGCTCCCGTTGGGGTATCAATCTGATGGTAGCCATTGGATTGAAGCGGTTAATGCCTGCATGAACCGCAATCGTGACAACAACGGCAACGGGCTGATTGACCCGGAGGAGCTGCGATGGTATGTACCGGCACGCGGCAAATATCTGCGCCTTATCCTTGGCGATTATTCACTGACTACACCGTTGGCGGATTTTGATGCCGTTCCGCAATTAAAGACTGAAAAATCAGATGATGATAAGGGTGGAGACGAAGTCGCACTTAAAGACTGCACATGTCTTATGATGTTTACAAGCGATGGAAATGCAATATTGATGTTTAACGGCACATCATCGTCACAATGGTATAATGCTCCTAATACTGATATCGCGTCGACACCGTGGGATGTAAGATGCGTACGTAATCTCGGAACGGATTTGAGCACTGTCGATGAGGAAGACAAGACTGTCCCGGCGTATGTGCATGACGAGGCGACGCGTACTGTCAGCATGACTTATTATGACGTTAACTCCTATCGCCGCGGCGAAAGTTTCTCGGGAAACGGCACTTCAGACGGCAAAATGCCGGTCCATATCATAAATCAGGAGCGTTATAACCGTCCGTTTGCTAAATTTCAGTACTCAGAGGGTAAGCATGGGTTGTCTGCCAGCCTTAAATCAAGATATGACGGAGTTATAAGTAGAGACACGTTATTGAATGATGTGATTGATAAAATCAATAATGAAAACCCGTGCGGTTGGTTAGGTGAAGGCTGGCGACTGCCGAACATTTCAGAGTTGTCTATAATGCGTAACCTTGGTGTGTTTGATGATTTTTACAGCGGAGACTATCACGACCGCGAGTATATTATTTCTTGCACCAAAAGCTATTATGACAGCAAAGGTTATGGATTTGCAGTTAATCCGTCGACCGAGCGCAATTTACTTGGAGTTGTTTATGACAACACGATGGAAGTACCTACTTCCCTACCGCTTATAGGATATGATCCGAGCACGTGGCAGCCGATATATGGTGATAAACGCGTGTTGGAAAAAAATGTTTATTACCGCTGTGTGCGCGACGTCAGGTAATTACAGTACGGAAGTTATTTGCCGAATGTCAGGCGCAGGCCTAAGTTAAGATTGAAGTTAAGAGGCTTCTCTTTATAGATGGTCTCGACAGGCGAATTGTCATCAAAGTAGTAGCTCATGCCCGGCTCAACATATAGTCCCACTCTGTGTGTCAGACTGTACTGGATGCCGGCGCCGATATTGGCCGAGAACTGGAACGGATGCGAGGCAATCGTTTCTTTCTCGGTCTTCTCGGTATTATTCTGCAACACATAATTTTTATCGATTTTTCCGGCCACTCGCTTCTCTGTCAATACGCCGGCAGAGGCATATAGGTCTAACTTTTTCCACGAGAATACTTTATATCTGACGTTGAGCGGTATGCCGATGTAGTGGAGGGTCTGATTGCCGGTGTAGTAATTGTTTTTGCTTCCTTCTTTAATATCTGACATCAGGATTGTATAGGTCAGTCCCGACTCGATGCTGAGGCGGCTGTTTAAGCCGTAAGCAAAGGTCAGCCCGAATCTGACAGGCAGTTTGTGTTTTATCTGTGTTTCGATTTCCGCCCCTTGGTTAAACAGGAGTATGCCGAGCATCGGGTTGTCATTCCAAGTCTTGCCGTCTGCTCCGATGCTTGCGACCGGCGTCGCAGAAGATTTGCCGTAAAGCGACGCGCTCATGCCGCCTGCCGAAAACATGCCGACCGATACGTGGCGGCTGCCGCCTTTTTTTGAGCGGTCGGTCACCGCATAATATGTATTGCCCTCGGCGGCGGGATATGTATGTTCTTGCTTATTCCGCTCGGTGGCCGGTGATTGTGTCTGCGTATTGGTCTGATTGTCAGTTACGGGAGCCTCGGTTGTCGCGACCGTTGCTGCCGTTTCGGTTACGGTCTGCGGCTCGATGACTTCGGAGTGTTTGGGTGTGACATTGTCAGTGCTGACTGTTTCGGCAGATTGTTGACGGGGAGGGGTGACGACCGGGGTGATATCATCGGCGTGGTTGTCGGTGACGGCGGCAATCAGTGTCGTATTATCTTCGTTGACAGTGTCTGTGTCGGTCTCCGTGTGTAGCCCGACTGTTATCATCGCGATTATGGCCGCTGCAGCGGCCGCCGTGGCACATGTGCGTTTAATCCACAGCCATACTGCGGCCTTTCGGTCTCGGTGGGTGTCGTTCGGGCGTGACAGACCGGCTTGAATATCATCCCATAGTCCGTCCGGCTCGTTTATTTCGTAGTCAGCCATCCGGTCATGTATATCTTTTAGCCATTTGTCTTTCATAGTGATGCGTTGTTATATTTTCGATAATGATTTATCTTCGCCGCCAGCATTGCTTTGGCACGGTGAAGCTGTGAGGCCGAGCTGTTTTCTTTGATGTTGAGCAGGGCGGCGATTTCCTTGTGGCTTTTACCTTCGATTACATATAGGTTAAACACGACGCGGTAGCCTTCGGGCAAATCACGTATCATGCTGTAGATTACGTCAGACGGTATGTCGTCGGTCGCCGACTCTTCGTCGGCTGTGTCGATGTCGTCAGGCGTGAGTTCGGTCAGCTGCAGACGTCCGCTGTTGCGGATATGCCTTAGGGTCTCGTTGAGAACTATTCTTGACATCCATCCTTTCAGTGAGCCGTCGCCGCGGTATGTGAACTTCGTGACTGCCGAGAAAATTTTCAGGAAACTTTCCTGCAATACATCCTTGATGTCCTCGTCGTTGGTGATATAACGCGAGACTATGGCCGATAGATACCTGACATAGTGGCTATAGACAGCCCGTGATGCCGTCGCGTCGCCGCTCTGCATCCTTCTGAGCAGTTGCTCCTCGCTGTCTGTCGCTATGCCTGTAGAAGCCATAGTCTCGTGTTGATGATGAACGGAGATTGTTGCAATCAGAGTTTTGCAACATCGCCTGCTGTTTAAAACATATTATACAATCAATTTGCCGGCACGGTTATTTTACAAGTCGGTTGTATGCAATCTTTTCGGCGTCGCCGATTTGCTGTGACTCACGGAAATTAAGATTGAATTCGGCCGATTTCCGTCCGTCAAATGACTGCCAGTTCAGTTTTATTGTCACTTCCTGTCCGTCCTCGCGCGGCAGATTGTTGAGATTGAAGGCGATTAACGCATCTCCCATATTGTCGCACGCATCGTCGTTGGCGTCATGACGTAATTCAAACTCATAGGGGTCGTCAGGATTTACGCCGCTCAGAAGGTTTATGTAATGCTTTGTATTGCCCAAGCCCCACTCTGTGCGGATGCGTAAAGTCAGATAACCGTCTTCGGCAATTGTCACCCAGTCTTTTACGATTTCTATAGGGTCGTTGCCGTATCGTTCGTCGTTCTCATCGCCGAGGTCGGGCACGGGCATCTTGGTGCGGATACTGTCAATCCAATTGATATGCACGTCGCGTGACGCTCCGCGTGCCGACGTTTCGGTATAATTTACCAATGCTCTGACCTCTTTGTCGCCGAATGGCGATTTCTCGAGATTCACGGGATTAAGGACGGTTGACTCATCCAATTGCAGGACAAAGTCGCCGTCAGACAGCGGGCATACGGTGACCAAGGCTGTCGGACGGTATAAATCCATGGAGTCGTCTCCGTCGGTGCAAGACTGCATTGCAAAGAGTGATGTGGCAAGTGTTAATGCGCACAATGTGGTTTTTAAGGTTTTCATTGTGATTTCGTTTAAATGTTTCATCACATTAAATCACATCCGGCCATAAATCTTGCATGCGCTTGGTCTTTTTTGCAATTATTTACAGATACTGTAGATTTCTTTTTGTAACAGGTCGAGGAAACGCGCGGCATGGGCGCCGTCCATCTGTGTGTGGTGAAACTGAAATGACACAGTCAGCCGTGTTTTCAACAGACCGCGGCGATAGCGTCCCCAGATTAGAAACGGGTTATTGAAAATGCCGCTATACATGCCGACTGCGCCGTCGATGTCATATTGCGCTAATGCCGAGGTGCCGATGACCATGCTGTCGGTGATGTCATGATTCACGCATGATTCGGCCACCTGCCGCGTCAGCCGCAGATAGTCGGCGTTGAAAGTCTCGAGGTCGTCTGAAAAGGGCACGTCGCACGAGCTAACCTCGCCCTCGCTGTTCATGACTATGGTGTTGACAGCTATTGTGTCATAGCGGAAAAGCCTGTCACCGACGGGCAGCATGTAAAACTCCTTGACCTGCGATGCGGCGCGGCCTATGCACAGGCACATCAGCATATTGAATTTCACCCCGTGCCGACGGCTGAGTCGTCTCAGCCGCGTCACATCAAGTGTACGCAGCAATGTCACCATCGGCATCGGAGCCTTCATCCATGTTTCAAAAGCATACGCGCGGGTAGTCTCCGCCGGATTAACTTCGTGCATCATTATATTATATCTTGTTTTATCTTTTGGCTGCCAAAAAACGGCTCACTCCCATTGCGCAATATCCTATAATCAGATAGACAGCGGCATATACGACAAACCATAGTTCCTTGATGTCAAACCATAACCACGTTCCGGCATCGTTTTTTCTCAGACATGATGTTTATCGTCAGTCAGTGTGACCTTTGATGCAAAGATAATATTTTTCTGAAAAAATATCGTGATAAATCCCGGTGCCGAATCTCCTTTATTGCGGATTGACAGACAGTATATATCCTTTTTTCTTTATGGATATGATTGACACAGCCGGGTCGGTAAGCAATCGGCGGATATATGTAATCTGCACGTTCAAGGCGAGTGAGTTGGAGTAGCTCGCATCTCCCCATATTTTATCGAGTATCACATCGCGTTCGACCGGTTTGCCTGTATTCTCGGCGAGCATCTGGAGGATTTCGGTCTGACGCACTGATAGTGAATGTGTCTCTCCGGCGTAGGTGACGGATGAAAGATTAGGCCGGAAGACGGTATCGCCCAACTTATATTCGACATCCTGATTAACGGTCATGCTCTCAAACCGTTCGCCGATTTTGGCAATCAGCTCTTCGGGATAAAACGGCTTCGGGATATAATCGTTGCCTTTTAATGAAAAGCCGTGCAGACGGTCGACCTTGTCGGTCCGGTCTGTAAGGAAGAAAATTATTACCCTTTTGTCGGTCTGTCTTATGATACGTGCCATTTCAAATCCGTTGAGCCCGGGCATGTTGATGTCAAGCAAAATCAGATCGGGATGCGTTTCGCGATACATCTCTAATCCCTTTTTACCGTTGTCGGCATATATCACTTCGTACCCCTCGGTCTCGATGAAGCGTTTGAGGAGCATCGAATTTTTAAGGTCGTCATCAACCAGCAGTATTTTAACGGCTTTCATTACTGAGGTAATCTTAATATGAAACATGAGCCCCGTCCTTCGCAGCTCTCCACAGCGACGTCTCCGCCATGAGCTTCAATCAGCAGTCTGACATAGGCAAGGCCGAGGCCCATGCCGGGTTGTTCGCCGGCCGATGCTTTCCCGCGATAGAATCGTTTGAATATATGTTTTAAGTCGCCTGAAGGGATACCGTTGCCCGTGTCGCTTATTCGTATTTCAGCAGTTTCGTCGGTCAAAGTGGCCGAGGCAGTGATTTCCACTGTCTGACCGGAGTATTTGACGGCATTTTCCACGAGATTGTTGAGGACATTGTAGAGATGCGAGCGGTCGGCCGAGATTATCGCGTCATCCGCAATATCATTTTTTATGACAACTGTTTTCCCGGAAGGTACCAAGGTTGCCGAGGCGACATTTTCAAACAGGTCGCGGAGGTTTACGCTTCGTATATTAAGAGGTATCTGCTCGACGTTGTTAAACGTGATGTCTCTCAGTTTAGAGAAATAAGCCGAGAGGTTGTCAAGGGCGTTGCGTGTCTCTGTCAGCAATTCCTTTCTGACGACCCTATCTTCGTACATACGCTCGTTATCCAAGCCTGAAATACACATTTTCAATGTAGAGATGGGGCGTTTAAGCTCATGTATCATTGTCGTTATAAAGCTGTTGCGCATCCTGTCGAGACGAGAGAACTTAAGCACGGTCGAAAACTGCAGTATGAGGCAGACGATAAGCAGCGTCGAGACGATGACAGTGATGATAAGTGTCTGCCACATGCCGGGCAGGACAGCCGACGGATTTATCGTGCAGATAATTTTGACAGCCCGGCCCTCTAATTGAGAGTAGGGGATGGTGACTGACAATGTCGGCGTTAATGTAGACTCGTGATATGCGACTGTCTGATGCCACACCATGCTGTCTGATTCTGTCAGATTTACTAAAGCCTTGATGCCGGCTTTGTTTAATATGGAGTCGATGCCATTGACTGTAAAAGGACACTTTAGCTCTGTCTGAACGTTTCTCGTGGCAGACCATGCTTCATTTTCGTCCTTGGCGCCCGATGCATCAAATACGACCGAGTCTGCTGCCGTTGACAACTGCGCCTGAGCCAGCTCCATGGCTTTGTTCTGTTGTTCTGCGCTGAGCGGAGTTCCGGGCTTTAGGCCGAGGAGTTCATAGGCTGAAAACTGATAAGTGAAAATTTTAGCGGTGCGTGTAGTTTTGACTGTGTCGCCGTATTTTTGTTCCAATAAGAATTTGGGGACGGTCAGTATCTTTTGGGCCTGCGGATTAATATCAGATAACTTGTTGCGGATGTCGTTATAGTCGTCCACACATTTGGCAATCTTTATGCTGAGATTACGCTCATATTCTTTAAGCGAAAACTCATAACGGGTGTAAAGCCAGTATGCCTGCATCGCGAGGAAAGAGAGTATCGCGATTATTGTGATTATATACAGTGTTTTTATTCGGGTTTCCATAACGCAAAATTACAAAGATACTTAGATTGGATTGCCCTTTAAATCAATCGATTTATACGGCAGTAATAATTTAGTAATAATTTCATAATGTTTGAGTAATGATTCTTTTCGGCGTCAGAGCGACGGCCGAGGTAATTTCGCGGAGTGAAATTAATCAGAAAAAACACAGATATGAAAAAGTCACTTTTAATCATCGCCGTCGCCGCAATCGTCGCGGCCGCCGCTTCGGGTAAGGTCGTGCGCCGTCAGCTCAGCATCTTTCAGCCGTCAGTGCCTGAGACCGAGACCCTCGCCCGCGAAAGTATGGAATTTGTTTATGACTACCGCTGTTGTGTTGACACCACCGGCTCGCTTGACGAGAATATTTCGTCCGACAATATGCTTTTGCAGATTGGCCCAGACGGACTGTCCAAGTTCTCGAGCTATAAGAATCTGACTGTTGACTCTATCATCATGCGCTCGACTCAGGAACAGATTGTAGACGCAGCGAACGAAGGCAAACTCAGCAACGGTGAGTTTATGACCATCTACAAGAATTATCCCTCAGGGAGACTGACACACACTGAAAAAATCTGTCAGGATTGGTTTCGCTACGAAGAAACGATGCCGCAGTTTGACTGGGAGCTGACTGACTCTGTCGCAACAGTCCTCGGCTATGAGTGTCAGAGCGCCAGATGTAAATTCCGTGGAAGAGAGTGGACTGTATTCTACACCGAAGATATCCCGCTCAGCGACGGTCCGTGGAAATTTCACGGTCTGCCGGGACTGATAATGAAGGCGACAGACGATAAGGGTCATTATACGTTCGAGTGTATCGGTATAAAATCTAAGGCCGACCGCCCCGTCACGATATATAAAGTTCCGTTCAACAACGTCAGCCGCCGTGACTATTATGACACGAAGCATCGTTACGAGGTCAATCAGTATGCCTATTTTGAAGCCACCACAGGCGGGAAAATCACAGTGACTGACGAGGTAGGCAATCCGTCGCTTGATGCCTTCGACCCGATAGAACTGCCGTATGATTATCTCGAGCTTGAATAGAAGAAATAATGAGATACAGCTTTTTAATACTTTGCGTTTTCCTCGGACTGCTGCCGGTTGTGGCGGCAGTCAGAGGCGAACTGCACGGCTCAGTAGTCGATGCTGACACCGGTGAGCCGGTTGTCGGATGTATCGTCAAAACGAAAGGTGCGTTTACGTCAACGGATAAGGACGGCCGCTTTGTGGTTAAGCCTCGTGAGGCCGCAGACTCCGTATCATTTCGTTGCATGGGCTACGAATCACGCTCGCTGCCTGTGACTGCCGACTTCTCGGATGTGCGTCTTAGCCCTAAAGCCACGCAACTCAATGACGTCATAGTCGAGGCTCCGGATATATATGCTCGGGGTGATACTCTGGTGTTTAATGTAGCGCGTTATGCCAATGCCAAGGATAATGCCATTATCGACGTCATCAGACGTCTGCCGGGCATCAAGGTCGAGGAAGACGGCACAATAAAGTATCAGGGCAAGCCCATCAACAAATTTTATATCGACGGAAACGACTTCATCGGCGGACGGTACGGCCTCGCGACCAACAACATCTCGCATAAGGATGTGGCATCTGTCGAGGTGATGGAGAATCATCAGCCGGTCAAGGCGTTAGAGGGTATTGAGTTTCCCGAGGAGGCCGGCATAAATCTCAGACTCAAGGAGGATGCACGCAGACGTTGGGTGGGTGTCGCGCAGGCGGCGGCAGGAGTTCACCCGTTTCTGTATAATGGCTCGCTCTACACGATGCGTATAGCGCCGAAAAACCAGAATATCATCACCCTCAAGGCCGACAACACCGGATGGAATCCTGCAAATGAGATTCGTGAGCATGATTTCGACGATATGTTCTCGACAGACTATGTCTCAGCTCTTTGGCCGGAATATATTTCGGCCGACATCGTCAGCACTCCGTTGACGGAGAAACGCACACGTGATAATCTTTCATGGCTGGCAAATGCCATAACGGCATGGCGCTCCGGCGATACGTCGATGCGGCTTAATCTCGGTTATACGGGTGACCGCCTCGATTATAACTCGGGTGTGACGACTGACTATTTCAGCGCGCAGATTCCACGGTTTGTGCAGAATAATTCGCAGCGCACGCAGTCTCACGATTTGTCGGCGCAGTTTTACAGTCAGATAAACAAGCGCGGCTATTATCTGAAGGAGATGTTTTCAGCAGAGGGAACTCTGAACAATTCAAACGCGGCAATTTCAGGCTCGTTTGATCTCTCGCAGCGTGTGAGACGTAAGAGCCTCACGGCCAACAATGATTTGAAGTTAGTCAAGCGTAACGAGAAAAAGCTCTTCACGCTTATTTCGCGCAACACATTCAGACACAGTCCCGACCGTCTGTTTGTGGCCGGCGACGAAGATGCGTCGCAGCGTCTCGCATCAACTGATTTTCGCAGCACGACCGAAACTAAATTCGGTCGTATGGCACGTTTTTGGAAATATTATGTAACCGGCGGACTTGATCTCGACTATCACCGCATCAACAGCTCTCTTTCAGGGCTTGGTGAATTTGACAACGCAGGAGTCCGTGAGGCGTTTCTGTCTAATCTTTATGCCACTCCGCAAGTGGATTTCGAGCGCAACGGCTGGCGCGTATCGTTGCGTATGCCGCTTAAATGGCTTCATTACTCTGTCGCAGGCCGGCATGACTATATCAATGCCGACCCGCGTCTGAATGTGAGGCGTCAGCTGACAGCCAAATCGGATATTTCGGGCTCGGTGGCTTATAGTCTCGGCTCGCCGCAGGCATATCTTAATATCACGATGCCTGTTCTGTCAGACTATCGCAATCTTTTTATTGCGGATAATCCCGACAAATATTCACAGAAAGTGGAGACCGCGCTTACGTACCGTTATCGTAATCCCGTGAAATCTCTTTTTTTCAACATCTCGGCTGCCTATAATCATAGCCGCAGCACAGTAATGTCAAACCAACTGTTTGTCGGAGACTTTATCATATCGACTTATGTCGCCCGTCTTGCTGAAAATAACTCGTGGTCGGTCAAAGGCGGTTTCAGCAAGGGTCTCGGTCACAGCAAGATGGTGGCGGGATTAGATTTCGATGCCACGGTCTCATCAGCATCATCAATGCGCGATGACGCAGTGATACCCTATCGTCAGACTTCAGTCGGCGTGAAACCCTATGTCAAAGGCAGTATCATGCGATGGCTGTCGGCTGACTATGAGGCTGACTATACGTTTTCGAAACTGAAAATTGACAACGAGACAAATAACTGCCATAGTTTCAGACAGACCTTATTCGGCACCATTATACCCGATGATCGTGTGCAGTTTACTGTCGGGGCAGAGCACTATCTGACTCGTTTCCCTGAAGGCAACACCGCTAACCTCGTGCTGCTTGACGCCTCGGCTGTATGGCGCGTCAGCAACAAAGTGAGGCTGTCGCTTACCGCCCGAAACCTGCTCAACCGCCGAGACTACCGATATGTCAACTACGGCACACTCTCACGCTCGGAGCATTATTATCGCATCCGCGGCCGCAACATCCTCGCCTCACTCCAATACCGTTTCTGAAATAACGATTCCCGCATCAGGCTTTATGTTTTGATAAAATGCTATAAAACAGGTTGTTAAATGGGTATCAGCGGGGGAGCACCGCGCCCTATGTAGGGGCGCAAAATTTTGCGCCCGCGATGTCTAAAAAAAGACTATGACGCGACTTAATAATCTTTTGAAGATGTATTGGCAGGCAGAAAAAGGGTGTCCTCCAAGAGTCGACCGCAATCGTGCCGGTCGCCTATAATTTCGTCCCGTCCCATTAATGGACACTAACGGTTTTAACTCTCAAGTGATGCGCTAATAAGTGCGTCGGAATGTATTTTGACCGTATCTAAACAAGGTAAAGGCGACGTATCGTCTGAGAGGATAAGTGGCAGTTCGGTGCATCCGAGGATTAAGGCATCGGCTTGCTCGTCTGATTTAAGGCGGTTTATGATTTTTATAAAATCCTGAAGGGTAGAATCTTTCACGACACCCATTTCCAATTCGGAGACTATTTTGTCGTTTATAAGCTTGCGCTCCTCAGGCTCGGGGATGACTATTTCTATCCCTTCACGGATGAAAGGTTTCTTGTAAAAATCACGTTCCATCGTAAAATTAGTTCCTAAAAGGACAAGTTTCCTGTAGCCGCGCAACTTGGCTTCGGCACATGTCGCTTCGACAATGCTTACAAGCGGTAACGGAGAACGTTTGATAAGGTCATCAAAAACGATATGTGCCGTGTTGGCCGTCAGGGCGGCTATTTCACATCCCGAATTTTTAAGATTTTCGAGGGCATAAAGAAAAAGATTGAGCACCTTTTCATATTCTCCCGTTCCTATCAGCTTGAGAATTTCGAAAACATTAAGGCTTTCAATCGTAAGATTCGGAAAGAAATCGGGAGCGACCTTTTCCCGCATGCCATATACGATATTCAGGTAATACGGAACGGTAGACTGCGGCCCCATCCCTCCGATTAACCCTAACTTTTTCATTATAAACTTACTTTTACTTTTGATATTTCCAATACTTCTTATATCCCCCAAAGATAATGAAAAACACGGACAATCCGCATGCGACACCACTAATCTCCGCTCAGACAGCCGACAAAATCGACGCCATGCTGTTAGAAAGAGAATGATATATGGTAAAATAGCAAGCCACTCCAAAAAATAGGCATAAATGTCACTTTTTTGGAGTAGCAGTATTGCCGTCCTTGCGTGAGCTTCCGTTAATTCCGATTACTTTCATAGCTCTTTGTGCTGTTCCATCTCAATACATTTCCATGTTTCGCCAAGACACTGATAGCTTTCTGCCTCAGGTATTGAAACGCGATGAAATCCCGCTGCCTCATAGCAATGTATGGCGGACGGATTATTTTCAAAGACACCGAGTGACACTTTCGCTGCTCCAAGCGTTTCAAAAGCATATTTGACTGCCATTGTAACAAGAGCTTTTCCTAAGCCGCGGCCACGTTTTGAATCATCGACAATAACGAATCCCAAGCGCTGCTCAGTCAGATTGTCGGCAGAAGTACGCAGGGTGATGTATCCGATAATATCATCACCATCGGTCATTGACAGGGCGCATGAGTATTGTCCGTCGATATATTGCTCGTGGTATTTGTTCATATCTTCGGGCGTGACAGGATAACGCTCATACCTGTCGGCGCACCATTGGCGCATAAGATACTCGCTTTTAAGCCACGATGTAATCACAGCGGCATCCGAAGGCTGATACGTGCGTAATGTCAAGCTCATGGTTTTATTTTCGTTTGATTGTCTGACATTTACGTTTTTTCATTTCTTCGGCGAAAGCCTGTTCGCCATGCTCGCGGATATAGCGGATGCAAGCCGCGCGGTCGGACTTGAACAGGAAATCGAATATCTTTCCGATAGAATTGGAATATTAAGTGTTAGCCTCGATATTCTTCATTCGCTTTATAATAGACGTGTTACCTTATATAGCTTTTACTCACCGGGAAATAATGCACAGAAACCTTGCTTGTTGAACTGATAGTACATCTCGACACGCTCCGGCGTGTCGTTCTCAAGCAACAGAAGAAGCTCTTTTGCAAATTCGAGGGTTGCCGAGCCGTTTGCAGTCACGATGTTTTTGTCGCTGACAGCCTGAGCATGAGTGTAGCCGTCAGGATTGGTATAGTTTTCACCTCCCCACAGTTTCAATTGCTCGGGTCCGTTGCCGGTATGCCTGACGTTATTGAGGAATCCACATTTCGCCATAAATGAAGCGCCGTTGCAGATAGCACCGACAATCTTACCTCCTTCGATGGCTTTTCTGACAATCGGCTTGACGCTATCTGCGACCGGCGTAGCCCAGCCGAAACCTCCGATAAGCACCAATGCTGCGTAATCGTCGGGCATCGTGTCAAACGAATAATCGGGCAATGTCCTGAAGCCGCCGATGGATTTGACAGGCTCCATGGTCGGGGCGACAACCTTGTTGACGTACTTAGGATTCTCTTTCAACGCATATTCATCAGATGCGATTGCCTGTGCGAGATATACCGCCTCATGAGCCGCGTAGTCCGGCAGAAGTATATAAAGGATTTCGTTGCTCATAACTTTAGTTTTTCCAGCGTTTGAGATGCGGGAAGAACTGCCGCATCATTTCCTTTGCCTGCTCTTTAGTCAGATTCTGTCCCGATTGTCTGTTGATTTCCTCCGTAAACTGTGCGCAGTGCTCAATCATCTGCTCCATAGTCATATCCTGTTCGAACTTGCCGTCTTTGTAGCAGTATCTGCAGTAATCCTCGTTGGGTGTCCCGTCGGCATTAGTGCCGAGGATTTCGTTTGTGAGCGGCATTCCGCAGCTCTGACAAAATTTCATTTCCATATTGTTATGTTTTTGGCGGTTTGACATTATAGCATCGAAGTTTTCGCGCCCCCAGTTGATGAGGGCTTCGACATGTGGCAAAAGCGTCTTGCCGAGCGGTGTCACCGAGTATTCCGTACGGGGCGGCACATCAGCGAACAGCTCTCGGCGTATAATGCCGTCGGTCACCAACTGACGGAGTACCTGCGACAGCACTTTCTCCGACACCGACGGGATGTTGCGGTAGAGCTCGTTGAAACGCACCGGCTCGTTCTCGGAAATCTTGATGAGAATCACCAAGGCCCACTTGTTGCCGAGCCATTCGAGCATCGGAGCGGCCTTGCAATATTCATAGTCTAACTTTTTTGCCATTGTCGATAATGCAAAAGTGATTGATTATTAGTAAAACTGACTTTCCGGTAAGGGTCATACCTCTTGGTAAGTCATTGCTTTTGCGCTGATAATCATCTAATTTCACGCCGTAAATATACTAATTATTATTGTTATATGATATACCCCGAGTTACATTTTACCGGACAGGTGTGGCGACCGCCATACGAGGCCAACTCACAGCTCCTCCAACTGACATCGGGCTGCACATGGCACAAATGTAAGTTCTGCAGCCTTTATCACGGCACACCGTTTCGCATGTCCCCGCTTTCTGAGGTAGAAGAAGACCTGAAAGTCATCCGCCGGTGGCAGCCACGCGCCCGACGTGTTTATCTTACGGGCGCAAATCCCTTTGCACTCAGCTACAACAGACTGATGGATGTGGCGCTCATGCTGAGAAAATATCTGCCCCACATGGTCTCGTTCGGGATGTTTGCCCGCGTCACCGATATCACCCCCAAGTCGGTAGACGAACTTAAAAATCTTCGTCATCTGAAACTCGACAGCATCACCATCGGCATCGAGACCGCACATGACCCCACTTTAGCCCGTATGGATAAAGGCTACAGCGCCTCCGACATCCTCCGGCAGCTCTCAAAGCTCGACGAAGCCGGAATCCGCTACAATGTGTTCTATCTCAACGGTCTCGCAGGCAAGGGCAACGGTCTGGAAAGTGCGGTTGCGACCGCTGATATTCTCAATAGGTTGCATCCCTGCATTATCAATATCGTGTCGCTGACAGTTTTCCCCGAATCACGCTTATATCAGGAAGTGTTGGACGGCACATACATCGAAGAGCCCGAGATTGAGCGTCTCATTGAGATGCGCACACTTATCGACCGCCTGAATATACGTGTCAACGTGCTCGGACACCATATCTCCAACACCGTACCTGTCACCGGAGCCTTACCCGATGACAAGGCCGCGATACTCCGTGAGTTTGACAAAGCAATCGCCCGCCTCCCCGAAAAAGACCTGCGCGCCTATCGCAACAATATATGGCATCTGTGACAATGCCCCCTAATGGAAACAAAAAATGTTGGATTTATTATTAAATAAAATAGCCAGTTTGATGTCTGACTTGTGCCATGACTTGTGCCTTTTGATAAAGAGGCTTTCAAACGCTTCCGCCGCTCACACCCTCACGCTGACCAATCAGTAAGGGATGTCCATGTTCAACCTCAACTATGGACACACCCGGCAGATGGGTATGCCGCACGAACTATAACCTAACGCCACCGAGAGAAGCATCAGCCTCTCTCGGTGGCGGTTGTTTGTTAATCTATCTCAAGGTTTCTTATTGAATGTCCACTGAATATGGAATAAGAAATAACGTGGAAGAACTGTGTAATAAGTTTCAGTCCTTGCCTGTGCATTGATTCCGTATGATACGTCGCTGAGATTGTGCAATAAATCGAAGCCATCGGCCATAAGCGTAATTCCAACTTTGGGTATTGAATAGCTCAATCTTGCGTTCCAGACAAAATTGTCGGTATTCAGTTGGTTGTCGGAATAACCCCTTCTGGAATAAATGGTGAAATCTGTTGCTATCTGGAAATTAGCGGGCAATTTAACTATTCCTCGCAGACCATAATTGAAGTCTCCTGCGTTGAAACTATTAAATCCGGACATTACACTGCTATAATGATGAAGATTCCCTTTGAAGAACAGCTCAGCTTTATTCCCGGCATTGTTGTATCCAAATTTTAATTCTTCTCCAGCTCCATATATGTTAACCTTATTCTTAAAGGTATTGCCTTTGTTCTCACTAAAGAAATCTACGGATGACACATAGGTCAGATTAGTTTTGTTCTCGAAAAAGAACTTTCTCATTTTTCCGAAACCCCAATGTAATTGCTGCATAGCATTCAAGCTCCAGTTGCCGTTTACATTCTGCATCCATGAAGTCTTTGCTCCGGTTTCAGTATTATAATCATATCCGACCGAAAGCAGATTCCTGTATATATTGGAAATCAACATGTAGGTTTGCTCGACATTTCCTTTCTGATTACGACCATTCATTCTCCATCTGAATCTATGAGCCATTGAATTTCTCAATTCAGGATTACCGACAAAGACATTCATCGGGTCGCGCCGATCGATTATGTCAATCATATTTACAAGGCTCGGAGATTTGGGTGTAAGCGTATAGTAGAAGTTTCCCTTATAATTTCCTGATTTGCTCATAGGGAATCTTACTTCGAGTTCCATATTCCCCGGCCGCAGTTTTGTACGACTGAGAAGATGATGGCTGTTGTCGCGAAAATAATCTATGTGCTGCCGTTCGATACTTACATCTGCCTTAATTTGTAAGCCAATCTTTCCCAACCTCCACTGCAAATTTGGAGACAATGTATGCAAATTGTTAGTCTGGTGGTCTAAATAGCTCAATGACGGATCAAAAGTAGAAAAATATTCATAGTAAGAGGGAAGGTGACCTATTTCATTTTTTCCAATACCCTGATACAGCTGATCCAGCCTGTATAAATCTGAGGTCGATTTCTTTTCATTGTGAGAAAATTCATAATTTATGTCAATAGAGAGATCTCGTGTGGGCATTGCCGTATACCCTACAGATACCTTAACATTAGAATTATAGTCAGGATGATTCTTGATATATCTGTCAGATGCCTCAGTAAATGCGGGACTATTACCCAAGTTAATTCCGAATCGATTGAACCCGTCATTATTAATTCGAGAATAACTACCTGAAATGAGATATGAAAGGGCTTGCAACAAGCCTGTTTTCAACCTAAAACGACCTTTAGACCATACCATTGCATTTAGGTTATGACCGTTGTCAAGCTGCTCGCGCAGTTCCCTGTTAAGCAATGACTCAACTGCCGAAACATGTGAGCCGTCAAATAGATTCCGAATCATCTCGGATGTAACGTTCTGAAGCTCAGCATTGAATACTGCTTTCTCCAATGAACTTGTGTAGTGTGACTTATTGTAATCTAATGACGGATGAATCTCAATGAAATGCCATTTTCCCATACTTTTAAACTGGTGGGTGGTAGATAGTTTAAAATCCTTGTTTATCTTTGAGACAAATTGTCGTCCGAAAGTATTTCCCGATGGGAGAAAATTGGTGGTATAGGTGCGAGAGCCATCGTCAAGGACTGTCCGGTTGACAACGGCGTCACCGTTAATTTGCCAACCCGATTTTTTGTTGCTGACATTATACTCCAGCCCTCCCATATATGTCTTCAGAGTACCGGAGGGTATGCCGTCCGGGGTGAATGTCTGTTCCATGCCCGGTTTTCTTGTCTCGTTCATATTATTGACATTTCCTATCAGCGACAATCTCGCGTGATCGGAATTCCACATTGCGAATAATCTTCCGAGATAACGGTCTTCAGTGCCATATCCGGCTTCCACATTGCCCATAAAACTATGGTGGTACTCTTTTTTGAGTTTCACATCCATTGTCAGGATTTTCTGTCCATAATCTTCGCCAAGTAGTTTGTCGATGTCTTTCTGCCTTTCGTAGACCTCGATGTTTTTTACTGTATACGCAGCAAGATTCTTGAGCATTAAATCATTCTTACCCTTAAAGAAATCTTTTCCATTTAGAAGAAGACTCTCAACAAATTGTCCGTTGACAAGAATCTGTCCATTCTCTTTAAGTTCCACGCCGGGCAACTGACGTATTATGTCATCAAGCATGCTGCCTTCTGCCATTATAAAGGCATCGGCATTGTAAACTAATGTATCGCCGCGATGATAAAATTTTACTTTAGTGGCCTGTACTGTAATTTCCTTAAGCTCCCTCGCTTTCCTTTCGAGTAAAATATTTTCCAGAATCAAAACGAACTGCCTTGAATCGAGGGCAGTTCCGTCAATTTCCGTAATACTGTCCTCATAGCCGGGGCAAGACAACACCAACTTATAATGACCCTGAAAAGGAATATTCTTTATCATGAAAGAAGATGTTTTGACAATGTACCCCTGTTCTTCATACTGTCGTGATGCTTTGCCACTTTTGAATACAGAATCTGTGCTGGCGTCAATTAGCTTGAAATCAGCTTCATATAGTTCAGTCCCGTTTAATTTATCCAATACACCCTTTACGCCGATATTAAATGTCTTTTGATTAGTATCAGATGGTGATTGCGCATACATAGAAATGTTGGCAGCCAAGACTAATGTGAATATACACACCAGCCTGAAATATTTCAGTTTAGTCATGATAATGGGTTTATATTTAACTGGCTAAGATCCTTTATGAATGAAGAATTATGGCAACTTTAAAATAACTTACTCGTAGAATAATGATTCAGGTATGTCGATGCCTGTTTCGATTGACTTGGTCTCGAGCAATGTTATATTCTTCCCTTCAGGCGATGAGACTATTGCCGAAGCTTTTACCAGTCGTTTACTATCTTTTTGAAATTCCCCGTAAAGGGTTATATTATCCATTTGATTTTTTATCATAATCATATTGCCTTTTGTAGAGAGTTCGAATGTGCTCTTTAAATCATCCGGAATTGTATTAAGGCTGAAAAGTTTCATAATTTTATCACCAAACGCAGAGGAGTACTTATGGGCTATATGGTTGTCTTGAAAGTGGATATAGTGACTGCCATTGAAGACAATGGAATTCTTCTCGGCATCATGCCAGTCGATACGCATATTGACTCTGCCATTTTTGCGCAAGAGGGACAGAGTGCCGTTGATTACATTTCCTGAAGGGTCGGGACTATATATTTCTTCTGCGGAAGTCTTTACGCCTCGCCATACAAACTCAACCTTGATGCTTTCAGCGCTCGACAGAGTAGTAAATGCCGAGTTAATCACCTCTGACGCTGAAACCGTAAGCGCTGATTTAATGGCAATAGCCAGCACCACAACAAACATTGCCGCTACGCCGCTGATGGTCCATATATTGCTTATAAGCCGTTTACGTGGCTTTGCGAATGAAAACTCACACTTTCTTTGGAATTTGGGAGTAAGTAGTTCGACAACTTTCTCTAATTCCCGGTCGTCTTTTATGTCGTCTTGCATATTCATGATTATAATAGATTATATTTCTTCAGATTGTTGCGTATTTTTTCGATTCCATAGCGGTATCTTGCCTTTGCGGTAGGTAATGGAACATCCATTATGTCTGCGATTTCTTGAAAAGACAGATTGCTGTGATGTCTTAATCTTATTACTTCCGATTGTTCCATTGGGAGAATGTTGAGCAAGCGATTAATCATCTTGAACTCCTCTTCAAAATTTTCCGGCTGTAAATCGCCAATCTCAAGAGAACTTATATTGTCATTGTTCAGGGGGTCGACCCTTGCCCTGTTTCTCATTACATCGGTACACTCATTGCAGATAATTCGATAGAGATATGCCCGTTTGTTTGCTATATTATTGAAATGAATCGGGTTTTCAAGAATTTTGATATAAAGATTCTGAAGCACATCTTCAACATCTCTGATATTATGCAGTCTATAATTTGCGTACTGAAAAAGTTTATCTTTTTCAGCCTCAAGTATCTCGAATATGAGTTGGGTCGTTCTTGCCATATTTAAAATATTATCATCTATAAGACGAAGAAATCCATGAAAAGATGTAACGGAAGATAATAATTTATGCAACAGGAAAGAAAAACTCTAACATTAGTGCCCGATAGAATGAATCGGCGTGCTGATCCAACGAGATTTTGGCTGAGGTCACCACATTTTTTATCGTCGGAATATGGTTAAAGTATGTTAAAGATTGGGACTATGAGGCGGTGATGTAGGGTTGAATGATGCTGAATGATTTTGGATGTGTGGTTTTATGCACTGATTAGCAATGCTTTAAGTAGTGTAAGAAAAGATATGAGCCTGTCGCGACATGCATAGTACGCAGTATTTCAGTGCATTAGCGTGGGTGTGGTGACCCGAAGGGGTGTAGATGAATAAAAAATCGCTAACTCATTGAGAATTAGCGATCTTCTGTGGTGCCAACGGGAATCGAACCAGTGACACAAGGATTTTCAGTCCTTTGCTCTACCAACTGAGCTATGGCACCATTTGCGTTTTGCGTTGCAAAGTTAGTTTTTTTAGTTGATTCTCGCAAGTTTTTGAGCGTAAAATTTACGGCGATTATATAAATCGTTGATTTGCAGTCAATACCGATTCGTCTGATAAAGCCAAAACTTCTGTCATACAAGAGCAAAGCGGAGTCGCCGACAGCGCTTGGGCGACTCCGCTTTGTTGAACTTCTTAAAGTTAGCAAAGCTCTATGGTTTACAGCATAGCCAAGCTTGACATTTTGGGGGAGCGACGCCGGCGGCGATTTCAGCCACCTCGGGTTTGCGGGATTTCTATCTCTGACGTTCTCCGGCTTGGCCGTCATTCACGTTTGCTATTACAACGTCTCCGAGGATGTAATTGTTTAGTTTTTAGATAAAAAAAGACGCGGAGCCGATTTTATAACCGGCTCCGCGTCAATCTCTTGTGGCTCGTGTGTTATTTGACTAACACGCGGCGGCTGAAGTCACCGATGACCACTACATAGAGCCCTGCGGGCAGCGTCATTACGGTCTCGCCCGTCGGCAGAGTGCCGGTAAAGCGGGTGATGCCGTCAATCGAGTGTACGGCGGCTGAGGCGGCCTCACCGCGACAGGTAATGACGAGGCGTCCGTCACGGCAGAAAGCGTCCCATGCATGATAATCGAGCATCGGGTCGTCACAGCCCGACTGTGAGTCGTAGTCGTCGACCTTGATGTCATCGACATAGATGCGTTTGCCGTCGGTCTGTCTGAGGGCGAGGCGGACGTTGCCCGCACGGTTTACGGCAAAGTTAAACTCTTTGTACGCGCGGTCTTTGATGTCGGCAGTGCCGGCCGACTGCCATGTGCGTCCCTCATCGGTCGAGCTGAAGAGTTCGACCGTAGCCTCGGCGTCGCTGCTGTAAAGAGCCGCCCATAGGCTGACATTGCCGGCGCCGCGTGGCTTGTCGGTGGTCATTGTTATGGAGCTTGTGGCGTTTTTACCGAAGCGCACACACTGCTTGCCTCCGTGAGCCTGACGATCGTCGTCGGCATACATGCCGACGTTTGAGAACAGCCATGTTGCCGCCGTGCCGTTATATTCGCCGCCGTCATAACCCGATGTCGTGATTTTGGCCTCGAAGTCCTCAAGGAATGACGCAGGCTGCGCTACAATGGCTTTGACGCTTACATCATCGTTGAGGTAGTCGCCGGCGCGGGCCACGAGGAACGTGGTGAAAGTGCCGGCTGTGGCGCTGTTGACACGCATGTAGATGCGGTCTTCGACAGGCGAGAGTGTCACCTGCTGCGACCATGTCGTGCGGTCGGTGCTGAGTTCGAACGGGCTCTCGACGCTCAGTTCGACGTCGGTGTCGATGTTTTCGATATCCACGAGCAGTTCGGCCGGCTCAGACGGCTCTCCGGGTGTTGTCGAGAAACCGAGGTCGCCGTCGTAGTAGAACGACACTGACGGCATGGCGGCCGGTGTCGCCACGCTTACCACGCGCGAGGTCATCGAGCGTGACTGCAGCTGATATGTATACTGTGAGCCGGGCTCGAGGTCATCGACCACATAATAGCCGGCGCGGGCGTCGACTTCGACGGGATAGCCCTGCAGAGGTCCGCCGAGTTCGTTGACGGTCAGGCGGTATTTGTCACCCGTAAAAGCGTCGCCTACATATGTCCAGCGGGCCGTGAAACCGTTCTCGTTGACATTCTCGGGGTCCATCACGGCGAGGCCCTCGATGACGGTTGCGGTCAGTGTGACGGCCGACGACGCCGACCCCGACACGACGCTTAATGTCGCCGAGGCGTTGCCGGTCGAAGCCGGGGTAAATGTCACAGTCGCCTTAGCGCCGGCTGCCGAGCATACATCGGCGGCAGTGAGTGTCTGCGGGCTGACGGTAAATGCCGGCGACGACAGGCTGAGTCTGACGTTGTCGCTCAGGGAGGTGCCTTTGACTGTTATAACCGTCGTCAGCTTATAGCCGACGGCTGTCGTGCCCATGTCGACTGTCGAGTTGTTGACCGGCGTATTGATAGTACCCTCGGTGACAGCGCCCGAGCTCCATGTTTGCGTTTTTTTGTCGCCCCAGATGTACTCGGCCATCTCGGGATGGTCGATAAACGGGTTGCGGTTGTGCTGGCGGGCGTAGACGGCGTCATTGCGCGCGATTTCCTTATCGCTCACCGGGTCCTGACGGTGCCATTTGAGCAGCACGTCGACGGCCCACTGTTTGAATGCCGGATAGCTGTTGCCGGCGAGCATCGGCGAGCTCCAGCCCGAAATCTGCGAGTTGTAGCAGGCCGCCATGTAGAAATATGAGCGCGCGAAATCGCCTTTGTATTCATCGTCGGGCTCGAAGACTGTGCCGGAATAGCCCGGCGACGTGCATGTGCCGATTTTGCCTAAAGCCTTTATGCTGCCCGACGACGGGGCGGCCGCAGAGCCGTTGGCACACTCGCCGTAAGGCAGACTGCTGCGTTTGCCGTTGACATAGCCGTCTGTGGGGTATATGTGGAAGGCGTCGCTGACCATCGGCGAGCGTTTGCTGAACCAGCTTTTGGGGAACGAGTGCTCGCGGTTGTAGCAGTCGCCTAATTTCTTGTAATTGCCGCATTTTTCGCCCGTCGACCACTCTTTGGTCGAATACATGTCCCATATGCGTCCCGACGCATTGACGTCCGAGGTCTGATAGAGAGTCCACAGGCCGTCATAGCTGACGACCGTATGGTCTGCGATAGTTGATGCAAGAGCTTTGAGAAGATTCTGGCCTCCCTTGCCTTCGCAAGAACTGTAATAAGCCGCATCGTAGGCCGATGCCGACATCCCGGCCGACAGAGCCACGCCCAACGCGATAGATAATGTGCGATATAAAACTTTGAAATTCATGTTATGTATAGATTCCTGATTAAAGCAATCCCAAAATTACAAAAAAAATCTGTCGCTCGTCTTAAAAAAGTAAATGTTGTGAAGTGAAAAATGTATCTGATTATATGCCGTTGAAACGGTCGACAAGCAGTCGCTTAGCAGGCGGCCCTAAGATTAACAGATTGATTAATCGGTGGAAAATGGGCTTGATTTAGCGTCGATTTATCGGCAATTAAGCGTGTTTTAAGCGAGTGTTAAGAGCCCGATGCTAACTTTGCATCTGTTCAGACCGTGAGAAATCATCAATCATTATTATATTTAACAGTAACATGAAAAATTACATCTGTGCATTTCTTGCTCTTGGTGTGGCTGCTGCCGTTTCGGCTCAGGACGCAGGGCAGATTTCATCGATTACCTTTGCCGGCCGTAGCAACGACGCGGCCGCACGCGCTCTCGTTGACGGCAACCTCAAGACCGGATGGGTTCTCAACCCTGACGCCGAAGAGTCGGCAATGCTGACACTCGCCGAGCCCGGCACCGTCGAGTCGCTCACCATCGCTGCCGACGGCCTTTCTGCCGACCGTCTCGCGCAACTCCTTAAGATATATATCACCTACGACCCGATGAATCCCGGCGAGGCCGTAGAGTACAAAGTGTCAAAGGCAAAAGACGGATACAAACTCGCCCTCAAGCCCAAATACGGCGCACATGTCAGATTAGACCTCGCCCCCTCCGGAAAGAAAGCAAGCCTGACTGAAATAGCTCTTGGCATGCAGCCCGTTGCCGAAGTCGCAGCCGGCGAGATTGACCGCCGCTATCTCGACACCACGCTTCCCATCGAGAGCCGCATCGAGATACTGCTCGCCCAGATGACCCCTCAGGAGAAGATGGAGCTTATCCGCGAAGGCTGGGGCATCCCCGGCGTAAAGCGCCTCGGCATACCCGACATCAAGAAAGTAGAGGCCATCCACGGCTATTCATACGGCACCGGTGCAACGATGTTCCCCCAGTGTATCGCCATGGCCGCCACGTTCAACGAGCCGCTCGTGCGCAAGGTTGCCGGTGCAATCGGTGATGAGACTAAAGCTGCTGGCTCGATACAGGCATGGTCGCCCGTGCTCGACGTCGCCCGTGACCCCCGCTGGGGCCGCTGCGAGGAGTCATTCGGCGAAGACCCCTACATGGTTTCGATGATTGGCGGCGCATGGGTCGACGGATTCCAGTCGCGCGGTCTGATGACCACATCGAAACACTTCGGCGCACACGGCGCGCCTCTCGGTGGCCGTGACTCGCACGACGTCGGTTTCTCTGAGCGCGAGATGCGCGAGGTGCACCTCGTGCCTTTCCGCCACGTCTTCCGCAACTACAAGCCCGAGTCGGTCATGATGGCTTACTCTGACTTCATGGGCGTGCCCGTCGCCGCATCAGAGGAGCTCCTCAAAGGCTATCTGCGCGACGAATGGGGATTCGACGGTTTCATCGTCAGTGACTGCGGCGCCCTCGGCAACCTCACCTCACGCAAACACTACACCGCAAAAGATTTCATCGAGGCCGCAAACCTCTCGCTCCGCGCCGGCATTGCCACAAACTGCGGCAACACATATAATAATCCAGATGTCATCAAAGCCGCCGTCGACGGCAAGCTCGACATGGAGGCTCTCGACGACGTCTGCCGCGACATGCTGCGCGTGATGTTCCGTCAGGGGCTGTTCGAAAACAACCCCTGCCGTCCGCTCAACTGGGACGCCCCCTATCCCGAGTGGAACACTCTCGAGCACAAAGCTCTCGCCCGCCGCACCGCACAGGAGTCAATCGTTCTGCTTAAAAATGCCGACAATCTCCTCCCGCTCGGCAACAATATCAAATCTATCGCCGTACTCGGCCCCGGTGCTGACAATCCCCAGCTCGGCGACTACTCCGGCAAGACTGTCGAGGGTCAGGTACACTCAATCCTCGAAGGCATCCGCGAGGCCGCTCCCAAAGGCTGCAAGGTCAACTACGAGAAAGGCGTAGACTTCACCGCCTCTGACTACAACAATATCGCCGAGGCCGTCAAGATGGCACAGCGCAGCGACGTTGCCGTCATCGTCGTCGGCGACTGCTCGGGCAGCCACTCTGCCCCCGGCACCAAACATACATCAGGCGAAAACAACGACTATGCCACACTCGAGCTCCCCGGCGAGCAGCAGGCTCTCGTTGACGCCGTCTGCGCCACCGGCACCCCCGTGCTCCTCGTGCTCCAGTCAGGCCGTCCGTTCGCGCTGACCAAGGCCGACGCCGAGTGTCAGGCCATCCTCGCCGCATGGCTCCCCGGTCAGGAAGGCGGTTTTGCCGTAGCTGACGTAATCTTCGGCAAATACAATCCCGCCGGCCGTCTGCCCATGACCTTCCCCCGTCACGTCGGCCAGCTCCCCCTCACTTATGACTTCAAGACCTCGGGTCGTCGCTACGAATACTCCGACATGGAGTTCTATCCCCTCTACCGCTTCGGTTACGGTCTGAGCTACACCACATTCAAATACTCTGACATCAAGTCTGAGATTGACGACAAAGGCAACGTAATCGTCAGTGCCACCGTCACCAATACCGGCGACCGTGCAGGCGACGAAGTCGCACAGCTTTACGTCACCGACATGTATTCGTCAGTCAAGACTCCCGTCATGATGCTCCGCGGCTTTGAGCGCGTAAGCCTCGAGCCCGGTCGGTCAAAGACTGTCGGCTTCGTCCTCTCGCCCTTTGACCTGTCGCTCTTGGACAAAGACCTGTCGCGTGTTGTCGAGCCCGGCGAGTTTAAACTCTCGATTGGCGGCAAGAGCCCCGACTTCGTGGCCAAGGACAAAATCAAAGACAGCGTGTCGTTTAAAGACGGCGAAGGTGTACAGACCACAATCGACTATCCGATGGCCTTCGCATCAGACTTCAACATGACCGTAGACCGCATTGAGACAGACCTCGCTACAGGCAAACGCAAAGCAGTCGTTACAGTCACAAACAACGGCAACATCGTCGACGTCGACAAAGTGCGTCTCTACGTTGACGGACGCGCCACAGGCAAAATCCGTCACTATGAGCTCGAGCCCGCCCAGAGCCGCACAATCGAGTTCGCCCTCCCCGACAACGAGATTAAAGACATAACACTGACATCAAAACACAACACTGTCAGCCGCTCGGTAAACTGACAGTGACGATAGATTAACAATAGGTAAAATTAGGTAAGAAGGAGCAGGGGCGTCACGCGGAGTGACGCCCCTGTTGCGTATATATGGCGCGGCATGTGGGACCATGGGATATCGTCCGTTTTAGCAGTTGGAGCCGCATCGTGGCATCTGCATGTGTGGCCACGGTAAGCACGCCGTTAGGTCTGCTTACCATGGTATAAAGTCCCGACTCAAAAAGCGCGCTGTAGGTGCACTGCATTGATTATGAGTTTTTATGGATTGCGGAAGCCATACATGGTGCGTTATTTATATATGTCTTTTACCTATAAATGTGCTGACCTTTGAAAATCGATTTTATATGAATGAAATTTTTATCTTGCTTGTATTTATCCAAAATACTATATTTGTAAATTTAATAATAGTTATATACTAATATAGTTTTTAGAATACATATTAACTAAATCACTTTATAAGAAGTCAATATTATGAATAATGCGCTTAGTAGTAGTGGCTTAATGGGCCGAAAAGAGGTGATTACTGATAATATTGTTAGAGATTTCTTTATGCAATACTCTGAAGATATTATAATAGAACAGCAATCTTCTGAGAATCCAATAATAGACAAATTGCTAAGAAATGCTTCAAAAAGAGGACTTGGCAAAGGTTATCCGGATTTTATTATTCAATACAAAAAAGATAAGAACTTTTTAATAGTTATTGAAAATAAAGCAGATAAATTGTATCATGAAAGTGATTCGCATAAACAGTACGATAAATATGCCGTGGATGGAGTTCTACTGTATGCCTCATATTTATCAAAGAATTACGATGTCCTTGCTATTGCAGTAAGCGGCACGAATAAAAACAATTTAAAGGTTTCTCACTATCTTCATTTGAAAGAAGAACCGAAACCTTTTGCGTATTTTGGAGAAACTTTGCTTGCCCCGAGTGATTATTATAGTGGACTTAACACTTCTGAGGAGAAAAAGAGACAGGACTATGATAAACTCTTAGATTATACGCGTGTTTTGAACTCTAAGCTTCATAAGATGAAGATTGATGAAGCTGAACGGTGTATTTTGGCAAGTTGTATTCTATTGGCATTACGCTTAGACAATTTCAAGCAGTATTATCCTACTGAAGATAATCAGACTATTCTTGCGAATCGAATGATAAATGATGTAATGGATTGGTTTAGGAAAGGAGATGTCGGATTCGAGAAAATTAGTATCATAGAATCCAAATATTCTACAATAAGGGGAATGTTTGCGCAGAATAGCGAGCACAATCACTTGCGTGATTTAATTGCTGATATGGCGGAAAATATTGATGCTTTTGAAAAGACTAACCGATATTATGATGTCTTGGGACAATTATTTGTTGCTTTTTTAAGATATGCCAATACCAGTAACGATTTAGGTGTCGTTCTTACACCTACGCACATAACTGAGTTTTTTGTCGAGATAGCCGGTGTAAATAAAGATTCAGTAGTATTTGATAATTGTACCGGTACTTGCGGATTCCTTATCGCAGCGATGAGTGAAATGATTAAAGATGCAAAAGGGAATCCGAGTATAGAAAAATCGATAAAGAAAAACCAACTTATAGGTATAGAAAAGGGAGATAAAATGTATTGTCTTGCTGTTTCTAATATGGCAATACATGGAGATGGAAAAACAAATATTTATCCTGCAAGTGGTTTAGACCCTCAGATTATAGCAAAAATTGAGAATGGATTAAGAGATTCGGAAACAGGGAAAATTTACAAGCCGAATATTGGCTTTTTGAATCCTCCATATAAGGCGGATAAAAAGAATGATGTTGAGGAACTTGAATTTGTCAAATGGAATTTAGAGGCATTAGTGCAGGGCGGAACTTGTGTTGCTATTGTTCCTATGCAATGTGCTATTGCAGGAGAGAAAAAGAAGAAAATCTATGAGTTGAAAAAGGAACTGCTTTCGAAACATACTCTTGAAGCGGTATTTTCAATGCCGGATGAATTGTTTTACAATTCCGATAAGAGTGTGGTTACTTGCATAATGATATTCACAGCGAAAAAGCCACATCCCAAAGGCTATAAGACTTTCTTTGGCTATTACAAGGAGGATGGCTTTGAGAAAAGAAAAAACCTTGGACGCATAGATGCCCACGGAAGATGGAATAAGATAAAGGAAGAATGGAAAAATCTTTATAAGTACCGCGACGAGGTAGCTGGAAAAAGTATTAAACATAGTGTCACGGCAAAAGATGAATGGTGCGCAGAAGCGTATATGGAAACAGATTACAGTGTGTTGAATCAAAAGGACTTTGAAAAAAGCATTAAGCAATATATCGCTTATAAATTCCTGAATTATGAAGAAACTATCTGATATGTTTAATTGTTGGTATGGCGTTAATTTAGAACTAATTAACTGCCATGTCTCGGAAGAAGGAATTCCTTTTGTTTCAAGAACAAGCAATAACAATGGCGTTGTTGCGCGTGTGGAACTATTTCCTGATATAGAGCCAAACCCTGCACATACATTAAGTCTTGCAGGTGGAGGCAGTGTATTATCATGTTTTTATCAGGATGAGGAGTATTATAGCGGTCGAGACTTATTTATCCTATCGCCCAAAGAGCCTATGACAAAAAACGAAATGTTATTATACAGTTATATTATCAGTAGTAATAAGTATAAATATAACTATGGCCGACAAGCCAATAAAACATTTCGAGATTTGATATTACCCGAATTGTCAGAGTTAAAAGATTTAAAATGGCAAAATGTCAATCCCGATTTAAAATTTGAAAAAGAGCCATTGCAAATGGCAAACTTGCAATTGGATACGTGTAATTGGGACTGGTTTAATTTAAATGACAAACGGTTATTTACGATAAAGGGCTCAAAGACCACTCCACTAAAGGACTTGGAATTAAGTGGAGAGGGTAGTTATCCATATATTACGACGCAAGCGAGAAATAACGGCGTGTGCGGTTTTTATGACAGGTTTACAGAACAAGGAGGGTGTTTTACGATTGATTCTGCGGTAAAGGGTTATTGCTCATGGCATGAAGAAGATTTTTCGGCATCTGACCATGTTGAGAAATTAATTCCTAATTTTAAATGCAATAATTTTATTGCAATGTTTTTGGTTACAGTTATTAATATGGAGCAATATAGATATAATTATGGTATTAAATGTAGTCAGACGCGGATTAAGAATATGAAAATCAAACTACCTGCAGATGCGAATGGTAATCCGGATTGGCAATTTATGGAGGACTATATAAAAAGTCTGGCATATTCCGCTAATTTATAATGGAGGGGACGCCATTTTATATTATATTTATAGATTCATCATTTATCTGATTTTTCTTAAATATGAAAAAGTCTGATTCTCTCCTTACGGCGGCCGTCTGCGTTGTTTGCGCGTTGGCGATGTGGTCGTGCGGCACGACCGCCACAAACAAAACGGCCGATGTCGGTGACACGAAGTGGGAAGTCGAGGCCTATGCCGTCGTCACGTGTGATTCGCTTGATTTGTATGTGCCCGACAGTGCGGCTTACGGCGATGTATTGCCTCTGCGATGCACCTATGCTCCGTCAGACACGGCTAAAGTAAACAAACTCCTCGCGCTTAACGACTCGCTGCTCGCCGCCGGCGGATACACGTATCAGTGGGTTAAATACGGCCATACTGACGCTGTCGATTTGGCCGTTATGCCCTGCGAGCCGCTGCTCAAAGAGGAGGTCGAGGTCACCGAAGTGAATCATATCCCTGACTATGGCGACAATCTGCAGATAGCATTCAGATTTAAGGATGCCAAGTCGTGGGAGGACGTTACGGCTGCCAATGTCGGCCGGATGATAGCCATCTCCATTGGCGGCCGCGTATTCAATATGCCGCGGGTCAACTGCCCGATAACTCAGGGCGGATGCTCGGTGACCGTCCCTGCCGACAGTGTCGCCAAGCTGCTCCCCGGCGTGAACTTGACCGGACTTTAAGCCCGCTTTGGCAGATATTCCGGCATGATGTTTTGTTAAAATGCCGATGACAGAATGTAGGGACGTGCCATTCGGCACGTATTGTGTGGCCATCAGCACTTTACCTAAAAAATCATACATGCCGCCGCTCTCTGACGGTCGCTCCGGCATGTCCGTACGTTGGGGAGGCCAGTGAATATGGAGCCACTGAATATGGAGGGGCGATTTTAATCGCCCGTAACACGCTGTATGTCAGCATGAAATGTAGGGACGTGCCTTCGGCACGTATAACTTGGCCGTGGGGGATTTACGCCTTATACATGCCGTCGCTCTCTGACGGTCGCTTTGGTATGTCCCTACATGTTGAATGAGTACAGACAATCCGCTAAATTTATACATTTCAACCGGGTTTTGTAGTTGCCCGTCTTATATTTTTGAGTTCTTGATGATGCGTCGGGCTTCGTCCAAGTCGCGGCCGAAGACGCGCAGGTTGATTCCACCTATCGAGTTGAAGCCGATGGGGTAGAGCGAGCCGAATATCTCGTTGTCGAGGGTCGAGTGTATGCCGTGTTCGAGCAGGATGCCCTGTGCCATGTGGGCCTGCCAGTCAAAGTCAAATGTTGCGGCGATTACGAGTTCGTTAGCGTCCGGTTTGTCCATAATTCGGTGTTTTTATGATTGTCGTTTAAATACAAAACGGCGACATCACGCCCGTGGTTTAATCTCCGGGGAGCGAATGTCGCCGTCGTATGGTAATATTATAAAGTGTCTAAGTCGTGATGACGCGGATTACTCCTCGCCTTCAGAGTCGTCTTCGCGCATGTTGTGGAATACATTCTGCACGTCCTCGTCTTCCTCAAGTTTCTCGAGCAGTTTGTTGACTGACTCGCGGTCTTCGGGGCTTACGTCCTTGAGGTCGTTGGGGATGCGCTCAAACTCGGCGCTGACGATTTCAAAGCCGTTGTCCTCAAGGTATTTCTGGATGTTGTTGAATTCCTCGAAGGCGCCGTAGATGACGATTTCGTCCTCGTCGTGCTCGAGTTCGTCCACGCCGTAGTCGATAAGTTCTAACTCGAGGTCTTCGAGTGAGATGCCGTCTTTAGCCTTGATTTTGAAGACCGATTTGTGGTCGAAAAGGAAGGTCAGCGAGCCCTGTGTGCCGAGTGAGCCGCCGTGTTTGTTGAAGTATGAGCGCACGTTGGCGACGGTGCGTGTGTTGTTGTCGGTGGCTGCCTCGACGAAGATGGCGATGCCGTGGGGGCCGTATCCCTCGTAGGTGATTTCCTTGTAGTCGCCGGCGTCTTTATCGGTGGCTTTCTTGATGGCGCGCTCGACGGTGTCCTTAGGCATGTTGGCAGCCTTGGCGTTCTGCATCAGAGCACGCAGACGGGGGTTGGTGGCGGGGTCGGGTCCACCGGCTTTGGCGGCGATGGTGATTTCCTTGCCTATGCGGGTGAATGTACGCGACATGTTGCCCCAGCGTTTGAGTTTTCTTGCTTTGCGATATTCAAATGCTCTTCCCATGGGAGTGTGGTTTTGTAATTATATTTTGTGATATTTTATCGTTGATGTTTATCTGAGCTGTGCGCCTAACTTTTTCTCGAGATTGGCGATTATCTTGGCCATCACTTGGTCGATGTACTTGTCCTGCAGTGTCTTCTCGTCGTCCTGCAAGGTAATAGAGATGGCATAAGACTTTTTGCCGGCAGGCAGTTTGTCGCCCTCGTAGACGTCAAATAGTGTGACGGCCTTGAGTATGCGGCGCTCGCTCTCTCTGACGGTCTGCTCGACGCGTTCCATGGTGACGGCGCTGTCAAGAAGCAGCGACAGGTCGCGCTTGACGGGCTGTGTCTTGGGCAGCGGCGTGAAGGTCACATGACGCTTGGCGGCGAGGTCTGCGAGTGCCTGCCAGTCGAGTTCGGCGAAGAAGACGGTCTGTTTGACCTCCAAGCGTTTGGCAAGAGCCGTGTCGACGATGCCCATGCGGCCGATTTTGCGGCCCTGACGGGTGACGATTTCGAGTCCGGCCGAGAGGACGCCGTCAGGAGTGACGGCGCTTATGGCGAGTTCACGCTGTGTGATGCCGAGACGGTCTAAGATGGTGTCGACATAGGCGCGCAGGTCGTAGAATGTCGACTCGATGGCGGCGCGGTTCCAGTTGGCGGCGCTGATATTGCCTGTAATCCACAGCGCGAGGCGGCTGCCCTGTGAGTAGGGGGCGAGGGGGGCGTCGGCTGTAGGCATGACGGTCGGGTCGAGGCTGTAGACGTTGCCGAACTCATAGAACATGAGGTCGTCTGAGCGGCGGTTGACGTTATGGGCTATGGACTCGAGACCTCCGAAGAGCAGGGTCTGGCGCATCACACAGAGGTCCTGACTAAGCGGGTTGAGCAGTCTGACGCAGTGCTCCAAGGGGTAGGGCTCGAGACCGGCATAATAAGACTCGGCTGTCAGCGAGTTGTTGAGTATCTCGTTGAATCCGCATGCGGTCAGCTGTTCGGCGACGGTTTTCTGCAGGTCGTCGGCGGCGTCAGTGGCGCTCTTGTATGAGAGCGACGAGTGCAGCGTGGTTTCCATCGGCACATTGTTGTAGCCGTAGATGCGGAGCACATCCTCAATGACGTCGCAGGGACGCTGCACGTCGACGCGGTAGGTCGGCACGGCGAGATTGAGAGTGTCGCCCTCGCGGCTGATGATTTCGATTTCGAGCGAGCGGAGTATCGAGTCAACCTTGGCGGGCTCGATTTCGTGGCCGATGAGGCGTGTGATGTCGCCGTAAGCCAAGGTGACGGGGTAGGGTTTGACGACCGTGGGGTATATGTCGACCGGCTCACCGCAGATGCGGCCTCCGGCAAGCTCCTTGACCATCAGGGCGGCGAGCTTGAGGGCGTAGAGGCAGCCGTTGGGGTCGACACCGCGCTCGAAGCGGAACGACGAGTCGGTGTTCAGGCCGTGGCGGCGTGCTGTGCGGCGCACCGATGTCGGGGCGAAGCAGGCGCTCTCCAAGAATATTGACGTCGTGGCGTCGGTGACGCCCGAGTCCAAGCCTCCGAAGACACCGGCTATGCACATCGGCTCCTCGGCGTTGCAGATCATCAGGTCTGCGGCGTCAAGCGTGCGCTCGGCCTCGTCGAGAGTGACGAATTTGCGGCCCTGCTCGGCGGTCTTGACTATGACCTGCTCGCCCTTGATTTTGGCGAGGTCAAAGCAGTGGAGCGGCTGGCCGATGGCGTGGAGTATATAGTTGGTGATGTCGACGATATTGTTTATCGAGTGCAGTCCGATAGCCTGCAGGCGGTCCTTGAGCCACTCGGGCGACTCGGCGATTTTGACGTCGCGGATGGTCAGGCCGCAGTAGCGTGTGCAAGCCTCAGACTCGACGGCTACAGATACGGCCTTTGCGCCGGCGTCGTCAGTGGCGAAAGCCTCGACTGACGGGCGGTGCAGTCCCGTATGTGTGGCATGGCAGTCAAGCCATGCGGCGAGGTCGCGGGCCACGCCGTAGTGTGATGCGGCGTCGATGCGGTTAGGCGTCAGGTCCACCTCCAAGACATAATCGTCCTTGAGATTGTAATATTCGGCGGCGGGAGTGCCGGGGGCTACTTCGTCGGTGATGACGATGATGCCGTCATGCGATGTGCCGATGCCGATTTCGTCTTCGGCGCAAATCATGCCGAACGATTCGACACCGCGTATCTTTGATTTCTTAATCTGGAAAGTCTCGTCACCCTCGCCGTAGAGCGTGGTGCCGACGGTAGCGACTACGACAGTCTGTCCGGCGGCTACATTGGGCGCTCCGCAGACTATCTGTGTCGGCTCGCCTGTGCCGAGGTCGACGGTGGTGATGTGCAGGTGGTCGCTGTTGGGGTGCTCGACGCAGGTGAGCACTTTGCCGATGACGATGCCGGCGAGACCTCCGCGGACAGACTCGACTTTCTCGATGCCGCCGGTCTCCAGACCGATAGATGTCAGGGCGTCAGAGAGCTGCTCGGGGCTAAGTGTGAAATCGACATAGTCTTTGAGCCAGCTGTATGAAATATTCATTATCTCTTGAGGTTAGTGAGTTGATTGGATGGGACCGCATCAGATGTGGCCGCAAAACTTTTAGGGTGCAAATTTATGAAAAAATTTTCGCCCAATCAATAGTTGGCTACCGAATTACGCCGCCCGGGGACGGTGAAGCCTCCGGCATGGACAATGAAGGTAAAATGACAGCGCCGTCAGGTGCGTCAGAGCCGCGTGGCGGGGTGGAGTCGTTAAAAGGGGTTTAAAAATGTTTGTGGTGCTTGGGCTTATGGGGATTTTTGTTAACTTCGCAAAATATTTGATTTTGAATATCAGCGCGACGATGATTACGATATCTGACATCAGCAAGAGTTTCGGCAGTCTTGAGGTGCTCCGCTCGGTGAGCCTCGAGATTGTGCCGGGCGCCATCACGTCGATAGTCGGCCCGAGCGGCGCCGGCAAGACGACGCTACTACAGATAGTCGGCACGCTGTCGCGCCCCGACAGCGGCCGTGTGCTTTACGACGGCAGCGACGTGTTCGCTATGGCCGACCGCGAGCTCTCGGCGTTCCGCAACCGCAACATCGGCTTCGTCTTTCAGTTCCATCGCCTGCTGCCGGAGTTCAATGTCATCGAGAACGTGGCCATGCCGGCCCTCATCGCCGGACGCCCGCGTGCCGAGGCTTTTGCCGAGGCACGACGCTTGGCTGACCGTCTCGGCTTGGGCTCTCGCGCCGAGCATCGTCCGTCAGAGCTGTCGGGCGGCGAGTGTCAGCGTGCGGCCGTCGCACGTGCGCTTATCAACCGTCCCGCGGTCATCCTCGCCGACGAGCCCTCGGGCAGCTTGGACTCGCACAACCGTGACGAGCTGCGCCGTCTCTTCTTCGAGCTGCGCGACGAGTCGGGCAATACGTTTGTCATCGTCACCCACGACGAAAATCTCGCCGCCGACAGCGACCGCATAGTCCACATGGCTGACGGATGCATCGTCGGCCACACTGTCAATCAGACTGTTATATAAACCACAATCTATAAATAACTCGTTTAATCTATCACACAAACAATCAAAATGAAAATTATCAACAAACTTCTCGCAATCTGTACGCTGCTTTTTGCTTTCGGCATGTCATCATGCAACGACGACGATAACACGACCGGAGGCGGTTTCCCGAGCAATCTAAACACCGATTTCGCCACTTTTGTGTCTTCCGGCGACAACGGCTCTGTGTTTCAGGTGCAGAAAAGCGCTGACAGCCCCGTGGCCACTCTGACGTCTACCACTAAGGTAAGCTCCGAGGCTCTCACCCCCGGCTCACGTGTCATCCTGCAATATGTGCCCACCGGCATCGACGCCTATGCCAGCGGCCCCGTCACCATCTATGGCATCGGCAAAATCACAAACGGCAAAGTGTCGGAAGCGACCGAAACCGAAATCAACGGTATGCACAACGACTATCTCAAAATGCTTATCTTTAACCGTACGGGTGTATATATCAACATCTGGGCCGAGGCCACACTGCGCAATGAGCCGGTTAAATTTACCATAGTCGCAGACAAGGCTACCCTCGGCGACGCTTATCCCAAACTTTATGTGATATTTGAAACCGACTCTGACATGGGAAGCACAAGGTCTGTCTACGCGTCGTTTGACATCGCGTCTGTATTCAACCAGTCGACCTGCGAAGGCGTCGAAGTCTACTATCGCACACGCGGCGGATATGAGAAAAAGCGCTTTGACAAGGCGCTGCTCGTCGACCCCGGCACAGACCCGGTCGAGTAAGCTGCAGCGCTTAATCACATTGTATTAAATGCTTTAACCTTTAACAATAATGGCTAACGAAAACAAAACAGAACTCAAAATCGAGCTCACCCCCGAGGTCGCCGGCGGCAACTACGCCAACTTTGCCGTCATCGCACACTCGCCTAACGAATTCTTTATCGATTTCCTCGCTATCGCGCCCAATATGCCTCAGGCCAAGGTGCAGACCCGCGTAATAATGACTCCCGAGAACGCCAAGAACGTGCTCTTCGCTCTGCGCGACAATATTGCCAAATACGAGCAGACCTTCGGCGAAATCACTCATAAAACTCCCAAAAACAACAAACCCAATCCCGGATCGGACATTCCTAATCCTTTCATGGCATGATTAAGCCCAATAACCTCACTGTCTATAACACGCTCAGCCGCAACAAAGAGACATTCAAGCCGCTGCACGACGACCGTGTCGGCATGTATGTCTGCGGCCCGACTGTCTACGGCGACGGCCATCTCGGCCACGCCCGTCCGGCGATCACTTTCGACGTGGTCTACCGCTATCTGACACATCTCGGCTACAAGGTGCGCTATGTGCGCAACATCACCGATGTCGGCCATCTCGAGCATGATGCCGATGATGGTGAGGACAAGATTGCCAAGAAAGCCCGTCTCGAGCAGTTAGAGCCCATGGAGGTGGTGCAGTACTATCTCAACCGCTATCACCGCGCCATGGACGCGCTCAACGTGCTGCCCCCGTCAATCGAGCCTCACGCCTCGGGACACATAATAGAGCAGATTGAGTATATCAAGAAGATACTCGAGAGCGGCTACGCCTATGTCAGCGAGGGCTCGGTCTACTTCGACGTGCCCAAATTCAACCGCGACTATGGCTACGGACGTCTGTCGGGACGCAACATCGACGAGCTCCTCGCCACCACACGCGAGTTAGACGGCCAGAGCGAGAAGCACAATCCGGCTGACTTCGCCCTGTGGAAGAAAGCCGCGCCCGAACACATCATGCACTGGCCGTCGCCATGGAGCGAGGGTTTCCCCGGCTGGCATCTGGAGTGCTCGACCATGGGCGAGAAATATCTCGGCAACCACTTTGACATCCACGGCGGTGGCATGGACCTCAAGTTTCCGCATCACGACTGCGAGATTGCCCAGTCCGTCGCCCACAACGGCGAGCCGACGGTCAGGTACTGGATGCACAACAACATGATTACCATCAACGGCAAGAAGATGGGCAAGTCGCTCGGCAATTTCATCACGCTTGACGAGTTCTTCACGGGCTCGCACCCGCTGCTGACGCAGGCCTACTCGCCGATGACGATACGCTTCTTCATCCTTCAGGCACACTACCGCGGCACGGTCGACTTCAGCAACGAGGCCCTGCAGGGCGCCGAGAAGGCTCTGGGGCGCATGCTCGACGGCTACCGCCGTCTGCGCGACCTGACTCCGAACGCCGACGCCCCTCAGCACGATGTCGAGTCCATCAGCCGCCAGTGCTACGAAGCTTTGGACGACGACTTCAACACCCCGATGGTCATCGCCGCGCTCTTCGAGGCCTGCCGCATCGTCAATCAGATCAACGACGGCAAAGCCAAGGCTTCGGCTGAGGACTTGGAGGCCCTGCGCAAGCTCTTCGACACATTCTTGGTCGAGATACTCGGCGTGCGCCCCGACGGCGTGGCTGCCGACGGCTCTCAGGGAGCAGACGCTCTCAAGCCCTACGAGGATGCCGTCAACCTGTTGCTTGAACTGCGCTCTGAGGCCAAACGCAACAAAGACTGGACTACGTCAGACCTCATCCGCAACCGTCTGTCCGAAATCGGATTTGACGTCAAGGACACGAAGGATGGCTGGGAATGGAGTCTGAAAAAATAAAACATATCAGTCCGGACATGCTCCGGGGGCACATCGCCATTCTGATAGCCGGTGTGCTCTGGGGCGCAATGAGTCCGGTGGCTAAGGGCGTGATGGTCTCAGGGGCCGTCATGCCCGTCGCCTTATCGGGCATACGCATTCTCGGCGGCACGCTCGTGCTGTGGGTCGTCGCGGCTTTCCTGCCGAAAAGTGTCGCCGGCGACGGCCGCATGCAACGCGGCGACCTGTGGCGTCTGCTGCTGATGTCGGTGATGATAATCTCGGCCAATCAGGGCCTGTTTATCCTCGGCATCGGCTACACCACGCCCTTTGAGGCGACGGTGATGTCGACCATGACGCCCGTCTTCACGCTGATTTTCGCGGCGATATTCATAGCCATGCCGCTTACGGTGATGAAAGTCGCGGGCGTGGCCCTCGGCCTTGGCGGAGCGTTGCTGATGGCTTTCGCCTCGCGCGGGTCCGACTCGGCGGCCATAGCCTCAAACCCCACGGCGGGCAACCTGATGTGTCTCTGCGCGCAGATCTGCGCGGCGGTCTACTTCACCTCGTTCCGCAGCGTCATAGACCGCTACCATCCGCTCACGCTGCTCAAATGGCTCTTCCTTTTGGGCACGCTGACATGGGTGCCGTTCACTGTGCCTGCCATACTGTCCATCGACCTGCAGGCCATGGACGTCTCGCTTTGGGCATCGATAATCTTCATAGTCCTCGGCCCGACGTTCATCAGCTATGTCTGCATGGTCTACGCCCAGCAGCGCCTGCGCCCGACGACCGTAGCTATGTATAATTACATACAGCCCTTGACGGCCGCCGCCATAGCCTCGGTGATGGGCCTCGCCGCCTTCGGCTGGGCCAATATCGGCGCCACGCTGATGATATTTGTCGGTGTGGCTCTCGTGGCCTTTGCGCCCGGGCCGATGAAGGGACGTGTCAAACATAAGTCTTGATTTAAAGCCATGGACGACAAGCAGTTTGCGGCGCAGGTGATGCTTAACCTGCCATACGAGCCCAACGACCAGCAGGTCGCTGTCATCGCCGCGCTGTCGCGATTCTGCTCGCCCGGTGCCCGTCAGGACTCGGTGTTCATACTCAACGGTTATGCCGGCACCGGCAAGACCTCGCTCACGGGCGCCCTCGTGCGCACCCTCGCCGACGCCGGGGTGCAGACCGTGCTGATGGCGCCCACAGGCCGCGCCGCCAAGGTCTTCGGCGCCTATGCCGGACGTCAGGCCTATACCATCCACCGTAAGATTTACCGCCACTCTTTTGGCGCCGAGTTCGGCTCTGGCTCCGCGCCGGTGCGTGAAAACAACGCCAAAGACACCGTCTTCATCGTCGACGAAGCCTCGATGATAGGCGCCGGTGACGAACGCGGCTCAAACCTGTTGGAAGACCTCGTGCAGTTTGTCTATTCGGGCATAAACTGCCGCCTGATACTGCTCGGCGACACCGCCCAGCTGCCCCCGGTCGGCTCACAGTCGTCGCCCGCCATGGAGGCCGAGGCGCTGCGCAAATTCGGTCTCAAGGTCACGCGCGCCACACTGACCGAGACAGCCCGTCAGGCCCGCGGCTCGGGCATATTGGTCAACGCCACGCGTCTGCGCCGCGCCATGCTCGCCCCCGAGAAGATGCCGGCCGAGCCGGTGCGCGCCGGCTATGATGATGTCACCGAGGTCAGCCCCGAGGACCTGCCCGAAGTCTTGGAGACGGCATACCGCTGCGACGGCCTCGGCGAGACACTTGTCATCACCCGCAGCAACCGCACGGCCACAGACTACAACCGCGCTATCCGCGCCAATGTGCTCTACATCGAGGAGGAGCTGCGTCAGGGCGAGCTGCTGATAGTGGCCAAGAACAACTATTACTGGGCGCGCAAGGTCAAGGATGTCGACTTTGTTGCCAACGGCGACGTTGTGGCCGTCGACTCGGTCATCGGCACTCACGAGCGCTACGGCATGCGCTTTGCCGACGTGACACTCTGCCTGCCCGACCGCCCCGACGATGTCTTCGAAGCCAAGATAATGTTGGCCACACTCTCGTTAGAGGGAGCCGGACTGTCTCAGGATGCTTACAACAAACTATATTACGGCATAATCGATGACCCCGAGTTCTTCCCGGCCGACATGCCCTACGAACTGCGTGTGCGCAAACTCCGCGACAACCCTTACTGGAATGCTCTGCAGGTCAAATATGCCTACGCCGCCACCTGCCACAAGGCTCAGGGCGGCCAGTGGGCCAATGTGTTTGTCGACCTCAGTTATGTGCCCCCCGAGGCAATGGGCGCCGAGTTTTATCGCTGGCTGTATACGGCCGTGACGCGTGCGCGCAAACATCTTTACATCATCGGCAACCGCCGCGACGACTGAAATATAATTCATCTGTATAAATCATAAAACAACAAGCCTCTCATCATCAACGCCATGGACGCCAATCATACACACTCGTTAATGACACAGTTCAAATCACGTGCTCGAAAGGAAATAAAAGACCTGATAGGCATAGTGATAGGCATAGCTATCTATTCGGTCGGTTTCACTGTCTTTATTCTGCCTCACAAGATAGTGATCGGCGGCATGGCAGGCTTCAGTACATTAGTCTATTACATCACCAACGGCGCTCTCCCGGTAGCCGTGACGATGTACGGTACAAACATCTTGCTGTTGATATGCAGTTTCCGCTATCTCGGCAAGGGATTCGTAGCCAAGACGATTTTCGGCACTACATTGCTCTCTATTATGATAGGCACAATGGAGGAGCTTATAGGCAATCATCCGGCCATAGTCGTCGACACAACCATGAGCGTCGGCATCGGCGCCGTGATGCTCGGTCTCGGACTCGGCTTGTGCTACAGCCATAACGGCACATCGGGAGGCACCGACATCGTGGCGGCCGTGGCGTCTAAGTTCAGCGACATGAGCATCGGACGCGTGCTGATGATAGTCGATGTGTCGATTGTCGCCTGTTCGTTCTTCCTGCCGTTTGACGGCGACATGGAGGCCCGTATACAGTCACGAGCACAGTCGATTATCTACGGCTGGATGGCCATATTCGTCTACTCTTATATCGCCGATAAGTTTCTGGCTGAGGGCAAGCAGACATCGCAGTTTATCATCATGTCAAACCGCTGGGAGCGCATCGCCGACCGCATCACTCACGAGACGGGCCGCGGCGTGACCACATGGGACGCCGAGGGCTTCTGGACTCACAATCAACGCCGCGTGATGCTCGTGTGGTGCCGCAAATACGACACTTACCGCATCATGTCGATCATCAAGGACGAGGACCCCGACGCCATCATCACCAACGCTCCCGTGCGTTCGGTTTACGGCAACGGCTTTGATCACTTGCGCATCAAGCACCGTCACAGCCACACCAAGGAGCGCCATATCTGAGCATTTTTTCACAATCTGCAATGAACAACTATAAAACATTATTTTTGATTATCGGTCTCGCCGTTTTTATGACGGCATGCAGCAACGATGTGTTTATCGACGGACTTGATATGCCCGACGAGCAGACGGCGACGGTCGAGGGCGACGGCGGTCACGCCTCGTTTGCTGTCGACGTGCGCGGGCTCGACCGTATCAGTGTCGACCTGTTGAGCGAGCAGCAGCGCAACATCACGTATTACAACTATTCGGGCGAGATAATCCCGCGCAACTCGCCTGCGTCGGATGTTGGCAAAATTGTTTTTGACAACAGTCGCATCGAGTTCATTATCACTAAAGAGGGCAACCGCCTTTATTTTGAAAGTGTGACAAACACTATCGGCGATGCGTCTTGGACCATACGCCTCGACTATAATTACACGGTCAAATTTATCGAAGTCGATGTGCTTGCGGGCAAACCGATGGAGCTTTTGAGCGTGGACTATACGACTGAAGTGGAAATTAAAGAGCGCGCTGAGACTAAAACGTTTAAAAGCGTCTTTAACAATAACGGTGAGAGCGTTTATACCATCGAGCTGAGACCTTATCTCAACGCTCAGGCTTCGATACTTGTCGAGCCGGATTATGCACAGACTTGGGTCAATGGCGAGGAATATACGATATCCGTGCCGGTCTACACCGACGGCCAGTGGCAGATGCAGCCCCACAAGTTACGTCCGGGGACAAGTTACAAATACAGCCGTCCCGACTATATGATGGTTGACAGGGTTGTAGAGGTCGCTCCATACTCGAGTGTCAGCATATACGAGGAGATTATCTATGACGGTGCCGTATGCCGCGGCACGATGCGCTTTGTCAACCCGGTGACAGACCGTCGGATTGACGTCGATTTTAAATGCACCTCCATATATCCTGTAAGCTATGAAATACATCTCGAAAATGCGAAATAAGTTATTGCTCATATTGTTTGTGCTCTGTTCTTCAGTGGCCAAGGCCGACTCGATAGCCGCCGGATTTGAGCGTCCGTTGCAATGGCATGTCGGCGCACAGCTTACGGGCGCATATGTGCCGGGCACCAACGGCTTCCTGCGCGGCGACTATCCCGACGGCAAGAAAATCAACAGCTCCGCCGGCGGCGATGTGCGCGCAGGCTTCTCGTTCGCTCGTGACACGCGCGAGGGCATCCTCTATAAGGGCTTGTATCAGGGCATAGGCATTGGAGTCAATACGTTTTTTGACTCCAAGCGTCTCGGCACACCCGTCTCGGCCTACGTCTATCAGGGTGCGCCGATAGCGCGTTTCGGCAGCCGCCTGAGCTTGGACTATGAGTGGCAGTTTGGCGCCGCCTTCGGCTGGAAACACTTTGATGTGGATGTCGACGAGGACAATGCCGCCGTCAGTACCTCCGTGACGGCCCACATCGGCCTCGGCGTCAAGCTCCGCTACAGCCTCAGTGACCGCCTGCAGCTCGCCGTCGGCGTCGCGGGACGCCACTTCTCAAACGGCAACACCGAGTGGCCCAATGCCGGCATAAATACCGTCGGTCTCTCCGTGGGTCTGACATATTTAATCAATCCCGACCGTCAGGCCGATGCGCAGACTGACGGGACTCTCATTGCCGATGCCGACCGCGGCCGCTGGGTCTATGACATCATCGGCTACGGTGCGTGGCGCAAGCGCACGGTCACGGTCGGCGACCCCGCCGAGGCGCAGATGTGTCCCGGTCGTTTTGCCGTCGCCGGCCTGCAGTTCTCGCCGATGCGTCGGCTCAACCGCTATGTGGCCGTCGGCCCGTCGCTTGACCTGCAGTGGGACCAGAGTGCCTGCCTTGAGCAATACTGGTTAGACGGCAGCTACGGTGACAACATCAAATTCTATCGTCCGCCGTTCGGCAAACAAATTGGCGTCGGTCTGTCGGCCCATGCCGAGCTCACCATGCCCATCTTTGCCGTCAATGCCGGTCTGGGATTCAACGTCGTCAACCCGCGCGGCGACAAGCGCTTCTACCAGTCGCTCGCCCTCAAGACATTTGTCACACGCCACATCTTTATTAACGTCGGCTATCGCCTCGGCAACTTCAAAAATCCCCAAAACCTCATGCTCGGCATGGGCGTACGGCTCTGAGAATTTGGAGCTTGAGAGATTAATGCGTATCTTTGTCAGGAACGGGGCCTCGGTCTGTGTCAGGTTGCCGGAGGAGTGTTTCACAGTGTTATGGACTACGTCGGTTTAAGCTATATGTTCGGGCTGTCCACCATGTTTTTCGGCATGATGGCGGTCTTCTTCCGGCGCAAGGGCGAGCGGCTGCATCTGCTGGTCGCACTGCTGATGCTGACGATTGCCGTGGAATATATCAAGGATTTCGTCATGCTCGAGGCCGGACTGTTCAGCAGGCCGTTCTACTGGGACGTGATGACGGCGGTTGACATGGTCGCCGTGCCGATGTATGCCTTTGTTCTTATCGAGCTCGTCACACCCGGACGGCTGACACGAGCCTCGATGATACGTCAGGAGATACCGTTTGTGGTCCTCCCCACGGCATATATCATCACGCGTTGGCAGTGGATATTCTGGGCTCTTGTGGGCTGGGCGGCCGTCTACGGCACATTTTATCTGGTATGGACGGCAGTCAACATCCCGCGCTACAACCGTCATCTCAAGGAGCGCTTCTCTTACACCGAGAATGTCAATCTCAACTGGCTTCGCGTGATACTCTATACGTTTTATGTGATTCTCGGCCTGTGGATTGTCGACTGCCTATTTATTCATGTCGACATTGAGATGATCTATATGTCGTGCAATCTTGTGTTGTGGATTGTAATTGCATTTTTCCTGTTCCGCCATCAGTCGGTTATCGGCGAACTGACAGATACGGCTGTTCCCGCATCGCCGGCGACAGCCGATTTTAAAGACGATAAATCTCTGTCGGCACGCATCGAGGCTCTGTTTGTCAACGAAAAAGTCTATCTTAATCCCAATCTCAAGCTCTCTGATGTGGCTCAGGCCGTAGGGTCAAACCGCACGTATGTCAGCAACTTCTTTAACCGCGACGCCGACGCAACGTTCTATGATTTTGTCAATACTTATCGCGTCGACCATGCCTGCCGGCTGCTTGCCGAAACTACGCTGCCCGTGAGCGCCATAGCCGAACAGTCAGGCTATAACAGCGCGTCGGTGTTCATACGTGCGTTTTCCAAAATCAAGGGCTGCACCCCGAGCACATTCCGCTCGCACGCGCAATCTGCTGATAAATAGCGGCTTGTTTTAAAATCAATTCTGCTTTACGTATTATCGACGAGGCTTTTACGCTTTGTTGACTTATTTTGTGATATTGTTTATCCGAAATAGACAAGCACTTTTTACTTTTGGACCGTGATTGAGACCGCAATCATGTAATCGAAATTGCTATTTTTTACAATCGTTCTATGTCGTCACCGACGTAGAGCGCTGATATCCCGATTCGATTTCTAATACTATCTAATCTGCAAGAAATGAGTCCGTCACTCCCCGACCCGGGCTCATTTTCTATTGACCGGCAGCATCCCCCGGGTGAGGTGATGACAAAAGCGCCGTCCGCGTTAGCGGTCGCAGCCGCATAGCGGCGGGAGCATGTGAGGCCACGGTAAGCAGGCTGTAGGCCTGCGCAACCGTGGTATGACTCCCCCTCAAAAAAGCGCGCTGTAGGTGCGCCGCGTTGATAATAAACGTTTTATGCCTCGCGTCACCCCTACAGGGTGAATTATTTATTTTTGGTTTATTCCCTATGACTGCGCAGACCTGACAGCCTGCTTGTCATAGGCTAACATACGGCGCTGCGCTGCAGCGCTGACGCGCCGATGGCGCTCAATTTAACAAGCGGGTTTTATATTGGCCTTTACAAAACAGGGCTGTGCCTTTTGACACAGCCCTGCTTGATTGTTATGAGAATCTCGTCCGCTGATACGGTAGAGAAACGTTATCGTTTAATTACTTTTTTCGTGATAGATTGACCATCCGTTTTAACATTCAAGATGTAAATGCCGGGAGTAAGAGAGCCAACCTTCAACGAAACACGTTTTTCAGATTTTTCTGAATGTAGCATCAAATTACCGCTTAGATTAAATAATGATACCGAATCTATTGAATTATCTCCGTTGGAAATATTCAAATATTCACCCAATGGCAAAGGATAAATATTCAGATCTTTGTCAATTTGAATATTTCCAATCCCTGATGTATTAACGACGTATTGATATTCAGCAATATCGCTTTCAATCATTCCATCAGCTTCTGCCATAATCTTAAGAGTAAAGTCTTTGTCCACAATAATTGGAGTGCCGTCATATTTATGTCTATTTATATCGCAGGGACATGAGCCGTCTGTCGTATAGTATATTGAAGCGTTTTCTGTCTCGCAATATAAATATATTTCCGTTCCGGCATTAACTTCTCCTGACCCGACAGAAGCGAAGGGTGTCGCAACTTGATTCTCATTTCGGGGTGCCAAAACATTGACATTAACTATTGCCTCTATATCATAATCTTCAATTGACAGCTTTATGCTTGTCGTGCCAAGAATTAATCCGGTTACATCAAAAGAAATATTGCCATCAGCAACTGTTTCAACTTTTTCGGCTGAAACAGATGCTATCATTGGATTTAAAGATTCAATTGAAACGGTTTTCCCTTTAGCAGCTTTTGCAGGAAGGACCGATGCATTTAACGTCATTACAGACCCACTGTTGATATCGATATTTTTGCTCACGCTAATCTCAGAAACACGTGGCTCGACAGCAAATGTCTGCATGAAGTCTTCACTCATGCCGATATTTGCATAACTTTTGACGGCTTTGCCGATAATAAGGGTTATTTCTTCACCCTCAAACGGATTCTTGGGCTTATATTCGATTTTAGAGCAGAAAGCATCGCCTTTTGCATCAAGTTCCAAGTCTAAAGCCTCAATCTCACCGTTCACTATGTTTCCATTTTGGGTGATATTAATATTACCAATTGACAGACTTGACGGAAGCATAAACTTATCAAATTCAATGGACACGCCGTCTGAATAAGCATGAACAGTTTTTACTTCCGGTTGCTTTGCCTGAGTCATGGCAATATTTACATCAAGTTGAGGCGGAGGAACAGGCAGCCACGCAGATTGAGCCGGCTCGTAACCTTCTTTTTCAAATCGGACTTGCCACATACCTGCCGGTACATCCCATGCATACTTACCATGAACATCAGTTGTAAGTGGATTCTCTTGACCAAAAGGAGTTGCGTCCCAAACAACGGCAGTCTCAGTTATATCGCCATAGATATCTTCTGATTGCTGTTTATAATATGCCGTTGCTGTCACACCGGGAATGCGATTTGACGGAACTGCCTCGTAAACATAACCGGAAGGGTCGATTGACGGTGTTATCGGAGGTGCCGGGAAATCCTCATCGTCATTTTCATCGTCATCCTCATCGTCCTTACAATCTGAATAATCCGCCTTGATATAACCAAATGCCTTGACATATTGATCTGTGAGTTTTTTAGATTCTTTATCAAACCAGTTGCTTATTGACCGCTCCGGTCTGGGATTCCCATCTTCATCATACTGTAAATAATCATCTAACGCATTACCGGCTAAAGCGCTCAGTTCAGTTATCAGAGCATCAGTTCCGCAATTTATTACGCGAGATATAGGTGGTATTTGGGAAAGTCCTTCAGTAAAAAAAGATAGTCCTATATTAAGCAAGTTAGAAGCAAGCCATCTCGTATTATAATATTGTTCATATCTATCAACTTGTTGCTTATATCGACGTAAAAAATCATAACTCATTGTTTCACATTTATCTACTTCTCTTTCGTCAATTTCAAAAGCAATAGCATCTTTAATTTTTAAACTTCCATCTTCGCATTCTTCGAATAAAGCTTTTACTAAATCCACATATTGTTTTTGAATTCTATCCTTGTCGCATTCAAGTTGAAGTTTCCAGTAATCGATTATCCCTTGATGTTTAATTCGATCTATAGTGCTACCCAAAAGACCAGCTCCGATAGAAACACCAACTAATAGTGGACTTCTTGCTTTACCTGTAAGATTCATCGACCTATTTCCATAGTATTTCAGCGTAAAACCTTCTTTCGCATTGTTATCTATCCAATATAATGTATAAATATTATTAACTATACTATCCCGAAATACATGGTTATAGACTTCATCTACATAAGTAATTGTGGGAAATGATTCAAACTCTTTTTTTAGTAGATTATAATCTATTTTTTTCAGTCCTATGTGTTCCCATTCATTTTCACCTAATGGCAATATGGCAAGAAGTTGATCATCCTCAAATTCTTTCGATATATTTGTTTCTCCATTTAAAAATGACAATTGGACTTCATTATACGCCGAATTAAGATCTGCTTCATCATCCTTATACCGATTTATGTCGTATATGGAAGAACAATCACGAATGTGAAACTCTGCTGTAGCATTTACCGGTAATTTTTTTGTGTCTGCATATTTTGTTTGGACAACCCAGTTGCCTGATGTTGAATTGTAATCAGCAGGCAGAGACCTCACACTTCCATCCGATGCCAAAACCTTGATAACAACATTTGAAATCTTCTCAGGATTATTCTCTGTGAAATCAGCTATGAAAGTGAAATCGGTTTTACTCGGGGCATAGGAATAAGAATTGGCAGTATTCTTTCCATTCAGATGGTCAAAAATAATATTGGTATTATTATATACCATAGTTACTTTGGATAAATCCACATAACTCTGATCATAATCCACGACCTTGGTTTGGGTCAATAATCTTTTGCCATCTTTTGTGATTACCTCGCCATATAAGTTGTGTATGGATTTTGAATATGGTTTGTGCAGCGACAATCTAACAGCCCACTGCCCGTTTGGCATACTATAGGTTGATCCAACTAAGGTTTCGTTATCATAAATCAACACTTCGCTATCGGATGTTGCTGTTCCTCGGATTGCTATGTTTGTTTTGGATGTTTTCTCCGGCGCAGCCAAACTGAAGTTTTTAGCATCAAAATAAGCCGTTCCGATTGGTTGAAGAATCTCTTCGTTATCAATAATCAGTTTGACAAATGCAGAGAGTTTGCAATCGCCACCCTCAATAGGAACTATACAAAAACGGACAGCGTCACTTAGATTTTGCAGAGGGACAGACAGTCTGTTATCAGCATATTCATATCCCAGATAACCAGCCCCGGAAATTATTGAATTATCAACAAATTCGCAGTTAGAAGGAATATCAACGATTAGCGTTGCAGCGTCGATATCTTCGGCATATTCATCCTTTATCGTGAGTTTTGCCTTTAATGTTACATAGTTGCCGATTGTCAATTGAGATTTGTTTGGCATAAAATATGTTTCATTACTATTTGTATAGTAAAGTTTTGTTTCATCCAAATCAGGGACATTGGCAATCGTTACATCGGAAATCCGGCCACTAATAACATCAACTTTATTGATTAGAAAATCTTTTCCTTCTACCAAAGGTGTCTCTCGTAGAGACGAGAGATTTTGAATCGACCCAAGTAAGGAAGATTTCCTCATGGTTATCAATGAATATTTACCATCGGGCAAATGATTAAATGATACTCCGTTATTACGTAAAGCTGCTTTGCGTACTTGTTTTTCGGCTGAATCAAACAAGATGCAAGTGTTCAATACGTCCTCAGTGTCAGTCGTTTTAACACTAATCCCGCCATATTCAACAATCGGCAACTTTACATATACTGATCTTGATGATAAGTACACCGATTGAGAGACATCTTTAAATTTATTATCCTTACTAAATACCGTAACAATAGCATTGTCTTCAAGACCTGTAGTCTCGGGTAATATAATTGACCCCGCCTGATATATACAATTGGGAATTTCGTTGCCATTGATATCACTAATACGATAAGCAATATTTGCGTCATTAGGATACCGGTCTGTTTCTTCAACTGAAGTGCTTTCCTGAAAAGTGTATGACGGAAATATTGTTATACCTCCATTCTTCTCAAGCATTATATCTCCAATGCCGACAGATGCGGATTGCAGCTCTTTTGTTTGGCTGATATAACCATTTGCAGATACTGTTACCTTGACAGGAACATCAGGGATTTCAATACCGAAATTGCCCTCAGAGTCACAAAGTATATTTTCAGAATGGGTATATGTGCCATTGATATTTTGTGAGACTGTAATTATAGCAGAGGAAACAGGCCGGTTATCCTTATCAATAATTCTTCCTTTGAATATGCTCTTCCCTAAAGCTTCAAGTGTGCAAATCAAGGAGTTTGATTCGGATACCGTAAGGATTTTTGGAGACGGTTGTGAATATACTGTTTGCAATTGTTGCGGCAAACTTATAGTATATGATACTACAGTGTTTTCGAGTACCCCTGTCAGAAGGGAACCTTGCTGCAGAAGTTCATTCGATTCATTAAACCATTTTACTATAACATCATCTGTAATGTTTTGCCCATCCGGAGTGAGAACTTGTAAAGATATATTTAGCGGTTGGAGCAAACTTAGGAACGAAGCTGACAAATTCTTGTCTACTACGTCCAAGTCTTTGATTTCTCCCAAGATTTCATCTTTAGAGTTCTTTACAAATATAGAATACTTTGTGCCTGACAGAAGATTGCCAAAAACATACTCTGTCTTATCTGTGATAAGATATTTGTATCGTTGTCCATTTGATGTATTAAAGAGCTCTATACTCATATTCTTATATCTGCCATCTTTAGCATCAGACGGGAGAGAAACTGCTATTGAAAAGACATTTTCATCAGCAGGCAGTATCGTAAATTCTTTCCAACCGGGGGCGTTCTTATATAAATCAACTGACTGAGCCGGAACTTTTACTACAACAGAATTGTCAACGCCATCAAAAACTCCAACAGATAACGATGGCGGAACAACGGCAAAACAAGTGACTACAGATAAATTATTACAATCTTTAAACGCATATCGTCCAATAGCGTTTATACATGAGGGGAGTGTCAGTTCGGTAAGCGCTGCCGCTGATTCGAATGTATATGAGGGTATTTCGGTGTACCCATTTGTCCGGCTCAAATTTATAACCGAGCAGTTTGACAAACTATACATTACACCGAAGTCTGACCCATCCATCATTCCGCACACGAGCAATGACTGAATGTCAGAATAGTCGGAGCCATTATTTAATAGATCGGAAACTGCACTTGACAGATAGCCTTGCTGAAATCTGTCAATCACCATTTCACCGGTACCCGGATTGAAAAGATTGACTGCCGGATCGACCGGATTAACCGGATTATAAGAGAATCGTGCGGTAAAATGCAAATCCTTATCAGTCATCTTGATATTCAAAGGGTTTTTTGTCGACATCAACACTCCGTCCAACTGCCATTCTTCAAATCGATATCCTTCATTTGGATATGCATAGATATTAATCGAATCTCCTTCACACAATTTAAATACCGAAGTATTGAAGCGACCGCCCCTTCCCGGAGATGCCGTTAAGGTTACTCTATGACTCGGTATGGCTTCCTGTGGGTCATCGGGGCTTTCAGGGTTATAGTTAAATTCGAACACTGCTGTCATCTCCACATTTTCATCCGGCATTTCAAATGAGACGCAGGGCTCAGTTGAAACGATTTCTCCATTCTGCAGCCAATGTACGAATTCATAATATCTGTTTTCGTTAGCATAACATGTAACTGTCTGCCCGACTCCAACTTGAGAATCATTATACGAACCAACTGATCCTCCTGACTTCGGAGAAGCGAGAATCGTCAGTTTCCGATAGGGATTAGGGTCTCCCGGATTCTCAGGGTCGTACCCGCCTTGGGCAAATCCTGTCAGGAAAGACAGGATTGCTACTATGAATAATCCGAAATATTTCATGTCAGGTGTTTACTTAATTGCAATTTTGTGAGTTATGTTCCCTATTGACAGCAGATATATTCCTGAAGGTAATTCGACATAACCATCCGGTATCCCTTCATATATGATTTTGCCGTCGACGGAGTGTATGGATATCGTCATGCCTTTATCAACAGTCAGCTGATGGCCGTTTACAGAAAAGGTCTTTGTATTTTCTGTCACATTATCAATTGAAGACATTCCGCTTTTTGATGTAACTTTTATGACAAAGCGATTATTCATGGTTTGAGAGTGTGACTCAAATGAGTAATCATTTTCTGATAAATTGATTGTCTCGTTCGTTTCTTTATCAATAAGCAAAACGTCATAGTCTACATTATTCATACTCAGAGAGATTCTATAGTTGCCTTCTTTGCCAATCCTGACTCCAAGAGAGTATTCACCCGAGCCCAACGGACGCTCATCTATAGCATAATTAATGCCATTGTCAATTATATATATTTGAGGAACAGATACATTGCTACTCATAAATTTACTTGCATCTTTCTCTATTTCGTAGTCATAAGCTGCTGTTTCATTCAATACAAGACGCGTTCTGTCCGAATAATCTTCGCCGGCAAGAATGAAGTTCAATATAGCTCTGCTGTCTGATGAATGGACTTTGAGCCGTGAATAATTGGGAGTTGACGAGGTTTCATAATTATGCGTTCTGCCCTCTTTTAAGAACTTAATCTCGTTGGTATTTACGGGACACTGAATAAAAAACGCTTCATTCGGACGCAATACATACTCATCATCTGCCAACGAATAAGCCGTGTAGCCATTGCCATCCCACACGGTGACCGGAGCCGGGAAATCGACATACTGACAGTTAAAATATGATGGATAGGGGTTGCCTATCAGATTCCATCCTCTATTGTGAGAAAATTCTGCGGGAAATTCCTTGATGGTTTTTACAACATCATCGAAACTGAAAATATTATTTTTATTTGAGTTATTGACAGCCGGGAATTCAAACTCGACGTATTCATCGGATGTACTTTCCGGATCACTATTTTCAATTACACAATGGAAAATATATCCTTCGCCGGCATTCAGCGTCTGCCCCGGAGTTACATCTTCCCATGTCTCGCCGGACATTGCGGCGCGATTGGCCCCGTTGTATTTGCGTACGACCCACATTATACCTTCGGGCACGGTTATGCTTGACACATTTACATCGTATGGCATCGAAATGAATGACCAATTGTTTGTCGGCAATACTACTTTAGTGCTTACATTATTGGCTCTAACCTCATTATTAGTAATAAGGGTTGTGCAGTATGGATAGCTGTAGCGATATGTGTATTTATCGCCGTCATAATAACCTTCGCTTTCACGGTAAAAGTACTGGCACTGGATGTAATTGTTAAGAGATAAAGATTCATTTCCGCTAACCGTAAGATGTCCGACTGCCTGTCCGGAATATGACAAGGTCAGGTTTGCGTTATCGGCGAGACCGGAATAATCAATGACAGTAAACGTATTGTTTATTGTCACATCTGACAAATCGCCGTCAATAGCCTCAATTTTATTGAATTTGTACCAATTATCATCCAGTTTGTATGCTGAAACACTGAGTGCCGGCACATGGAGTGTCGCTCCCTTTACCATATCGTTGTCAAAAGTTGAAGTCGCAAGAGGAACAACACTTTTGCAATAAACATCTTTTAAAACATACGAGTTGTTGCTCGTGGAATAATAGAACGCTCCGCGATTTATACTTTCTAACGTTGATGGCAGGGAGATGCTTTCAAGAGGACAATAGGCAAAAGCACTTTGACCAATCGTTATCACCCCTTCCGGGACATCAACAGCAGACAGTTTTGATTCTTTAAAGGCAGATGCTTCAATTGCTTTCAAAGCAGAAGGCAATTTAATTGTTGTAAGGCCTGTCCTATTAAATACGTCGCTCGGAATATACTCTAATTCGTCAGATAATGTTACAGAAGTCAGACTGTGACAATCGTGAAATGCTCCTGACCCAATAGTTCTTACATTCGGAAGATTCACAGATTGGAGATTATAACAAAAATAAAATGCTCCTGATCCAAGAGTTTTTACATTCGGAATATTTACCGATGTAAGTTTTGAATCTGAACCGGAATAGCTCAAGCTGAAAGCGTTCGCGCCGATTTCTGTGGCGACTGGCATGTCTACCGTAGTGAGTCCTTCACAGTCAAGAAAGGCTCCATCCCCAAGTTTTTTAAGATTAGGAAGTGTTAAATCACCTGTCAATCCGGTGCATCCGGAAAAAGAGGCTGACTTGATTTCTTCTACCTGACTAATATTTATTGTTGATAAGGCGTCGCAGTCCTTAAAAGCATTATCGTTAATTATTATAACAGATTCAGGCAAAACGACAGTATGTAACAAACTGAGTCCTTCACAACCTGAAATTTCAGTAATATCAACCTGACTCAAATCCAGTTTCGTAATGTTCTGCATACGAGAGAAGTATGCCATGTCAGCAGAATTTAAGTGTCCGGAGATGGTCAGCTCCACTACATCCGACCAATTATCAACCGTCTGGAGCATAACCTGTCCGAATGTACCGGGTGTATTTACCGTGACAGAATAGACCCCGGGCGTGGATTGTGCATTAAGCGAGAGTCGACCAATAGCTATCAGCAAAAAAATAATAATTACTGAAAAGATTTTTTTTGATTTTTCCATTTTAAAGAAATTTATGATATTATTGTGATGTTCGACCGATTATCCAAAATCGATGATTGACTCTAAGTAAGAGATATTAATTAATCGTATCTCACAATAACACAGTCTTTAACACAGGCTAAACAATATGAATCACTAAACAAGACATTATAAATACATTATTTTCAGTGTTGCCATAAAATAATTACACCCTACATGCCTTATTTTGCATAAATAAACTAACTTTGCGAATAAATAAGTCTCTCTTACTTAGAGATTTGGAAGTTCTGTTGGCAAAAAATAAAAGGATCGCACAACTCTGTTTATATATAATTGCAGGGAGTGCAGAATGTATATGGTTGACAGTCTGCACGATATGTCAATATTCCATTAATTGTCCTTACTTTCTGTGTGTTTTGGTGAGGGCGTGGCGGCGTTCGTAGACGGGGAGATCAGAGAGCGGGATTTTGTTGAACTTGGTTATCAGCGGCAGGAAGTAGGCCCAGAGCTGCTCTGGCGAGAGTTTGGTGATGCGTTTGACCGTCGGGTTGAGCAGGGCGTCGATGGTGCGCTCCTGTTCGCGAGTGAAGAGTCCCGAGCCAAAGAGCTGCGACAGCGCGACGGGTTTCTCGTCGCGGAAAATGTGGCCGAGGATGCGCATACGGTTTTCGATGCGTTGTTTGCGCGCCTCTCGGCGCTCTTTTGCTTTCTCAACTCGACGTCGTGCGTCTTCGGCCATGGCGTCAGCCTCGGGTGTCGGCGCGGGGTGGAGACGGCTTTCGTCAA
>DXYS01000091.1 GCA_019415705.1 Bacteroidales bacterium | reverse complement strand
TCATATTAATGTATTGCTTGAGGTTTAAAGACAATACAAAAGTACGACCGTGCGCACCCCGAAACGCTCACATTCCGTCAGCCATGCAAATTAACACTGATTTTTAACAAATATGTAGGGATATGCCTTTGGCATGTATTGTTTGGCCGACGGGAAAAGCGCGGGACGCGCGAGTTCTCTACAACCCCCGTGCGGAGCCGGGGGATTAGGGCGTAGCATAAAACAGCGCGACAAGCTGCGGAGCAAGCGCCGTCGCGCATATGGCGGCAGCCACGTTGCGACTGCCTTGGCTAACGCCTCACCGTGACAGCGCGGACTCCGTCGCTTGTCACGGACTTATAGTAGCGGTTTGGTGTCCCACGGCTACGCGCCTCGCGGCGCTCGCGGTGGGTTGTAGAAAATTCGCGCCGCAGGCGCTATGGAGGGTCGATTTGCAATCGACCGTTGATTATCAATGGCTTATCATTGGGCGATTGCAAATCGCCCATCCATGTCTCCCCCTGAAACGACAAAACCCCGAGCGGATGACTCGGGGTTTCTGAGGAGGTTCCTAGCAGAATCGAACTGCTGTAAACGGTTTTGCAGACCGGTGCCTAACCACTCGGCCAAGGAACCATAACAGTGGCTTTTGCGTCGGCAAAGTTAAGCCTTTATTTTGAATTATGCAAATCCTTTTTAATTTTCCGTGAATTCTGTCGTCTAAATTGGTCACAGAGTGAGCGCGCGGGCGGTTCTCTCCCATCCGTAATAGTCGAGAACATAAAGAGGAAATGCGCTCAGCACGGCAACTTGCGGACATCTCCGGGACAGATGTTTTTCCAATTGTTTCGAAAAGATATCTTTCTGAGAAATCAGTGAGCCGGGTAACGCGAAGCTGTCATAGACGAGTTCATTGGCTTTGCAGAGATGGGCAGATATCAGTTCTTGCCAGACTTCTTTGGTGAATGAATTCACATTTGAGAGCTGCGGTTTGCTGTCATTTCCGACAATTTGCTTGTAGTGCGGCTCGGTGAAGCAGCTCTCTTTGTCAGGGCAATCATTTATGTAAGGGCAGTTTCTGCGCTTGCATTTAACTTTAAGCCTTTTGAAACTTTCGATATCTCTGAAATGCCGTATAGCCTCGACCATCGGATAACTGATATAAAGCATTCCCTCGCGTGTCTCATTATCAAAAAATGATAACATCTCGGTTATTTTGTCATCGTCGGCAAGTGTCGAGTGGGCGTCATAGTCAAAGAACAGATATACAAATGCAAAACTGTCACGATTGTAATCTTTCAGCGTTTCTTCATTTTCTTTTGTTCGTTCTTTGAGTAATGAAACGATATCCAGCGTAAATCCGCTGTCGTCGTTTAGGGCGCGATATAACTGATATATTTCGGCATCGTAAACGCATTTTATAGCATGTCGGTCTCCTAAAAAATTACGTTCAAGTTTTTCGACAAGTTTGCCCTCTGTCTTGGCGCCTTCAAAGATAAACAGTGTATCCTCGTTATTCATCGTAGAAAGCACCGGCACGGTAGATTTTTTCGATATTATGGCCAAAACGCAGTTCCTTGTCGGTGCAATCTGCGAGGCATTTGATTTTGTTGTTGTTCAGGATGAAATTGCAGTCAGGCCGCAGCAGCTCGTTGGTCATCAGATATGTATTGTGAGAAGATGTGAATATCTGACAATCCTTGTCAAACAGGCGCTTACAAACTTCAAAGGACAACCTGAAATGATAGAAAGCGTCAAACTCGTCTATAAATACAAACGATGTCTCGTCCATCCGTTTTAGCCAGAAGTATAAAAGCTGTAACGATTTTGTTCCGGTTGATGCTATAAGGATAAAGGGTACTTCTTCGTTTCCGATTCGACAAAGAATCTGTTTGTCGGTCGGATTAGGTGCGACAAAGGTGAATGTCTGTCCACTGACATTCTTTAGAAAATCGGCAAAATCATCGAGCAGATTGTTTGTGATGATAAACTCATCGAGCATCGTGATGTTTGTGTCTAATCCGATAAATTCGCGCAAATCAAGATTTCTGAACCATAACATCGAATTGACAAAGCGGCTGAGTTTAATCAGATAGTGTCCGGCATCAAGCGGATAAGATGTCAGCAGATAGTTTATGATAGAGACGTTATTGGCGTTGTTTCCGAGACTTCGTTCTATAATATCATCCATCGGAAACTGCTGTTTGTCTATAGATAATACACCGCCTTTTCGGTCAAAGACAGTGGCTTTATCTACATAAAGACTTTCTTCGACCAGTGCGCCGGCAGCATTTTTCGAATAAACGTATTCGATTATGGTTTTATCGAATTTAAAGGTGTATTCAAATCTTACACGTCCGTCTTTATTGCGGGCATTTATGAAATTACTGTAATAATCAGCCTTCTTCCATTTCTGAGTCAGATGGTTTTCGATATCAAACAAGGCGAGGCTGAAATTTGATTTGCCGGAGCCGTTCGGGCCGTATATAATGCCGTTCTTGATGACACCGTCCTTGATGACGTGTTTATTGAACTCATAATTTGCGGGATTAGACAAATCCCACTCAATACGGTCAGCAAATCCTCGGTAATTTGTGACGGCAAACTTTATCAGCATATTGTTTTCAGGTTGATTTATGCGCAAATATATATATAAAACTCAGAGCTCCGTAATTTTTTTACGGTTATTTAAGTTTTTTGTCATTGCATTTGTTGCGGAGGGCGCAGTCGCGGCAGTCGGAGCAGCTGTCGCGACTGCCGTCACGGGTGTCGCTGCCGCAGGAGCAGCCGCCGGGGTTGCGCAGCATTTTGCGCACGCCGATGATGACGGCCGCGATGACTATCACGCCGACGATGACTGTCTGGATTATATCGTTGAGGGTCATTTTTTTGGTAATGGTGGACGCGTCAGGGAATATGGAGGGGCGATTTGTAATCGCCCTAAACATAATTAATTGTATACTCACCGGTCGATTAAAAATCGACCCTCCATAGCTCGCGCTCTATCCGCCGGTATTCCTGCTCGAAGTTGGGTGTGAGGGCGCCGGTGCCGGTCATGGCCTCGATTTCGGCGGGGGTGAAGAGGCGTATCTCGCTGATTTCAGACTCCTGAAAGCGCAGGCCGCTGCAGTCATTGATGACTGTGGTGAACACGTTGACCAACTCGCGCTCGCGGTCAGACTCGAAGACATAAGCCCCGAGCCCGCGCGGCTCAAACTCGGTCAGCGACAGCTCTTCGGCGGCCTCGCGGCGCAGGGCGTCGGCCACGCTTTCGCCGTAGTCGACATGGCCTCCGACCGAGGTGTCCCAGCGCCCGGGCTGTATGTCTTTGTCGGCCGAGCGTCGCTGCAGCAGCAGGCGGCCGTCAGAGCTGACGACATGGAGATGGACCACGGGGTGCAGCAGCCGTGAGCCGGAGTGGCACTCGCGGCGCGTGGCGCGGCCTATGGTGCGCCCCTCCGTGTCGACTATGGGGAAAATTTCGTCCTGTGACATCGTTTATTTGCCTTTTGATTTCTCTATTATGTCCTGAAGTTTGGCGGGGGTGAGGTCAGCCGGCGCGTCGCTGAAGTTGAGGCGGTAGGCGCAGCCCTCGGCATAGCGGCTGCAGCCATAAGCCGTGCGGCCCTTGATGATGTGGCCCGTGCCGCAGACGGGGCAGGGGATTTCGTCGAGGCTCTTGGCCTTCTTGCGGCGCGGCGCGCGCTTTTTAGGCTCTTTTTTGGGCTTGTCTGCCTTATCGGCCTTGTCAGACTTGTCGGACTGCGCAGTCTCGATGCGTCGCATGGAATTGTCGGTCAGCACGTTGATGACTATCTCGCCGATGAGCGTCTTGAGCTCGCCGATAAACTCCGAGGCCGAGTAATCGCCGCGTTCGATGCGGCGCAACTTGTTCTCCCACAGGCCCGTGAGCTTGGCGCTCTTGAGCAGCTCCTCGTTGATGGTGGCGATGAGGTCTATGCCGGCCTGAGAGGCCATTATGTTCTTGCGTTCGCGGTAGATGTAGCGGCGGCGGAAGAGGGTCTCGATGATTGACGCGCGGGTCGACGGGCGTCCTATGCCGTTCTCTTTCATGGCCTCGCGCAGCTCCTCGTCGTCGACGGTCTTGCCGGCCGACTCCATGGCGCGCAGCAGCGTGCCCTCGGTGTAGTACTTTGGCGGCTGCGTGGTCTTCTTGACGAGCGACGGCTCATGCGGTCCGCTCTCGCCGACCTCAAACGCCGGCATTATGCGCTCCTCGTCGTCATCGCCTGAGGCGTTCTCGGAGCGGTCCTTGTCGCCGGCATAGAGGCTGCGCCAGCCCGGCTCTTCGATGACCTTGCCGCCGGCCTTAAACGTGACCTTGCCGGCCTCGGCCGTGACGGTGGTCTGGCGGAAGACGCAGTCGGGGTAGAACGCCGCGATAAAGCGCATGGCTATAAGGTGGTAGAGCTGACGCTCGTTGCCCACGAGCGCCGACGGCGACTGTCCCGTCGGGATAATGGCGTGGTGGTCAGTGACTTTCGAGTTATCAAAAACTTTTTTGCTGTGGGGTATCTTGCCGGCGAGCACCGGAGCCGTGCGGTCGGCGTAGGGCGTCATGTCGCGCAGTATCTGCGGAATCTTGGGGTAGAGGTCCTCGCTCAGATAGGTTGTGTCGACGCGAGGGTAGGTGGTCACCTTCTTTTCGTAGAGCGACTGAATCAGGCGCAGCGACTCGTCGGCCGTCCAGCCCCAGCGGCGGTTGCACTCCACCTGCAGCGACGTCAGGTCGAAGAGCCTCGGGGGCGCCTCGCGGCCTTTTTTCTGCGTGACGTCGGTGACCGTCAGCGGCAGGGCACTGATGGTGTCGATGATTTCCTGCGCCTCGGCGGGGTCCTTGAAGCGGCCCGATGTGGCGTTGAAGGTCACCTCGCGGTAGACGGTCTTGAGCTCGTAGTAGTCCTCGGGCTTGAAATTCTGTATCTCGTGGTGGCGGCGGACTATCAGGGCGAGTGTCGGGGTCTGCACACGGCCGATGGAGAGCACGTTGCCCGACGCGCCGTATTTGAGCGAATAGAGGCGCGTGGCGTTCATGCCCAGAATCCAGTCGCCGATGGCTCGCGAGAGGCCCGCGTAATATAGGTTGTCAAACTTCGACTCGGGCTGCAGTTCGCTGAATCCCTGACGGATAGACTCGTCGGTCAGCGACGATATCCACAGACGCCGCACGGGACATTTTATCGAGGCCTTCTGCATGACCCAGCGCTGTATCAGCTCGCCCTCCTGCCCGGCATCACCGCAGTTGATGACCTCGTCGGCCTCGGCGATGAGGCTCTCGATGACCTGCATCTGGCGGCGTATGCCGTCGTCGTCGATGACCTTGATGCCGAACTTGGCCGGAATCATCGGCAGCGCTCCGAGCGACCAGCGGCGCCACATCGGCGTGTAGTCGGCCGGCTCCTTGAGGCAGCAGAGGTGACCGAAGGTCCATGTGACGCGGTAGCCGTTGCCCTCGAAGTAGCCTTCGTGGCGGCTGTCGGCGCCTATGATGCGCGCTATGTCGCGCGCCACGCTCGGTTTCTCGGTGATGCAGACTTTCAAATCGTTCTATTTTTAATTTATTTGTTGATTGTATGTTGCGTGCTATTCTCGTCGTCGTTTGATAGCGCCTGCGGCGCGATTCTTTTACAACCCGCCGCGAGCGCCGTGAGGCGCGAAGCCGCGGGATAACTGATATCCTCTTCTGATCGTGACAAGCGACGGAGTCAGCGCTGTCACGAAACGGCGTCAGCCAAGGAATCAATGAAAGTGGCTGTCGCCGGAGACGCGACTGCGCACGCTCCGCAGCTTGTCGCGTGGTTTCATTGACTTGCGAATCCCTCAGCTTCGCACTGTGTGCTCCGCAGAGGGTTGTAGAAGACTCGCGCGTTCCGCGCTATTTTTTATCTGACCCGGGCGATTGAAAATCGCCTCTCCATGCACGTCCCTACATTTGCGCCTTGGCCTCGTTCCACAGGGCGTCCATCTCGGCGAGGGTCAGCTCTGAGATGGCGCGGCCCTCGCGGCGGGCAGCCTCCTCGATGTAGTTGAATCGGCTGATAAACTTGCGGTTGGTGCGCTCTAAGGCGTTCTCGGGGTTGACGCCGTGGAGACGCGCCGCGTTGACAACGCTGAACAGCAGGTCGCCGAACTCGGCCTCGATGGCATCACGCTCGCCCGAAGCGACAGCCTCGCGCACCTCGCGCTGCTCCTCGCCGACCTTGTCCCACACGTCGTCACGGCTCTCCCAGTCGAAGCCCGCGTTGGCGGCCTTCTCCTGTATGCGGTCGGCCTTGATGAGCGCCGGAAGCGCCGCGGGCACACCGGCCAGCACCGTGCGGTTGCCGCCCTTCTCCATGAGCTTGATTTTCTCCCAGTTGGTCTCGACGTCATGCGATGAGCCCACCTTGACGTCGCCGAAGACGTGCGGATGGCGGAATATCAGCTTGTCGTTGAGCGAATCGGCCACGTCGGCGATGTCAAATGCGCCCTTTTCGTCGGCGATTTTAGAGTAGAAAAGTATGTGGAGCAACACGTCGCCCAGCTCCTTGCGTATGGCGGCGTTGTCGTTGTCGATAAGGGCCTGAGCCAGCTCATAGACCTCCTCGACAGTGTTGGCGCGCAGGCTCTCGTTGGTCTGCTTGGCGTCCCACGGGCATTTGACCCTGAGCACCTCGAGCGTGTCGATGACGCGCCCGAGAGCCTCGAGACGCTCCTGACGGTTATGTATCATAACGTATTACTTATACTATAGTTATCTATACTAATGCATACAAATGCATACTGCACTATACAAATGCATCATCGGCGTGATGCGTAGACCTCGGCGCCCTCGTTGAGCCACTCGACAAAAGCGTCGACGTTCTCGTCGTAGACCCGGGCCGCCCCGAGCGGCTGACCGTCGTTGTCGAGCATCACATAGTAGGGCTGTGAGTTGATGCCGAACTTATGGCGCTGCAGATAGCTCCAGCGGTCGCCGACGGTCTCCAAGACGGTCTCCGAGCCATACTCCTCGACAGTCAGCGGGTGCTCTAACGGAGTCTTCTCGTCGACCATCAGCTTGATGAGCACAAAACCGTTCTCGATGACCTGACGCACGCGGTCGGTGTCAAACACGGCACCCTCCATCTTGCGACAGTTGACACAGGCATAGCCCGAGAAGTCGACGAGCACCGGCAGATTGTTTTCGGCGGCATAGCTCATGCCCTCGTCATAGTCGTGGAACTCGCGGAACGTGCCGCCGTAGAGGTTGAAGTCCTGAGTCGTCAGCGGCGGAGCGAACGCGCTGATGGCCTTGAGCGGTGCGCCCCACAGACCCGGCACGAGATACACCGCAAACGACAGCGACGCCACGGCCATAAAGAAGCCGCCGACCGACGTGTGGCGTGACTCCGAGTCATGCGAGAATCGCAGTTTGCCTAACAGATAGAGTCCGAGCAGCACGAAGAGCACAATCCATATCGACAAGAACACCTCGCGGTCGAGGATGCGCCAGCCGTAGGCCAAATCGGCCACTGACAGGAATTTAAGCGACAGTATCAGCTCGATGAAGCCCAAGACGACCTTGACCGAGTTTAGCCATCCGCCCGAGCGCGGCATCTCCTTGAGCAGCGACGGGAAGAAGGCGAAGAGTCCGAACGGAAGCGCCAGGCCGAGCGCGAAACCGCCCATGCCGATGGCCGGGCCGAGGATGCTCGCCTCAGAGGCGGCCTCGACGAGCAGAGTGCCTATGATGGGGCCCGTGCACGAGAACGACACCAGCACTAACGTAAAGGCCATGAAGAAGATGCTGATTATGCCCGTGGTCGACTCGGCCTTGCTGTCGATGCGGTTTGACCACCGCGACGGCAGCTTGATGTCAAACGCGCCGAAAAACGAGATGGCAAACACCACAAGCAGTGCGAAGAATATCAGGTTGAACACCGCGCCCGTGGCAATCTCGTTGAGCTTGCCCGCGCCGAAAATCAGCGTCAGCGCGATGCCCATGACGAGATATATCAGGATGATGCTCAGAGCATAGATGACCGAGTCGCCAACAGCGCGCCGGCGGCTCTTGCCGCGTTTGAGAAAGAAGCTCACGGTCATCGGTATCATCGGCCACACGCACGGCGTCAGCAGCGCTAAAAGGCCGCCGAGAAAGCCGAAAATGAAGATGGCCGGCAGGCTCGAATGTGTCTCGACGCCCTGTGACTCGGCCTTGACAGGCTCCCACCACCGGCTGACATCGTGCTGTCCGAGCACCGATTTGCCCTCGACCTCGGCCGCAGGCGACGGAGCGGCTTCGGGCGCCGCAGCAGCCGGGGCCGAATCACCCCAAGTGAGCTCGAATTTCTCGCGGGCCGGAGGCGTGCAGGCGCTGTTGTTGCAGGCCATATAGCGTATCGTGCCGCTGACCTTGGCGCCCTTGACGCCCGCGGCCACGGTATATTTCTGGCTGAAAGTCACCTTGCCGCTGACCCACGGCAGATTGAGCTTGAGCACATCGTCATAATGCATCTCAATAGGCACTGACGACTCGACCTTGCCCGCAGGCGTGAGACCCTCGCTCGCCGTCACCTCGAATGTGGTCGGCTGCGGCAGCGGCGTGTCGGGCAGGTCGGGCATCTCGAGTCCGTAGATATGCCAGCCGTCGGCGATGTCGGCCTGCCAGCTGACGGTGATTTCATTGTCGGCGGTCTGCTCGACAGAGTTGGTCCATGTGACGTTGGTTGGCGGAGCCGCGGCAAGACCGTGCGGCATGAAGGCGGCAAGCATCACTGCGGCCACCGCCTTTAGGGCCGCAGACATGAGTCGTCCGATGAGTCTCATTTCTTTTTGGTTGACAGTTGGTTGGGGTTGTATTCGGGGATGGGTATGGTCACGCTCTCGCTGCGCGGAGGGGTGCATGAGCCGCCGTTGCAGCACATATAGCCGATGATAATCTTGACGGCGGCCTCTTTGCGGTCAGTGACTTTGAAAGGCACGCTGAACGACACGTTGCGGTCCCACCACGACAGCGTTTTGCCGAAAAGCGGGTCCATCTGCTCGATGGGCGCGGTCGACGGGGTCACTTTGCCCTCGATGTTGACGCCGCGGCAGCCCGAAAAGTCAAATGTGGTCGGGCGCGGACCTCCCTGCGGCATTTCGAGACCGTAGAGGTGCCAGCCGGTCGAAATCAGGGCCTTGCAGGTGATGACACCCTCGGTCGGCGAGGTCATGGAGATGGATGTGCGCCAGCGCACGGGCGTCTGTGCCGAGGCCGCGAAGGCAAATGCGATTGCAATCAGAAATAATGAGATGAGCTTTTTCATATGTATGGTTTTGTACTAATGTGTACGTCTTTGAAATGCAAATTTACAAAAAATTCTGATTAAATTTGCAGTCGCATGGGCTTGCGGCCCGTGTTATGATTTATTATGAATAAAGCTAAGGTTAAAGGTTATGCGCTCGGCGTGCTCGCCGCCGCCACATACGGCACCAATCCGCTGTTCGCGCTGCCGCTCTACGCCACGGGCATGGATGTCAACTCGGTGCTCTTCTGGCGCTACCTCGCCGGGCTGCCCATGATTTGGGCCATGCTCGCCCTGCGCGGCCGCGGCCTGTCAATCAGCCGGCCGCAGCTGCTGCCCCTCGTTGCCCTCGGCCTGCTGATGGGCTTCTCGTCGTTCGGGCTCTTCGCCAGTTACCGCTACATGGACGCCTCCGTCGCCTCGACGCTGCTCTTTGTCTATCCGCTTATGGTCGCCCTCATCATGATGGCTTTCTTCCGCGAGCGCCTGACGATGCGCGTCATCGTGTGCCTCATGCTTGCCATGACAGGCATATGGCTGCTCTGCCGCACCTCGGGCGGCGTCACCGTCAGCATCCCCGGCCTGATGTGGGTCATCGGCTCCTCGCTGGCCTACGCGGTCTACATCGTGGCCGTCAACCGCATAGCCGCCATACGCGGCATGCCCACGCTGCAGCTCACCTTCTACGTCCTGCTCTTCGGCATCGTCATCTTCGCCGGCGGAGCCGTGGCTGACGGCTGCTTTGTCGTGCCTCACACCCTTTTGCAGTGGGGTTGTGTGGCCGGACTTGCCTTCTTCCCGACCGTCCTGTCGTTCAGCCTCACTAATGTGGCCATCAAAGAGATAGGCTCAACGGCCGCAGCCATCCTCGGCGTTTTCGAGCCGGTGACCGCCGTGGCTATCGGAGTGATGGTCTTCGGCGAAGTGCTGACGCCGCGTCAGATAGTCGGTCTCGTCCTCGTGCTCGGCGCAGTCACCACCGTCATCGCCGGCGACAACGTCCCCACCGCCCTGCTGCGCATCCGCCGCATGTTCCCCTCACTCAGACACCGTAAACATTAATCCTGCTAAAGTCGTTAAAGACCTTAAAGCCCCTATAGACCCTAAAGACCTTACCCACTGATAATCATGGACCCCATAAAACAGCAGATTGACACGCTGCGTGCGGAGCTTAACCGCCACAATCACAACTACTACGTGCTTAACGCGCCCGAAATCTCCGACCGCGATTTTGATATTATGCTCAAACAGCTGGAGCAGCTCGAGCGCGAGCATCCCGAGTATGACGACCCTTACTCGCCCACTCACCGCGTCGGCTCAGACATCACCAAAGGCTTCACACAGGCCGCGCATATCTATCCGATGCTCTCACTCGGCAACACCTACTCGATCGATGAGGTCGACCGGTGGGTACATCGCACAGAGTCAGCTCTCTCGGGGCAGCAGCCGACAATCGTCGGCGAGATGAAATTTGACGGCACCGGCATCTCGCTCATCTACGAGCACGGACGTCTGCTGCGCGCCGTCACGCGAGGCGACGGCGAGAAAGGCGACGTGGTCACCGACAATGTCGCTACCATACGCTCCATACCCCTCGAGCTCCGCGGCGAGGGCTGGCCCGACTTCTTCGAGATACGTGGCGAAATCGTCCTTCCGTGGACATCGTTCGAGCGCCTCAATGCCGAGCGAGCCTACAACGAGGAGCCCCTCTTCGCCAACCCCCGCAACGCCGCCGCAGGCACACTCAAGCTGCAGAACTCCGCCGAGGTCGCCGCGCGCGGACTCGACGCTTATTTCTACTATCTGCTCGGCGACAATCTGCCCTGCGACAACCATTACGACAACATGATGGAGGCCCGCAAATGGGGCTTCAAGGTCTCCGACGCCATGACGCGCCTGCACTCCATCGACGAGGTCGACCGCTATATCAATTACTGGGACACCGCCCGCAAGGAGCTCCCCGTGGCCACTGACGGCCTTGTCTTCAAAGTCAACTCGCTCCGCCGGCAGCTCAACCTCGGCTTTACGGCCAAGTCGCCCCGCTGGGCCATCGCCTACAAATTTCAGGCCGAGCGCGCCCTCACACGCCTGCGTTTCGTCTCGTTCGACGTCGGACGCATGGGCATCATCACCCCCGTCGCCAACCTCGAGCCCGTCCTGCTCAGCGGCACCATCGTCAAGCGCGCCTCACTCCACAACGAAGACATCATGCGCACGCTCGACATCCACACCGACGACATGCTCTATGTCGAGAAAGGCGGCGAAATCATCCCCAAAATCACCGGCGTGGACCTCGACGCTCGTCAGCCCGGCTCCACAGCCGTCGAGTTCGTATCTCACTGCCCCGCATGCGGCGCTCCGCTTGTGCGTGTCGAGGGCGAGGCCGCGTGGGTATGCCCCGACCGCTGGCACTGTCCGCCGCAGATTATCGGCCGCATCGAGCACTTTGTCGGCCGCCACATGATGGACATCGACGGCATCGGCGAGGAGACCGCCGCCGCCCTCTATGCCGCCGGACTTGTCAGGAATATAGCCGACCTCTATGACCTCACCGTCGAGCGCCTCATGACCCTCGAAGGCTTCGGCCGGCGCAGCGCCGAACGTGTCGTCGACGGCCTGCGTGCATCGCTCGCCGTGCCCTTTGAGCGCGTGCTTTATGCCCTCTCCATACCTTTCGTCGGCGAGACCACGGCCAAGCGCATCGCCCGTCAGGTGCGCTCTGTCGACCGTCTGATGGAGATGGACCGCACGGCCCTTATGGGCATCGAAGACGTCGGACCGCGCATCGCCGACAGCATCATCGACTACTTCGCCGTCGACACCAACCGCGCCACTGTCGAGCGTCTGCGCCTCGCAGGCCTGCAGCTCGCCATCCCTGAAGAAGAAACCGCCGGTCACACCGACCGCCTCGGGGGCAAATCGTTTGTGATCAGCGGTGTCTTTCAGCTCAACAGCCGTGAGCGCTACAAGGAACTCATCGAGGCCAACGGAGGCCGCAATGTCGGCTCAATCTCGCGCAAGACCGACTATGTCCTCGCCGGCGACAACATGGGACCGGCCAAATTACAGAAAGCCGAGGCGCTCGGCATACCCGTCATCGACGAGCAGACCTTCCTCGCGATGATAGCAGACGGGGAGCCAGCAGAGCAAAGTTGAGCATCAGCGATATTATAAGCGCGAGTCTCTGACCTGCGGGGCCGAGTGTGCGTTTGTACGTGCGCTCGCCGCTGCTTTCTGACCTTGTGGCGACAGTGTCTGACGCTGACGCCCGGCTGACTGCGCGCAGCGTCATGCTGTCGTCGGAGGCGACGGTGATGCGGTCGGCCGTGACCGTTGTCAGCGAGCTGTCGGTCGCGATGGTGATGTGAGGTCTCTCGATGACCCTCATGTGCGAGTCTTTCGCAGACAGTCTGACCGCAGCCTGCGTTTCTGCGGCCGAACGTGCGTCGAGTTGCGTCTTTACAGCCATATTCTCGACACTCTTGTGGCTGCCGCATGACGGCGTCGCGGCCACTGCAGCCATCATGGCTGCGGCAAATACAAACCGGCTTATCATGACTGTCCGTTGCTGAGGTGACTGTACTCGGCCGCCGCATCGAAACACGGGCAAGCCTTCGCCGCGAAATCACGATGACCGTAGACGCGTGCGCCGCGGTGAGCCGTGACAAGCTCGCGCAGCAGACGCTCCAAAGCCTCGCGCTGCTGCGGGGTGCGCGTATCGGCAGGACGTCTCTTCTCATCTAACCCTCCCACGTAAGCCACGCCTATCGAGCGGCTGTTGTGGCCGAGACAATGCGCTCCGACATAGTCCGCCGGACGCCCCGTTTCGACATGTCCGTCAGGCATCACGACATAATGATAGCCTATATCGTCAAAACCGCGCTGACGGTGACAGACGCGTAAATCATTGATTGTTAACGGACGAGACAGCCGCGTGGCCGTGCAATGCACGATAATCTCATCGATTGGATGTGTGAATCTTTTCATAGCTTTAAAACGATTAAAATTAAAGGAAATACACCGCGAAATTACTTCTGACGCCGTGCCGGCGAGCTGTCATTTTTGCAAGACTGTGCTGTTTAACACTTTTACTTTAAAATATTTTGTGACTTAAAGCACTGAAACACAGAGGTAGATATAAAACTATGCAAATGAAAAATATATTATACACTTGCATAATACAAAAATTATACCTACCTTTGCCCTCGCTAATCCAAAGGAGAGATGGCAGAGTGGTCGATTGCGGCGGTCTTGAAAACCGTTGAGGGTCACACCTCCGGGGGTTCGAATCCCTCTCTCTCCGCTAAACAGGCAGCTAATAAGCTGCCTGTTTGCGTTTTAGAGCGATTCGAAGGGCCCCGCGGAAGGGGGCTCGTAATCGCGCAGCGCTTTCGTAGCGCAGCGGAGAAAGACTGGCTCAATCCGAAATCCCGGTGCATTTGTTAAAACAGATGGAATCGAGTGTTAA
>DXYS01000090.1 GCA_019415705.1 Bacteroidales bacterium | reverse complement strand
ACTGGACCGATGTGCGCCAGTTCAACCTCATGTTCAAGACCGAGATGGGCTCGACAGCCGACGGCTCGATGACAGTCTATCTGCGACCCGAGACCGCACAGGGCATCTTCGTCAACTATCTCAACGTTCAGAAAACCGGCCGTATGCGCATCCCCTTCGGCATCGCTCAGATAGGCAAAGCGTTCCGCAACGAGATTGTGGCCCGTCAGTTCATCTTCCGCATGCGCGAGTTCGAGCAGATGGAGATGCAGTTCTTCGTCCGTCCCGGTGAGGAAATCAAATGGTTTAAACAGTGGAAAGAGTGGCGTCTCAAATGGCACAAGGCTCTCGGTCTCGGCGACGAGAAATACCGCTACCACGACCACGAGAAGCTGGCTCATTATGCCAACGCCGCCACAGACATCGAGTTCCTCATGCCTTTCGGTTTCAAAGAGGTCGAGGGTATCCATTCGCGCACAAACTTCGACCTGTCACAGCATGAGAAATACTCCGGCAAGAAGATTCAGTACTTCGACCCCGAGCTCAACGAGAGCTATACGCCCTATGTCATCGAGACCTCAATCGGTGTCGACCGCATGTTCCTGAGCGTGCTCTGCTCGAGCTATGAGGAGCAGGCATTGGAGGGTGGCGATACACGCGTCGTACTTCACCTGCCCGCAGCCCTCGCACCGGTCAAATGCGCCGTGCTGCCGCTTGTCAAGAAAGACGGACTTCCCGAGAAGGCCCGCGAAATTGTCAACGACCTCAAGTTTGACTTCTCTACACATTACGAAGAAAAAGATACTATCGGCAAGCGTTACCGCCGTCAGGACGCCATCGGCACTCCTTACTGCATCACCGTCGACCATCAGACGCTCGAGGACAACACCGTCACCCTGCGTGAGCGTGACTCGATGGAGCAGACACGCGTCAACGTCGCCGACCTCCACAAACTCATCCATGACCGCGTCAGCCTGACATCGCTTCTGCGCAAGCTCGGCTAAGTCATTTAACCAAAAACACCAAACTAATGAAGAAAGTAATCGTTCCCGCGATAATCGTCCTCGTCATCGCCGTGCTCTGCGGCATGGGCTGCAGCAACTATAACAGCTTGGTCACAGCCGAGCAGGATGTCGACAAGGCTCAGGCTGATGTTCAGACGCAGTATCAGCGCCGTTATGACCTGATACCCAACCTTGTCGAGACTGTCAAGGGCTATGCCGCCCATGAGTCAACGACACTGCAGAATGTCACAAACGCACGTGCCGGTATCGCCCCCGTCGACACTACAGGCGTCATGCAGGCCGCACGCGAGGCTCTAAACGCTCCCAATGAAAACGCGTATGCACAGGCTCTGCGTCAGCTCAGCAGTCAGTTCAGCGTTTATGTCAATGCCGTGCACGAGGCATATCCAGACCTGAAGGCTAACGAGCAGTTTATGGGGCTGCAGGATCAGCTTGAGGGCACCGAGAACCGCATCGCGACTTACCGCAGCCGATACAATGAGGCTGTGCGCGACTATAACCTGAAGGTGAAACGTTTCCCCGGCAATATCTTCGCCGGAATCTTCGGCTTCTCTGCAAAAGAGCAGTATGAGGCTGACGCTGAGGCTCAGAGCGCTCCTAAAGTACAATTCTGATAACGACGATGAAAAAACTACCCTTTATATTAATGCTCGCCGTCGCCGTGTGCCTCGGGCTGACATTTGCCGGATGCAACGAAGATGACAATAACGGAGCGAATACCATCAACCTGCGTCAGTGGCGTGACATCAACAACCAGTGGCTTGCCGAGATGCAGTCGCGCAAGGGCGATGACGGACAGCCTTACTACAAGACTATTATCCCTCGCTGGGACGCCGGCTCGTTTGTGCTCGTGCATTACTTCAATGAGCGTAGCGATAATCCTGATTTACTCAAGCCGCTCTATACGAGCACCATTGACGTGCGCTACAGACTCGAGCTCTATAACGGAACGCCGGTCGACTCGTCGACTAATGTCACTACTTGGGGCCCGGGCATATACCGTGCGCAGCTCAGCAGCCTAATTCCCGGCTGGGCGGCCGCCGTCTGTGACATGAATGTCGGAGATACGGCTGAGGTCATCGTGCCTTATCAGATGGGTTACGGCACATCGTCGACCGGCTCTATTCCCGGCTACTCAAATCTCAAGTTCGGTATACGTCTGGTTGATATCGCAGCCTACGAGCTGCCCTCAGAGCAGTAACTTACTCCATAGACAGACTTATCGCCGAAGCCGCGCCGGAGACTGCTCCGTAGCGGCTTCGGTCATAAACATAATAAGCAGTCGTCACTTTGCGTTATACTCTAAGAAACAAATCTGACTATCAGCAATTCATCAATGTATAAAAAACTGATATACACACTCGTCGCAGCCGCCCTGCTGACCTCTTGCGGAGGCGCCAAACTGTCGGTAGCCGACGAACAGATGGCACGTGGCGAGTATTATGACGCCTCGCGCACATATCGCAAGGTATATAACAAACTTACCAAGAAGGAGGAGCGCAAACTGCGTGGCGAAGTGGCCTATAAGATGGCAGAGTGTCACCGTCGTCTGAGCCAGAGTGCACGCGCGTCGGCCGCTTACCAGAATGCGGTGAGATATGGTTATGAAGACACGCTGCTGCAGCTGCATCTCGCTGAGTCGCTCCACGCCGAGGGCCGCTATCAGCAGGCTATCACGGCCTATGAGGAGTATCTCAAGCTGCGCCCTGATGACAAAAAGGCTCTCAACGGTTTGGCAGGTGCGAAGATAGGCGCCGAGCGCGGTCCGCGTACCCGTTATGTCGTGCGCCAGCCCAAACTCTTCAATAGCCGCCGTGCCGATTATGCACCGATGTATTATGACAAGTCGTATGACCGCATATACTACACCACCACAAACGAGAAGGTGACCGGCACACACCGCAGCGAAATCAACGGCATGAAGAAAAGCGACATCTGGACAGCCTCAAAGAACGAGCGCGGCGAGTGGCAGCGTCCCGAGCCTGTCGAGGGAGAGCTAAACTCGGAGGTAGAGGAGGGTATAGTGTCGTTCTCTCCTGACGGAGCGACTATGTATCTGACACGGGCGCGCCGCGAGCCGAATGCCAACACCGGTGTGGAGATATACACCTCTCAGCGCAGCGACGCATCGTGGAGTAAGCCTGTAAAGTTTGAAATCACCGCCGACACGATATCGAGTTACGGACATCCGGCCGTCTCGCCCGACGGTCAGTGGCTCTATTTCTCGTCTGATATGCCCGGCGGACAAGGAGGCAAGGACATCTGGCGCATAAATCTTGTCGATAAAATAGGCTCTTTAGAGAATCTCGGCGAATGGATCAATACTCCCGGCGACGAGGTCTTTCCTTATGTACGCACCGACTCGCTGCTCTACTTCGCCTCTGACGGACATCCCGGCATGGGCGGACTCGACCTCTTCTGCGCGCGTCTGACCCCCTCGGGAGGCTGGAGCGTCACCAATATGGGCTCGCCCGTCAACTCGGCCTCTGATGACTTCGGCATCACATTCGGCGAGGGCGAGAGCGGTTTTTTCAGCTCAAACCGCGGCGACCAGCGAGGTTATGACCATATCTACTCATTTGAACTTCCCGAACTCAAAATACTTATCAGCGGATGGGTGCTTGACCGCGATGAGGAGCCCGTCCCCAACGCCGTGATACGCATCGTGGGCAACGACGGCAGCAATCAGAAACAGGTGGCTCGAGCTGACGGCTCGTTCAGCTTCCCGCTCGACCGCGGCGTCAGGTATGTAATGCTCGCCGGCGCCAAGGGCTATCTCAACTCCAAGCGCGAGTTTACATCGGATATTGCCGAGGAGGATGCGGAGTATGGCGTCGACTTTATTCTGTCGTCGATTACCAAACCCGTTGTTATCGACAATATTTTCTATGATTTTAACCGCGCCACGCTACGTCCTGAGTCCAAGACTGCGCTCGACGAGATGGCTCAGGTGCTCCGCGACAATCCAAATGTGACCATCGAGATGGCCTCGCACACTGACCGCAAGGGCACTGACGAGTATAACATCAATCTTTCGTCGCGCCGCGCACGCTCGGTTATCGATTACCTGATATCAGTCGGCATCAGCCCCGACCGCCTGCAGTCGCAGGGCTACGGCGAGTCGCGGCCGAAGAAAATCACCAAGAAACTCGCCCGCGAGTATCCGCAGTTCAAAGAGGGTGATGTTCTGACCGAGGAGTATATCCTGCAACTTTCTCCCGAAGATCAGGAGGTGGCCGATCAGATAAACCGCCGCACCGAGTTTCAGGTGCTCTCGATAGATTATCAGATGTATTGATATGGGACGCCGGGGAGAGGTCAAGCTGAAATTGCGCACCGAGATAGAGACGCCGCGCGGCACGTTTGCCATAAGCCACGCTGACCGCCTGCTGATGCTCGGCTCGTGCTTCACTGATAGCGTTGGAGAACGTCTTGAAAGAGACGGTTTCGCGGTTACGCGCAATCCCTTCGGACCGTTATATAATCCGCTGTCGATAGCCTCGGTGTTGAGAATGATATTTGACGACCGACGCTACACGCCGGCTGAACTGACAGTCGACGACGCGGGCGTCGGCCATTGCCTTGACTTCGCCTCGCGATGGCAGAGCGCTGACGCCGACGCTCTCTGTGCCGAGCTTAACGCCGGGCTCGACCGTTTGGCCGAGACTTACCGCGAGGCTACGGTTGTGGTGCTGACGTTCGGCTCATCGTTCGGCTACTATGTCACCGGCGCCGAGTCTGATTGGCCTGTCGGCAACTGCCATAAATTTCCCTCGGAGTATTTCGAACGCCGTACTATCGCGGTCGAGCGCATCACCGACTGCTGGCGCCCTTTGGCCGAGCGCATCAAAGCCGACGGCAAGCATCTGCTGCTGACCGTAAGCCCCATACGCCATCTTGCCGACGGTCTGCACGGCAATGAACTGTCTAAGGCGCGCCTGCTGCTCGCCTGTGAGGCTTTGGCCGATGAGGCCGACTATTTCCCATCATATGAAATTATGCTCGACGATCTGCGCGACTACCGCTTCTATGCCGCAGACATGAAGCATCCGTCAGACGTGGCCGTCGACTATATATATCAACATTTTGCAAACGCTTATTTCGATGAGCAAACCGCCGCCGAGGCCCTGCGCCGCCGCTCTGTGACTCTCCGCGCCGCCCATCGTCAGATAATAGACCGAATATGACACTCGAATTGTCAGACATAGCGTCGGTATGCACCGGACGCAAATATGCGGTCAAATGTGACCGCAAAATCGACACACTTCTCACCGATAGCCGCCAGCTGATTGACACCAACCCGGCTTCGGCTTTGTTTTTTGCATTGCGCACTCCGGTCAACGATGGCCACCGTTTCATCGCTGACCTATATCGTAAGGGCGTGCGCTCGTTTGTCGTTGAGGCGGTCCCCGAGATAATGGCCGATGTCAGCGATGCCGATTTTATTATTGTAGAGAATACACTTGCCGCACTTCACGCCGTGGGGCGTGCCGTCAGAGAGCGCCTTGCCGGGACTACGGTCATAGGCGTGACCGGCAGCCGTGGTAAGACCGAAGTCAAGGAGCTGCTTTTCAGCGCCCTGCAACGCGCAGGCAAGCGGGTGATGCGCAGTCCGCGCAGCTGGAACTCGCAGATAGGTGTTCCGATGTCGCTTTGGGCCGTAGAGCCTGACACCGAGATAGCCATCATCGAGGCCGGCATTGACCACAGTGGCCAGATGGATGCGCTCGCCGCGATGATACGTCCGCAGATAGGCGTGCTGACCGCGATTACTGACGAGCATGACTCGGGCTTCAGCTCGCGCGAGGAAAAAGTGTCCGAGAAGCGCCGTCTCTTTGCCGGCTGCGAATATGTGGTCGAGGGCGACGACAACCGCCGTCTCGCCGCCGATGTGCTCGCCCGGCTCGGGCTTGATGCCTCGCTGCTTGATGGTCTGACACAGGTGTCGACGCGCCTTGACGTGCACGACGGCGTCAATGATTGCCTGATGATTACCGACGGTTTCACCAATGATATCGACTCGTTGCTGCCGGCTCTTGATTTTATGCGCCGCCGCTCGACCTCGTCGCGACGCAACACGCTGATAATCGGCGACCTCAGCCACGGTCCTGCTGACGATGTTGAGGCTGTCTATACTCGTCTGGCCCGGCTTGTCAAAATCGCGTCGATAGACCGCATGATTGGTGTGGGTAAGGAAATTACCTCTTATCGACGCCTTTTCGACCCGTTGACTGCGTCTGAATTTATGGCTGATACCGATGAGTTTCTTGACAAATACGACATCTCGCGCTTTGACAGCGAGCTTATACTTATAAAGGGAGGCGTCGACAGCGGTTTCGAGCGTCTTAGCCGACGATTGGAGACGCCGCGTCATCAGACGATACTCGAGGTCAATCTTGACTCGGCGATACATAATTTCAACGCTTTCAGGGCGTTGCTGCGGCCTACGACCGGAGTTGTGGCCATGGTCAAGGCTTCGGGTTACGGCACCGGCGCGCTCGAGTTGGCCAAAAGCCTGCAATCGCAGGGCGCGTCCTATCTTGCCGTGGCTGTCGTCGAGGAGGGTGTGGCGCTCCGCCGTGCCGGCATCACGATGCCTATTATGGTACTCAACCCCATGACTACCAATTATCAGGCGCTGTTCAACTACGGTCTCGAGCCGGCTGTATTCTCGCTGCGTGAACTGCGCATGCTCATGGATGAGGCGCGACGCTATGGTCGTCACAACAACCCGATACACATCAAGTTTGACACGGGCATGCACCGTCTCGGTTTCATCGCCGACGAGATTGACGCGCTTGCGGCTATGCTCCGCGATACCGACCTCGTGACGGTCAGCTCGGCGTTCTCACATCTCGCCACGGCCGACTGCTTGGACGAGGATGCTTACACCGAGTCGCAGTTTGAGGCCTTTGAGGCCATGACCGATGCTTTGGCCAAAGCGCTCGGACGGCCGTTCAAACGACATATTTTAAATACAGCCGGTATGATGCGCTACCCCGAGCGGCAGTATGACATGGTCAGATTGGGCATAGGCCTCTACGGTATCAGTCCGCTGCCCCCCGAGGCCACAAATGTCGACCTGCGTACAGTGGCGCGTCTGACCACGACCATTATCTCGCTGAAAAACTGGAGTCCGAAGACCACCATTGGTTATTCGCGCCGCGGAGTGCTTGAGCGTGAGTCGGTCATCGCGACTGTGCCCATAGGTTATGCCGACGGCATAGACCGTCACTTCGGCTGCGGCCGCGCGTCGTTTGTAGTCAACGGCCATCTGTGCCCGACAATGGGCAATATTTGCATGGATCTGTGCATGATTGACGTTACGGGCGCCGGAGCAGTCATCGGTGACCGTGTCGAGATTTTCGGACCCGAGGCGCCCATTGAGCGCCTCGCCGACACGCTCGGCACCATACCTTATGAGATACTGACCTCTGTCTCGCCGCGCATCCACCGCATCTATTTCCGCGAATAATATGCTTAAATTCTTGCGCAACATAATAAAGAATCCGGCGGTGTGGCATTATCTGCTGGCTTTTGTAGCCCTGACGCTGCTCTACTGCTACTTCGGCCACGAGGTAGACATAGGTCGTTATTGGCGCACGGCTGTAATGAGAGGAATGGGCGACGCTGCGTTGTTTGTAGCTGTATTCGTGCTTTTCGGACGTCGCGGCCCGTTGCTGACGACCATTTTTGTATGGCTTGTTGCGGTGTTTCTCTTTGCCAATGCGGTCTACTTCAGATTCAACAATGACATAATCCCGCCGTCGGCATTCTTCACGGGAGCGAGCTACAATAATTATACATTCACGGCCGTGCCGCGGCTTATTAGATGGAGCGACGTCATCTTTCTGCTAATCCCGTTGGCGCTCACTGACCTATATGTATATAACAGACGCCGTTTCGACCCGCTGCGTTGGCCGGGACGGCTGCTGATGGTCGGATTGGCCGTTTTGCTCTATGTCTTCGGTGCGTTTTATATCGCTTACAAATCTTACTACGGCAATAAACTGTCTGTCGGAGAGGTCGATACTTCGATAGGCAAAGAAATGCTATGGAAGTTTGATGATATGGCACGCCGAGTGTCGATGGTCAACCTTAACGGCCACGTCGCTTATACCACTTACCTGCTGAGAATGATGATGGCCGACGGGAATATCACTCTGAGTGACGATGAGCGTCACCGCATAGATGAGTTTATAGCGAGACGCTCTGTGCAATCGGCTATTGTCGACTCAGTTGCGCCCCGACGTAACCTGATATTTATAGTCGTCGAGTCGCTCAACTCACGCGCAGTAGGCCGTACTTTCGCCGGTCGCAGCGTAACTCCCGTCTTGGACAGCCTGATAGCATCTGCCGGGGCGGTTTCGTGTCTCGATGTCAAACCGCAGACCGCTTTAGGCACATCTTCAGACGGACAACTCATTTACAATACGGGACTTCTGCCCGTCACCTCTCAGGTCGCCTCCTTTGAGTATGCCGGGAATGTTTACCCGTCGTTGGCCGAAGCACTTGGCTATGATGACAGTGAGGAAATAATATCCGATACACGTGATGTCTGGAATCACACCGAGACAAACCGTTCATACGGCTACGCGCGACTATTTGATACATTTGACATCGACGCTGCCGGATTTGATTCGGACCGGGGAGGCGACCGTGCGCTTTTTGATTTTACACTCAGACGCCTCACGCAGCTTCGTGAGCCGTTCTTTGCTTTCCTGACTACTATAACGATGCATTATCCGTTCACGATGGAGACTGACCGACCGCTCTCATTGCCGTTGCCTGACGGTATGGAGCCGATAGAGCGCCGCTACTTGGAACGCGTAAATTATTTCGACACCTGCCTCGGCGAGTTTATTGACGGTCTAAAGGCTGAGGGGCTGTATTACAACTCGCTTATAGTCATAGCGTCCGACCACGAGATGGCCGTGACTGCCGACGAGCAGATAAACCGCGCAGCACGTCAGCCGATTACATTTGTGGCTGTCAATACTGCTCTTGGCGAAAACCGCCGGATAGCGACAATGAATCAAATAGATGTCTATCCGACAATTCTTGATCTTATGGGTGCCTCGCGGCCAGACGGTTGGCGCGGGGTAGGGCGCAGCGTCTTCACAGACATAGCTCCGGTCGACGAGGTTGAGGCTCAGGAGATTTCAGACCTGATAATCAGGGGCAACTATTTCGCAAAATGAATTTCAAACGCCTGACAGACAGACTGATTAACTTCGTACGGCGGCCGCTGACGCTGTTCTACGCGGTGATGGTTGTGGCCGTAGCAGCGCTGTTGATGTTCTTCTCGGTGCAGATAGCAGATAATACTACTGCGGCGCTGCGTGTGGTCATTTTTGTGGCTGATGCCGTACTGATGATGCTGATTTACTGGTTGTTGCCACGGCGTTGGCGCTGGATTCCGCTGCCGCTTCTCTGGCTTCTGTCAGGCTTCCTGTGGGCCAACGTGCTGCATTTCCGTTATCTGCATGATCTGATACCGCTATCGTCGATGCTGTCGGCCGACAATTACAACCATTTTCTAATCGAGAGTCTGCCATCGATTGTCCGTACTGGTGATTTTATCTATCTGCTTGTGCCGGTGACTGTTACCGCGCTATATTTCGTCATTCGTCCCACGCGTGATGCCAAACCATTGTCTGTCAGGCTGCGAGCTGTTGCCGTGGTGTGCTCGGTGTTTGTCTATATGCTCGGGTTTGCGGCAATTACTCGCACCGGAGTGTTATGGGCACGGACGAATGTCTTTCTTGACCACAGTATCGGCGGAGTCATCAAGGCGCGCTTCTGCGGGCTTCAGGCGTCGCAGTTAGGTCACTGGAAAAACAACGGGATCGTAGGTTACGGTGTCACGATGCTTCACTCGCTTTCCGAGCTGGGCAATTTAGATTTGAACGAGTATGAGCGACAGTCGATTGCGTCGTATCTTAAAAGTATCTCAGAGGCGTCACCTGACAGCCTTGTAGTCGATGCGAACAGAGGGAGAAATCTGATTTTCATCATTGTAGAATCACTTAATGCATGGGCTTTGGATTACCGCGGGCCGCGCGGGCAGAAATTGATGCCGGTCCTTGACTCGCTTGCGCGGCTTGAAGGGACTGTGCTATGCACGGAGGTAGTATCGCAGGTCGGCATCGGCGGCTCGAGCGACGGCCAGATGATTTATAACACGGGACTCCTGCCACTCTTCAATGGCATTGCCGCTCAGATACACGGTGACAACCGATTTCACTCGCTTGTTTCGATGATTAAGCCGCGGTCGTCAGCCGAATATATCGTCGAGGAGGGACGCGTTTTCAACCATTACACGACGAGTCGTTCTTATGGCTACGACGTACTCCACGACAACGATTCGTTGACTGCGGCAGGCTATGACGTAAAGTCTGCCGGTAAAGACCGCGCCGTCTTCGATTACGCACTGTCGCGCATCTGTAGGCAGTCTCAGCCCTTTGTGGCCGAGATTACGACGCTGTCGATGCACAATCCGTTTAACGACGAGGGCGCGACGTGGGAAGGCTGGATTGACAGTCTCGACCTCGGGTCGGAATATGAGCGCGGCTATCTGCGCATGGCCAATTATACTGACCGCGAGATCGGACGTTTTCTTGACGGTTTGCGCCGCGCCGGACTAATGGATAACAGCGTCGTGGTCATCGCTTCTGACCATGCGCAGCCTTTTGAGCCCGACAGCGATGGCTATGTCGACGACAATATATCCGACATCGTCTTCATGGCTGTCAACACAGGCCTTACGCGCCGGGTGTGCGGACCGCGCGGACAGGTCGATGTATTTCCTACCATCCTTGACCTGATGGGGGTCAGCCGCGATGGCGCATACCGCGGTCTCGGCTACAGCATGCTCGATTCTACTGTATATTCGGCCGTCAGACACGACGGCACGCTCGTCGGCAACAGCCGGCTTGAGGTGAACGCATCGCAGCTCCGCGCCTCGGCCATCTCCGACTCCATTATCAGAGCAGACTACTTCAAACAATAAGTCCTGTGGCGTCTGTGGTTTCTTTCAGCAAAGCTGGTAGAAAATTTGCAGAGTGTTTGGAAGTTAGAGATTAAAGTGTTACCTTTGCGGTCGATTTCGTAATCTCTGGCAGGACGTGCAGCCTGCGTATATTGCGACTAATGTTAACATTTTAAGTCAAAGAACTACAATGGATTTAATTAAAGTTGCCGAAGAGGCTTTCGCAACCGGCAAACAGCATCCCGAATTCGGTCCCGGCGATACAATCACTGTCGCTTACCGAATCAAAGAAGGTAACAAAGAGCGTATCCAGCAGTATCGCGGTGTAGTTATCCGCATCTCAGGCGAGGGTGCAAAAAAACGTTTTACCGTACGTAAGATGAGCGAAAACATCGGTGTGGAGCGTATCTTCCCCATCGAGTCACCGTTTATCGACTCTATCACTGTCAACAAGTTCGGTAAAGTACGTCGCGCCAAACTCTATTACCTTCGTAAACTCACCGGCAAAAAAGCTCGTATCAAAGAGCGCCGCGTAGTTGCAAAGTAATTTGACAGCTGCAATCAGAGCAAAAAATACATCCCGTTCGGCCGTAAAGCCGTGCGGGATGTGTTTTTTTGTGCCGCCTCTCGGCAGGAGCGGCACACTGTAATGTCATGGGCGGGCGAAATACAATGTTATTTTGCAATTAGCCCGTTATTTTTTGTTGTCGTCGAGTCTGATAAGGAGCTGATTGTATATCCACAGTAACGCGCCTGCGACAAAAAGTGACACAAGAGCGGCTATCGCAAACGTCTGTGGCGACGAGTCGCCGATGGCGAGAGCCGAGCCCCATCCGCCTGCCACCGCTCCGACAAGGCCAATAAGCACATCGAGTAGCACCAAGCGGCGTCCCGGCAGGAAGTAGCCGCACAACAGACCTGCCAGGAGGCCGATAAACAGCCATGAGGTCCAAGCCCAGCAGTTGAGATAAAGCGGATTCATTGTTGTATTAATGTAATGGTGTTAACTAATGTATGGAGTGATAAATGCGGCCACATCCGTGTTGCCGGTCAAGTCGGCGAACGTGAGCCAGACAATAAGCAAAATTATCAGAAAAATAGCTCCGATAGCAACCCAAAGACTTGTACGGTTATTTATTTTCTTTGACATAATCGATGAAATTAAGCGTTTGTTGTTAAGTTTATACTCTAAAAACAATTAAAACGCTGCATAGTTCTTGCTCGGAAAATATTACTTTTGCAAACAGAAAGACCTTACTAACATTATCTATCAGAATCATGGAATTATTTGAAAAACTTAAAGCCAAAGCCAAGAGCAACCGTCAGCGCATAGTGCTCCCCGAGGGAACAGAGCCGCGCACACTGACGGCCGCAGACCGCATTATCGCCGACGGAATCGCCGACATAACACTTATCGGCGATCAGGATGACATCAAAAAGATGGCTGCTGAGCTCAAACTCTATCATATAGCAGACGCCACAATCGTCGACCCCAAGGACGAGAGTGTCATTGACCGCTACGCTCCTCTGTTTTATGAATTGCGCCGCAAAAAAGGCATCTCTATGGAGGAGGCGCGCCTGACTACGGCCAATCCTCTTTATCTCGGCTGTCTCATGGTCAAGGCCGGCGATGCCGACGGACAGGTAGCCGGAGCCATGAACACCACCGGCAATGTGCTGCGAGCAGCTTTTCAGGTAATCAAAACTCAGCCGGGCATCGAGGTAGTCTCAGGAGCTTTCATTATGTTGTTGCCCAAGGGGCTGCCTTACGGCACCGACGGCGTGCTCGTTTTTGCCGACTGCGCTGTAGTGCCTGACCCCAACGCTCAGGAGCTTGCGCAGATAGCAGTATCAGCCGCACAGACAGCCCGCGATATCGCCGGTATAGAGCCCCGTGTAGCCATCCTGTCGTTCTCGACCAAAGGCTCGGCCAAACACGAGCGTGTCGACAAAGTCATCGAGGCTACGAAAATCGCTCATGAAATGGCTCCCGATCTTATCCTTGACGGCGAGTTGCAGGCCGATGCCGCCATTGTGCCGTCAGTAGCTCAGACCAAGGCTCCCAACAGCCAGCTCAGCGGCCGTGCCAATGTAATTGTCTTCCCCTCGTTAGAGGTGGGCAACATCGCCTACAAGCTTGTGCAGCGTCTCGGCGGTGTCGAGGCTGTGGGTCCTGTCCTGCAGGGTCTCGCCGCTCCGGTCAATGACCTTTCGCGCGGATGTTTCCCCGAAGACATATACAAGACTATAATCATGACCTGCTGTCAGGCCATCGGTCTTAAAGAGTCAAACAGCAAATAACTTTAAAGCATATAAACACAGCTTGATTATGAAGATATTAGTATTGAACTCGGGCAGCAGCTCGGTTAAATATAAGTTAATCGACACTGAGACGGAGAAGTCTCTCGCCGAGGGCGGAGTCGAGAAAATCGGACTGCCTGACGGTTTCCTCAAGTATAAACGCAAAGACGGCTCGAAGGCTATTGTCGAACTTGGCAAGACCGACCACAAAGGCTCAATCGAGGCCATCCTCAAGATGCTCACCGACCCGATGGAGGGATGTATCAAGAATTACGCCGAGATTGAGGCTGTAGGCCATCGCGTCGTGCATGGCGGCGAAAAGTTCAGCGCCAGCGTGCTGATTGATGACGCTGTCAAGGCAAAGGTCCGCGAATGTTATGACATCGCGCCTCTGCATAATCCCGCTAATATGGTGGGCATCGAGGCTATCGAGGCTCTTATGCCGGGTGTGCCGCAGGTGGGCGTGTTTGACACGGCTTTCCACCAGACGATGCCGGCCAAATCATTTATGTATGCCATCCCGTATAAGTTTTATAAGGAAGACGGTGTGCGCCGTTACGGATTCCACGGCACGAGCCACCGTTATGTTTCGCAGCGTGTATGCGAGATACTCGGTGTCGACATCAAGACGCAGCGCATCATCACATGTCATGTCGGCAACGGCGGCTCGATTACAGCCGTAGAGTTCGGCCGCAGCATTGACACATCGATGGGTCTGACGCCGACCGAAGGCCTGATGATGGGCACCCGCGTGGGCGACATCGACCCGGGAGCGCTTACTTATATTATGACCAAACACAATCTCAGCGCGGAGCAGCTCCAGAAAATCATCAATAAAGAGAGCGGCGTGCTCGGAGTGACTGAGATATCGAGCGATATGCGCGAAATCGAGGCTGCTGTCAATGCCGGCAACGAACGTGCGAAACTCGCCCTCGATATGTATGAGCAGCGTATACTCAAGTATGTCGGTGCGTATGCGGCCGAGATGGGCGGCGTGGATATCATCGTCTTCACGGGCGGTGTCGGAGAGAATCAGACCGGCGTGCGTGAGAACGTCTGCGCTCCGCTTGCCTTTATGGGTGTCGAAATTGACCGCGAGCTCAATGCACGCACCCGCGGCACGGAGACTGTTATCTCGACTCCGACCTCAAAGGTTAAAGTGGTCGTCGTGCCCACTGATGAGGAACTGATGATAGCCCGCGACACCCGCGACATCGTCAGCAAGCTCTGACAGAATATTAAAATCATTGTTTTTAAGGAGGAAGCGTTAGGTGCTTCCTCTTTTTTTGATGGCGACTGAGAAAAAACGACGAAAAACGGGCGCGTGATTGCTTTATTTCAAAAAAAAGCATTACATTTGTGAAAATTTGGAATACTATGGCCGTCGATCTCAAACAGCAACTCAAGCGTGTGGCAGCCAAAGCCGATTTGGTCGTCACGAGATGCCGGCGTCTCGAGCAGCAGAAGACTGCCGCCGAGCAGCGTATAGCAGAGCTTGAGAGCAGTCTTGCCGATGCACAGCTTAAAATAGAGCAGCTGACGCTTGACAACGAGTATCTGCGCGTCGCCTCGATAATTTGTCCTGACAGAACGCAGGTAGAGAAAACCCGGTCATTGATTTCAGGTTTGGTGCGCGATATAGACCGCTGCATCCTCGACCTAAAGGAATGAGATGTAGATGAAAGACAGTCTTAGAGTAACAATTAAAATAGCCGACGTCGAGCCGATTCATTTCGAAATCGACCGTAACGAGGAGATAATCTATCGCAAGGCCGAATACCACATCAACAAGCTGTGGGGCGAATGGCGTCAGGTGCATAAAAATAAATCGTCGCAGGAGGTGCTTGCACGCGTGGCCCTTGCTTTTGCAGAGCTTTATTACCGCAAGACAGACCAGCTTGAGAGCCAAGTGCGTATGATTGATGATTTTGAAAAAGAGCTCGACGAGTTGCTGCTCGGAGAGGATTGAGCACTCTAAAATCGGTTTGCGGCACGTAAGTGTCTGCATCCTGACGTGAAAGCCTCAGAGGAGGCGCAAAAGTTTATTTACCGCACCCTCGCGTTTATCAGCGCGTAAGGCTGACCGTCACCGGGCGTCTGAGACTTAATCAGAGAGCCTGTCGCCGGTTGCCGTACGCGGGGTAACTGTCGGGAGTGTTTTTTTATTTATGAGTGATTAGAGATAACAAACCAAAGATATAAACTTAAATTATAACAAACTAAATATCATGGATTTAAATATAATATTGATAGTGGTGGCCGTAGCAGTGGTCACAGCCGCGATAGCCGTAGCGGTGACTCTGATGATGCAGCGGTCGATGGCCAAGACACGAGCCAAGGGCATCATTGCCGACGCAGAGCGTGAAGCCGAGGACCTCAAACGCAATAAGGTGTTGGAGGGTAGGGAAGAAGCTCTGCAGATTACGACAGAGGCCGAGAAACAGGCCAATCAGCGCATGTCTAAAATGCAGTCGGCCGAGGCTAAAATCAAGCAGCGCGAGCTGCAACTCAACCAGCAGCAGAGCGAGAATGCCCGCGCCCGTAACGAAATCGAGAATCTCAAACAGAACGTTGAGGCGCAGATGGCTGTATGCGAGTCGCGTCAGGCCGAGCTTGACAAGCTCCACCGCACGGCTCAGGAACAGTTGGAGCACATCTCGGGACTGTCGTCGGCGGAGGCCAAGGAGAAACTCATCGAGTCGCTCAAAGACGAGGCCAAGACTGCCGCCGCATCATATATCAACGACATCATGGACGACGCCAAGATGACGGCCAATAAAGAGGCCAAACGCATCGTGGTGCAGTCGATACAGCGTGTAGCCACAGAGACCGCCATCGAGAACTCTGTAACGGTCTTCCACATCGACTCTGACGAAATCAAGGGCCGCATCATTGGCCGCGAGGGTCGCAACATCCGTGCTTTGGAGGCTGCTACCGGCATCGAGATTATCGTCGACGACACCCCCGAGGCCATCGTGCTGTCGGGCTTTGACCCGGTGCGCCGCGAGATAGCCCGTTTGGCGTTGCACCAGCTTGTGGCCGACGGCCGCATCCACCCGGCCCGCATCGAGGAGGTCGTGGCCAAGGTGCGCAAGCAGATTGAGGAGGAGATTATCGAAACCGGCAAACGCACGGCCATCGACCTCGGCATTCATGGTCTGCATCCTGACCTCATCCGCATGGTGGGCAAGATGAAATATCGCTCGAGCTATGGTCAGAATCTGCTCCAGCACTCGCGCGAGACTGCCAATCTCTGTGCCATCATGGCATCGGAGCTCGGCCTCAACCCCAAGAAAGCACGCCGCGCAGGCCTGCTCCACGATATAGGCAAGGTGCCCGACGAGGAGCCCGAGCTGCCGCATGCACTTCTCGGCATGAAACTCGCCGAGAAATATAAGGAGAAACCCGAAATATGCAACGCCATCGGCGCTCATCACGACGAGGTGGAGCAGACATCGCTGCTCGCGCCCATCGTGCAGGTCTGCGACGCCATCTCCGGCGCACGTCCCGGCGCCCGCCGCGAGATTGTCGAGGCATATATCAAACGCCTCAAGGACCTCGAGCAGCTCGCACTGTCATATCCCGGCGTGCTCAAGACATATGCCATTCAGGCGGGTCGCGAACTGCGTGTGATTGTAGGAGCCGACAAGATTGATGACACGGAGACCGAAAAACTCTCGTCTGAAATCGCACGTCGCATACAGGACGAGATGACTTATCCGGGTCAGGTCAAGATTACGGTCATACGCGAGACACGCGCTGTCAGCTTTGCAAAATAATTATCGTCCGAGCCTATGAACGATAAAGAAGAAAACCGCGATACAGCCGAACAGACCCGGCAGGAGTCGGGCCGCAGGTGTTGCTGCGGCTCGGGAGAGCCTCGCGGCAAATTTCATGCCTGCAACTGGCTCGAGGATATCCCAGGCGGTTTCGCCGACAGCGACATGGTTGAGGTGCAGTTCAAAAATACCCGTAAGGGATTTTACAAAAACTCCACCAATCTGCCTTTAGAAATCGGCGACATCGTGGCCGTAGAGGCCTCTCCGGGCCATGATATCGGCGAGGTCATCATGACCGGCGCTTTGGTCGAGCTGCGCATGCGCAAGGCACGCATCAAGCCCGACGCTGAGGTCAAACGCGTCTTCCGCAAGGCCAAGCCGTCAGATCTCGAGAAATTTGAGGAAGCACGCGCCCGCGAGCACGACACCATGATACGTGCCCGTAAGATAGCCGAGAGCCTCAATCTCAACATGAAAATAGGCGACGTCGAGTATCAGGGCGACGGCAACAAGGCCATATTCTATTATATAGCTGACGAGCGTGTCGACTTCCGTCAGCTCATCAAGGTGCTCGCCGAGACATTCAAGGTGCGCATTGAGATGAAGCAAATCGGCGCACGTCAGGAGGCAGGCCGCATCGGCGGCATAGGCCCCTGCGGACGTCCGCTCTGCTGCTCGAGCTGGATGACAAATTTTGTATCGGTCGCCACGAGCGCCGCCCGCTATCAGGATATCTCGCTTAACCCTCAGAAGCTCGCGGGGCAGTGCGCCAAGCTCAAATGCTGCCTCAACTTTGAGGTCGACACCTATGTCGAGAGTTCCAAGCGCATGCCGCCTCGCGACGCCCGTTTGGAAACAGCCGACAATACGTATTATCATTTCAAGACCGATATTTTCAAACGCGAGATCACATACTCGACCGATAAGTCGATTGCCGCAAATCTCGTGACTATTGACGCAGAGCGCGCATTTGAGGTCATCGCTCTCAACAAGTCGGGTCAGAAACCGCTGACCCTGCAGCGTGACAGCGATGCCAAACCGGTCGAGAAGAAAGACTTCGGTGACATACTCGGTCAGGACGATGTGGCGCGTTTCGACAAGAAGAAAAAACGCAAGAAAAATAAACCCGCGCGTGCTTCCAAGCCGGGTGCCGAGGGCGAGCAGCAGCCAAGAGACCGTCAGCAGGGCGGTGACCGTCGGCGTCAGCGTCAGCAGCCCCGGCCGCAAGACCGCAACCGCCGTGACAATGCCGAGGGCAATAAGTCTGATGGCAATGAATAAGTCAGGGGCCAAAGGTTATAGGGCATATGGGGCCTATAAGCCCTATAGCGCCTATATGACAGCGTTTGTGCTTATGGTCGCGATGCTTGCAGTGGCCTCGTGCAGCCGCAGGACAGATTACAGCGAGTATCGTAATATAGATGCTTCGGGCTGGAGCTACGGCGACACGCTTGTCTATGAGACAGCGCTTGCCGACAGCGTGCAGCGCGGCGACCTCGCCGTAGTCGTGCGCCACTCTGATGCTTACGCATATAGTAATATATGGCTCGAAATCGACACTGACAGCGCCGACTCTATCGCTGCCGACACCTTTAACGTCGAGCTGGCCGACATCTACGGCAATTGGCACGGACGCGGCCTCGGACTGAGCTATCAGTGTGCCGACACGGTCATGCGCGGCATTGAATTGCGTGACTCGTCACGCATCACGGTCAGACATATAATGAGAGTAGAGTCACTGCCGAACATCGAGCAAATCGGAATTGTTTTTATACCGGAACATAACTGACACAGTCAACATATGAGCAGACATGCATGTGACAGCCTGATATTCGATATGGACGGCACCCTGTGGGATGCCGTCGACAGCTATTGCCATGTATGGGACTACACCATCAACGAGACCGGCCTGAGTCGGGGCCCGGTGACACGCGATGAGCTTGTCGGTTTGATGGGACAGCCGCTTGAGCGCATAGTCGAGGTCATCGTTCCCGATGTCGAGGACAGGGCTGACTTCCTGCGTCGGCTTGACGCCAATGAGGACAGACTGATGCCGCAATTGGGCGGTCGGCTGTTTCCCGGAGTCAAAGAGACCATCGAGGCGCTGTCACATGAATATCCGCTGTTTATGGTCAGCAACTGCTCGCCTAACGGACTGCACAATTTCATGGAGTGGGCCGGACTGACCGATTGCTTCACCGACTCTTTGAGTCACGGTGAGACCGGCTGTGGCAAGGATGTCAATATACGCCGTCTTGTCGACCGTTACGGTCTGAAACAGCCGCTCTATGTCGGTGACACACAGTCAGACGCTGATGCCTGCCGCCGTGCGGGTGTGCCCATAGCATGGGCCTCATACGGCTTCGGCCGGATAGAGCGTCCTGACATCGTGCTCGACACTTTTGCAGATCTTCCCTCTAAAATATATAAACCATGAGCAAGCAAACTAACGAACAATTGCTCTTGCTGAGCGCTGCAGAGCAGTCGCGCCGTCTCGGGCGCGTCTGCGCCGCCATGCGCGCCGCAGGCATAGACGCCGCTTTAATCAGCACCAACGCCAACATATATTATCTTACCGGCCGTGTCTTCCGCGGTTATATATACCTCACTGCCGACGAGACAGCGGCGCCGGTCTACTTCGTGCGTCGCCCCAATCATCTGACGGGCGATGACATAGTCTTTATCCACAAAATCGAAGAAATGCCTCAGACAGTCGACGTCAGCGCGCTCCGCGGAGCCGTCGTCGGCCTCGAGACCGGCGTGCAGTCGTACAATGATGTCTGTCGCATGGCCAAGGTATTCGGCGAGCATGTTATGCCGGCCAACATGACGGCCGTGATGCAGAGCGCACGCTCGGTCAAGACAGCCGAAGAGATTGACAAGCTGCGCCTGTCTGGCGTCAAGCAGACCCGCGTCTACAGCCGCATTCCTCATCTCTATCAGGAGGGGATGCGTGATATCGAGCTTCAGGTCGAGATTGAGCGCACGGCGCGTTTGGAGGGCTGCTTAGGTCAGTTCCGCGTCAGCGGCAATGATATGGAGCTTTTCATGGGCAATGTGCTCGTGGGTGAGAACGCTGACTCGCCGTCGCCCTATGATTTCGCTATGGGCGGCCGCGGCATGGACCCGTCGCTGCCCGTCGGCGCCGACGGCACACTCATCAAACCCGGAGAGAGCGTAATGGTCGACCT
>DXYS01000009.1 GCA_019415705.1 Bacteroidales bacterium | reverse complement strand
GCGTGTCGCAGTCGGCGCGACGGCGTATGACGGTCGACACTACTCGGCCCGCGTAGTCGTCAGGCTGGTCAATGCGGCGGCTCTCGTAGGGCGCGCCGAGTATATCGGTCTGCCAGTCTGAGGCTGCTATCGAGACGGCTGCGACAAGGAGGATGACTAATGACAGAAGTTTGCGCATAAGTGTTGAGGAGTTAGTCAAACGCCTCTGCATCAGCCGAGCCAAAAGATCGGGTCAAAATGCAGAGGCGTGATAGATGATGGTCTGTCAGCCGGGGAGCGCCGGCGATTACGGTATGAATTATTTATTTTCTTCGTCGGCTTTCTCAGCTGCTTCGGCTGCTTTATCTTCGGCGATTTCGTCGTCTTTGAACTTGGTGACGCCGGCAGCTATGAGCTGGTTGTACCACGAGAAGAGTTTCTTGATGTCGGTCGTGTAGACACGCTCCTTGTCAAATTCGGGGAGCACCTCGCCGAAATATGCACGCACGGCTTTGTCGTCGGCAAACTGTTTCATATCGACAGGTTGAGCACCGGTTTTGTCGGCGATAAGCTGCAGCACGTCGGCCAGCGGAATATCCTCGTCGTTAGTATAAATGGCTACGTCGGCAAGCGAGATTACCTTGTCATGTGCATAGGCCGGTGTGCGTTTGCCGGTCGACAGAGACTCGACGATTAACATGTTTTTACCCTGACTTACAAGTTTATAGAGGCCGGGCTTGCCGGCTATCGAAACAATACGTTTGATCATGATAGTCTTATGTTATGTTTTTAAATTTATAGCTGGCCGAATGTCTTGGACAAATCGGTCTACAAAAATAACAATTCGGATTGAAAAAATGATGATATTTGTTAACTTTGTAGTCTGATTTTTGAAACAGCGATGCTCAGATACCTAAAAAATATTTTTCAGCTCATATTGTCGCCCGCAAAAGGATGGGAGGACATATCGGCCGACATGACCGATGTCGATGAACTTTTACGGCGCGGATATTATGTGTTGCTTGCTGTAGCGTCGCTTTCCGAGCTTGTGCGTCCGTTATATGAGCGCAATCTTTCGTGGGTTGTGGCTGTAGAGTCTGCTTTGGCGATGGCCGGATCATATTTCGTCGCTCTTTTTATCGGTCGCCAGATTCTCGAGACCTATCTCAAACCGCTTGTCGACGGTGATATAAGCACTACCCGTATCAATATTTTTGCCATTTATACGCTCGGTATGCTGCTTTTAATCGAGATTATCGACAATGTGCTGCCTACCGACCTGACACTGGTCAAGTTCCTCCCCTTATTTGTCGCATTAATCATCTATAAGGCTACGCTTTACATGGCTGTCAAGCCTGACCACGAGTTGCGTTTCCTTTGTATATCGGTTGCGGCGCTGATTGTTGTGCCTATCGGCCTTTTTGCGATTTTACAGATGATAATCGGCTGAGAATGTTGTTATATATATGTTATGAAACCTAAGGATATCAATATAAAGAATCGTCGCGCGACATTCGACTACGAAATCGGCGAGACTTTTACTGCCGGTATCGTGCTGACAGGCACCGAAATCAAATCGCTGCGCGAGGGCAAAGCCGGTCTGACCGATACATTCTGCTTTGTTAACAATGGCGAGGTATGGGTTAAGAATATGTATATAGCCGAGCATTTTTACGGCACATACAATAATCACGCTACGCGTCGCGACCGCAAACTGTTGCTTAACCGCAAAGAAATAAATCGCATAGAGAAAGCGGCTCAGGCTACGGGTTTCACCATCGTGCCCCTCCGGCTGTTTATCAACGACCGCGGACTTGCCAAATTGGTCATCGGCATTGGTCGCGGCAAAAAGGCCTTTGACAAGCGCCAGTCCATCAAGGAGCGCGAAGACAAGCGCCAGATGGCCCGCATGTTCCAGCACAAATAATTATTTTTTCATCGGCTTTGCCACGATAAGCATGCGGCGGTCAGCGGTGGCGGTGAGGGCGAAGAGACGCAGGGCGCTGTTCTCCTTTACGCCGAGACGGCTGCGAAGTGACTCGGCGGATTGCCCGAAATTACGGGCGGTCACGCTTATCGCCGGCCAACGGCGCGCAAAGCGTTTAATGACTGCCGAGGAGTAGGGCAGCACTTCCTCGATTGTGAACACATCGCCCGGAAATTCACTGACGTTCTTAGCTTCTGCAGCCGACGCGTGGAAGAGCTGCGTGTTGGGATGAAAGCGTTTCAGCCCGAAGTCGCGGGCGAGCAGTCGGAATGCTCCGGCCTTCATCATTGACGGCCACGGCTCAAACAGCAGGTCGCCGGCATGAGGGTCGGTGCAAGCCGTTGTCTCGCAGTCGCGCTCGGCCTCGGCCGTGAACGTGAAACTTACCTCGCGGCCGTCAGGCGTGAGCGTAACGCTTGACAGCACGGGCGTTGTGTCGGAGGCATTGTCGCTGTCTATGACGGCGATGAGCTCCTTGCACTCTGTTGTGTTGCCGAGTGCAATCAGCCGCGAGCAGCCGGGCAGCATGGCGAGGGTGCGCTTAATGTCGAGCATCGGAGATAGTTTTACGATAAGTCTTCGGCAGATACGTTTCAACGCGGGCAGCATGGCTGTTACGTCGGGGCTGCAGTCTGTCGGGTCGAAGATGCGGCCGCCGTCAGCCGCGCGGCGCGCAGGGTCGATAAAGGCGTTGTCAAACGGCTCGCCGCTGTAGCCTGCGACAAAGTCACGGCAATCACCGCAGACGAGTTCAAAAGCAGTGTCTGCACCCGGCAGATGAGCGGCGTTATATTGCAGGGCCTCGGCCACGGCTGCGTCGCGCTCTACGGCGACAGCGCGGCTGCAC
>DXYS01000089.1 GCA_019415705.1 Bacteroidales bacterium | reverse complement strand
GAAGAACCTCGTGTATATCGCCAAAGAAACATTCGTTTCTCTGAGCGAGAAAATGTAGAATTGCTATACGGGTGGGATGCCCCATGGCCTTTGCGAATCTCGCAAGACGCTCCTGTTCGGGTGTTATCTCTAATTTTGGCATATTGCTCTTTGTTTGATGTTCGCAAAACTACGAATAATATTCCAATCCTCAAAACTTTTTAATTTAAAATTAATAGTTTTCAGAAATGTTTTTTCCGAGTTTATTTGTGAATAGAATCTGTGTATAAAATCGGCAATATAATTCGGCAATATAATAATGAGCGGCTGCCAATCACGGTAGCCGCTCATTTCTGTGAAAGATAATAGATAAATAGATAGTTAGGTATGAAGTATGCTGTTATTCATCTTTGTTGCTTTCGGCGTAATCCTTGAGGAGTTTCTCCTGTACGTCGCCGGGCACGAGTTCGTAGCTTGCAAATTTCATCGAGAAGGACGAACGTCCGCCGGTGATTGAACTGAGGGCGGTCGAGTAGCTTGACATCTCTTTGAGAGGCACTTTGGCGCTGATTTTCTCAAAACCGTTTTCGCTTGACATACCCATGATGATGGCGCGGCGTCCCTGCAGGTCACTCATTACATCGCCCATAACGTCGGCGGGCACGAATACCTCGACGTCATAGACAGGCTCGAGCACCTTGGGGTTGGCGTTGCGAAACGCCTCGCTGAATGCGTTGCGGCCGGCGAGACGGAACGAGATTTCATTAGAGTCAACCGGGTGCATCTTGCCGTCATAAATGCAGACACGTACGTCGCGGGCATATGAGCCGGTCAGCGGGCCTTGCTCCATACGGTCCATTAGACCCTTGACGATAGCCGGAATAAAGCGGGCGTCGATGGCTCCGCCGACGATACAGTTGCAGACGACGAGTTTGCCGCCCCATGCCAACGGTATTTGCTGAGTGTCGCGTACGCTCATTTTGAACTCCTGATTGCCGAAACGGTAGGTGTCGGGAGCGGGCATGCCTTCGGTATACGGCTCAATAATCAGATGGACCTCGCCGAACTGGCCGGCACCGCCCGACTGTTTTTTGTGGCGATAATCGGCGCGGGCTGCCTTTGTGATGGTCTCGCGGTAGGGGATGCGTGGTTCTTCGAAGATGATGGGCAGTTTGTCGTTGTTCTCGACACGCCATTTGAGTGTGCGCAGGTGGAACTCGCCCTGACCTGAGAGGATGACCTGTTTGAGTTCTTTTGACTGCTCGACAACCCATGTGGGGTCTTCTTCGTGCATGCGGGTGAGGATGCCGCTAAGCTTCTCGGCGTCACTTTCGGTGACGGGGCGGATGGCGCGTTGATATTTGGGAGCGGGATATTTGATGAAGTCAAATTCGATTTCGCAGCCCTTCTCGTCAAGGGTGTTGCCGGTGCGGGCGTCTTTGAGCTTGACTGTGGCGCCGATGTCGCCGGCCTCAAGCTGGTCTACCTGTGTGCGTAACTGGCCGCATACACAGAACAACTGGGCAAGACGCTCCTTTGAGCCGCGGCTTACGTTGTCGAGATCCGCGCCGGCCTTGAGAGTGCCTGACATGACTTTAAAGTAGCTGACCTCACCGATATGAGGCTCGACCGATGTCTTGAACATGAAGATGCTGAGAGGACCGTTGGCATCGGGCTTGACCTCGTTGCCGGCAGTATCGACGGGAGCGGGCATGTCGTCAACGAAGGGGACGACGTTGCCGAGGAACTCCATCATGCGGCGCACGCCCATGTCTTTCTCGGCGCTGACGCAGAATACGGGATAAATCGAGCGGTCGATGAGACCTTTGCGGATGCCGAGACGCATTTCGTCTTCTGTCAGGTGCTCTTCCTCGAAGAATTTTTCCATTAGTGTCTCGTCGTTCTCTGCGGCAGCCTCTACGAGTGCTTTATGCAGCTCATTGGCGCGCTCGAGTTCTTCGGCGGGGATATCTTCGATTGTGGGAACACCGCCGTCGGGGCCCCATGAGTATTTTTTCATCAGCAGCACGTCAATCATCGAGTTGAAGCCCGGACCTGACTGCAGCGGATACTGGATTGCAACGACTTTCGGACCGAAAACGTCATGCATCTGCTCGATGACATTCTCATAGTCGGCTTTCTCGCCGTCTAACTGGTTGATTGCGAAGATTACAGGCTTGTTGAGATTTGAAGCCGTGCGGAAAATATTCTGAGTGCCTACTTCGACGCCATACTGTGCATTGACAAGTATCACACCGGTGTCGGTCACGTTGAGCGCGGTGATAGCGTTACCTACGAAATCGTCTGCACCCGGGCAGTCGATTACGTTGAGTTTTTTATTTAAAAATTCGGCATAGAAAACGGTTGAGAAGACCGAGTAGCCATATTCTTTTTCAACAGGAAAGTAGTCACTAACGGTCGATTTTGTCTCGACTGTGCCACGGCGTTTTATAACTCCACACTCGTAGAGCATAGCTTCAGCGAGTGTGGTTTTACCCGAGCCCTTGCTACCGAGCAGGGCTATGTTCTTGATTTCGTTAGTTTTGTAGATCTTCATGCTATTAGTTTTTAATTGCGTGCATTAAATGAGTTAAAAAAGATAGCGCAATATAGACATTATTTTCATTTGATTGTCTCTTGTAAATTATGTTTCACAACATAAATATGAAATTATCCGTGTGAGGCGTTGAGTCATCTTGCTCTAAATTTACTTTGATTGAAGATTCCAAATCGAAGTGCAAAACTTTGATATAGGAATTACTCATTTTCCT
>DXYS01000088.1 GCA_019415705.1 Bacteroidales bacterium | reverse complement strand
CGATCAAAGCCAACCACCGTGTTGTCGAGATCCCGGCCTCAAACTTGAAAAAAGAGATTACAAAGATTCTCTTTGAACAAGGCTATATACTTAACTATAAGTTTATAGAGGGTGAGACCCCCGCAGGCGTAATCAAAATCGCCCTCAAGTATGACCCCGTAGACCGCGTCAACGCCATCAAAGGCCTGCGCCGCGTCTCTCGTCCGGGTCTGCGCCAGTATACAGGCTATAAAGACATGCCCCGTGTCCTCAACGGACTGGGCATCGCCATCCTCTCGACATCAAAAGGTGTGATGACAAACAAAAAGGCATCAGACCTCAAAATCGGTGGCGAAGTACTCTGTTACGTATATTAATCAACCGGCTAAAATCTATAGAATATGTCAAGAATAGGTAAAGCACCCATCGCAATCCCCGCCGGTGTGGAAGTAAAGGTTGATGAAAAGACCAACACCGTCACCGTCAAAGGCCCCAAAGGCACACTCACACAGATTGTCAATCCCGATATCCACGTAGCAGTGGCCGACGGACATGTCACACTCACCCGTCCGAGCGACGACCGCGAGCACCGCGCGCAGCACGGCCTCTTCCGCGCTCTTATCCACAACATGGTTGTCGGTGTGTCTGAAGGCTACCGCAAGGAAATGGAATTAGTAGGCGTAGGTTATCGTGCCACAGCGACAGGACAAGTCCTCGAGCTCTCACTCGGTTTCTCTCACGCAATATATATCAAACTCCCCGCCGAGGTTAAGGTTGAGGCAAAGAGCGAACGCAACAAGAATCCTCTCATCATCCTCGAGAGCGACGACAAACAGCTTCTCGGCCAAGTGTGCGCAAAAATCCGCTCACTCCGCAAGCCCGAGCCTTACAAGGGCAAAGGTATCAAGTTTGTCGGCGAGGTTATCCGTCGCAAATCTGGTAAAACCGCTGGTGCAAAATAAGTAAAAGGAAATCATCATGATATCTAAGATACAACGTAGAAACAAAATCAAAACCCGCATCCGCGGCAAAATCTCCGGCACTGCAGCACGTCCCCGCATGACCGTCTTCCGCAGCAACAAACAGATTTATGTGCAGCTCATCGACGATCTGGCCGGCGTGACACTTGTCTCTTCATCATCAAAAGGCATCGCCGAAGGCAATAAGACACAAATCGCCGCACAGGTCGGCGAAGCTATCGCCAAGAAAGCCCTTGAGGCCGGCATCACCGAGGTAGTTTTTGACCGTAACGGATATCTCTTCCACGGTCGTGTTAAATCACTGGCAGACGCTGCGCGCAACGGCGGTCTCAAATTCTAATCAAAGACTATGGCAAAAAGAAACAACCGCGTAAAGACCACAAACGATCTCGAGCTCAAAGACCGCCTCGTCGCTATCAACCGTGTGACTAAAGTAACCAAGGGCGGCCGCACATTCACCTTTGCAGCCATTGTCGTCGTAGGCAACGGAGACGGCATTGTCGGCTGGGGTCTTGGCAAGGCCAACGAAGTACAGGCCGCTATCGCCAAAGGCGTTGAGGCTGCCAAGAAAAACCTCATCAAAGTGCCCGTCCACAAAGGCACAATCCCTCACGAGCAGATTGCCAAATTCGGCGGCTCGCGCATCATCCTCAAACCCGCATCTCACGGTACGGGTGTGAAAGCCGGTGGTGCCATGCGTGCTGTGCTCGAGAGCGTGGGCATCACTGACGTGCTCGCCAAATCAAAAGGCTCGTCTAACCCCCACAACCTCGTCAAAGCCACAATCGCCGCTCTCGACGAAATGCGTTCGCCCGCCATCGTCGCTCAGAACCGCGGCATTTCTGTCGAACAGGTATTCAAAGGTTAATCCAACAGCTAAAACGTTCACAAGAAATGGCACAAATCAAAATCAAACAGATAAAGAGCCGTATCAACTGCCCGGCTGTGCAGAAACGCACACTCGACGCACTCGGCCTCAAAAAAATGAATCACACTGTCATCAAAGAAGACACTCCCAGTGTGATCGGTATGGTTAACAAAGTACGTCACCTCGTCGAAGTGACAAACGCATAACACATCGCAACTATGGATTTAAGTAATTTAAAACCCGCCGTAGGATCTGTTAAACGCTCCACCCGTATCGGCCGCGGTCCCGGCTCCGGCAAAGGCGGCACATCGACCCGCGGACACAAAGGAGCAAAATCGCGTTCAGGCTATAGCCGCAAAATCGGTTTCGAAGGCGGTCAGATGCCTCTTCAGCGTCGTCTCCCCAAATTCGGTTTCAAGAATATCAGCCGTAAAGACTATAAAGCTATCAATCTCGACCTGATAGAAGCCCTCGCCGCAGAGAAGAATCTCACAAAAATCGGCATCGAGGAACTTCGTGCAGCCGGTTATATCAACCGCAACCAACTCGTCAAAATCCTTGCTAACGGAGCCCTGACACGCGCAGTCGCTGTCGAGGCCAACGCCTTCTCGGCTGCCGCACAGGCCGCTATCGAGGCTGCCGGAGGATCAATCAATAAAATCTGACGACAATGGGTCTCGTTCAAACTTTAAAAAACATCTGGACAATCGAGGAACTGCGTCGCCGCATCCTCATCACCCTCCTGCTGGTACTCGTTTACCGCCTGGGTTGCTACGTTGTCCTGCCGGGCATTTCGCCCAGCGACATCGACGCCCTCGCTTCGTTTACCAACAAGAGCGGTCTGATGCAGCTTCTCGATATGTTCTCGGGTGGCGCCTTCTCTCAGGCATCTATCTTCGCGCTGGGTATCATGCCCTATATCACGGCTTCAATCGTGATACAGCTCTGCGGCATGATTCTCCCTTCGTTCCAGAAGATGCAGCGCGAGGGTGAGTCCGGCCGTCAGAAGATGAATCAGTACACACGTTATCTGACCGTGCTGATTCTCGTTCTGCAGGCTCCCGCCTACCTTGTTAACCTGCAGGTGCAGGTCAACAGCGCCGCCAACGGTATGGTCATGAGCTTCGGCTTCTGGACCACACTCTATCTGACCATCATCCTTGCCGCCGGCTCGATGTTTATCATGTGGCTCGGTGAACGCATCACCGATCGCGGTATCGGCAACGGTATCTCTTTCATCATCCTCGTCGGCATTATCGCCCGTCTCCCGGGAGCACTCTTCTATGAGTTTACCTCGCGTCTGCCCGGTACATCCGGCAGTCAGGGCGGTCTGGTAATGTTTATCGTCGAGATTATCCTGCTGTTTGCTGTCACAGTCGGTGCCGTCCTGCTCGTACAGGGCACACGCAAAGTGCCCGTGCAGTATGCCAAGCGCATCGTCGGCAACCGCCAGTATGGCGGCGCCCGCCAGTATATCCCCCTCAAAGTCAATGCCGCCGGCGTCATGCCTATCATTTTTGCTCAGGCGATCATGTTCATCCCGATGACATTGGCCGGTTTCCGTGGCGGAGAGAGCGGATTCCTGCAGGCATTCACCGATATCAACAGCTTCTGGTATAACGCTGTCTTCTTTATCCTCATCGTAGCGTTTACATACTTCTACACTGCCATCACCGTGCGTCCCACCGAGATGGCCGAGAACCTCAAGCGCAACAACGGATTCATCCCCGGTGTAAAACCCGGCACCAAGACAGCCGAATATCTCGATGCCATCATGTCGCGCATCACACTTCCCGGCTCACTCTTCCTCGGCATTGTTGCCATCCTCCCCGCTTTTGCCCGTTTCTTCGGCATCAGCCAGAACTTCGCACAGTTCTTCGGAGGCACATCATTGCTGATTATGGTGGGTGTCGTCCTCGACACACTCCAGCAGGTAGAGTCACACCTGATGATGCACCACTATGACGGCCTGATGAAAGAAGGCAAAATCAAAGGCCGCACCACCGGCCAAGGCTATTGATAAAATAGACAAGCTAAAACAATTAGACTGATTTAATGATCTATCTCAAGACACCGGAAGAAATCAATCAGATGCGTGCGGCCACAGACCTTGTGAGCCGGACGCTCGGCGAAGTCGCCCGATGGATTGCTCCCGGAGTGACAACACTGCGGCTCGACACCATTGCCCGTGAATTTATTCACGACAATGGCGGTCGGCCCGCCTGTCTGGGCTATGAAGGTTTTCCCGGCACGCTGTGCATCGAGGTCAACGACACGGTCGTCCACGGATTCCCGTCAAACTACGCTTTGCGTGAAGGCGACATCATAGGCATTGATACAGTCGTCGAAAAAGACGGTTTCATGGGTGACAGCTGTTACACATTTGCCGTCGGCGAGATATCAGACGAGCTCCGCCGTCTCTGCGTCACAACCAGAGAGTCGCTGCAAGTCGGCATTGACGCCGCCCGCGCCGGCCATCGTGTCGGCGATATCGCCAACGCTGTGCAGACCTACTGCGAGCGCCGCGGTTACTCGGTCGTGCGCGAGATGTGCGGTCATGGTATCGGACGTCATATGCACGAGTCGCCCGAAGTGCCCAACTACGGTCGCCGCGGCACAGGTCCCGTTCTGCGCAACGGTATGTGTATATGCATCGAACCGATGATTAATCTCGGCTCACGTAACATCGTCATTGACCGTGACGGATGGACTTGCCGCACAAAAGACCACCGTGCATCGGCACACTACGAGCACACGCTCGCCATCATTGACGACCGCACGGAAGTCATGACAACCTTTGATTATATCCATCAGGCTATACCCGATAGATTCTCAGACAACTAATTATATGGCAAAACAATCAGCAATCGAACAAGACGGCACAATCGTAGAAGCCCTCTCTAACGCAATGTTCCGTGTCGAGTTGGAAAACGGACACGAAATCACAGCACACATCTCAGGCAAAATGCGCATGCACTATATTAAAATCCTGCCCGGAGACAAAGTGCGCGTCGAGATGTCGCCCTATGACCTGTCAAAAGGACGCATTGCATTCCGATACAAATAATCAAAAAAACACTAAAAGATATGAAAGTTAGAGCCTCAGTAAAAAAACGCACCCCGGACAGCAAGATTGTCCGCCGCAAGGGTCGTCTCTATGTGATTAACAAGAAAAATCCCAAGTACAAACAACGTCAAGGATAATTTTTATTATTTTTGCAGAAAAAATAATACGTAATTTATGGCAGTAAGAATCGTGGGAGTTGACCTCCCCCAGAACAAAAGAGGTGAAATCGCCTTGACCTATATCTTCGGCATCGGTCGCAGCGCAGCCAAATCAATCCTCGCAAAAGCCGGCGTTGACGAAAACATCAAAGTCAAAGACTGGACAGACGCACAGGCTGCAGCCGTTCGTGAAGTTATCGGCGCAGACTACAAAGTCGAAGGTGACCTCCGCAGCGAAATCCAGCTTAACATCAAACGCCTGATGGATATCGGTTGCTATCGTGGCATCCGTCACCGCATCGGTCTCCCCGTACGCGGACAGTCGACCAAGAACAACGCCCGCACCCGCAAGGGCCGCAAGAAAACCGTTGCTAACAAGAAGAAAGCTACTAAATAATAAACTACTATGGCAAAAAAGACAGTCGCAGCAAAGAAGAGAAACGTTAAAGTTACCGCTGAAGGCCAGCTTCACGTTCACTCGTCTTTCAACAACATTATCGTGTGCTTAGCCAACAGCGAGGGCCAGGTCATCTCTTGGTCATCGGCAGGCAAGATGGGTTTCCGCGGATCCAAGAAAAACACTCCCTATGCAGCCCAGATGGCCGCTCAGGATTGTGCTAAAGTCGCTTTCGACCTTGGCCTCCGCAAAGTCAAAGCCTATGTCAAAGGTCCCGGCAACGGCCGCGAATCAGCTATCCGCACCATCCATGGCGCAGGCATCGAAGTAACAGAGATTATCGACGTTACGCCGCTGCCCCACAACGGATGTCGTCCTCCCAAACGCAGAAGAGTTTAATAATCAGTCAAAGACTCTCTAACTTACCCTTTTAGTAAAACATCCAAAACAAAAGACAGACAGCTCTGTGGCCCCGGCGGCTAAAAACAACATAATTGCCGGAATGTCAAACGTGAATAGACCATAATTTCTATCACCTCTCTATGGTCGCGGCTGCACTAAAAGACATTCACCCCATATATAAACAGAGCCGTTAACGCCAAGCGCTCATAAGCGCCGTCGCAACGGCCCGGTGCCCCGGGGACAAAAACAGACCGCCTGTCAGACAACTTAAACTGATTTAAACCACAATGGCAAGATACACAGGTCCTAAGACCAAAATCGCACGCAAATTCGGCGAACCTATCTTCGGCGCTGACAAAGTGCTCCAACGCCGCAACTTCCCCCCCGGCCAGCACGGTCAGAACCGTCGTCGCAAAACTTCTGAGTACGGTGTCCAGCTTCGCGAAAAACAAAAAGCCAAATACACTTACGGCGTACTCGAGAAACAGTTCCGCAACCTCTTCGAGAAAGCATCAAACCTTAAGGGTATTACCGGTGAGATTCTGCTGCAACTTCTCGAGTCTCGTCTCGACAATGTAGTGTTCCGTCTCGGTATTGCTCCCACACGTGCCGCCGCACGTCAATTGGTGCTTCACCGTCACATCACCGTTAACGGTGAAATCGTCAACATCGCCTCTTATCACGTAAAACCCGGTGATGTTGTCGGTGTGCGCGAGAAATCTAAATCTCTCGAAGTGATTGCCGACGCTCTCGCCGGTTTCAACCACAGCAAATATCCTTGGTTAGAATGGGATGAAAGCCTCAAGGCCGGTAAACTCCTCCACGTGCCCGCACGCGAAGACATCCCCGAGAACATCAAGGAGCAGCTCATCGTCGAGCTCTACTCTAAATAATAACTGTTAATACCTCAGATCCATGGCTATCTTAGCATTCCAAAAACCTGACAAAGTCCTCATGTTGGAAGCCGACAACTTCTACGGCAAATTTGAGTTCAAGCCTTTGGAACCCGGCTATGGCATCACCGTGGGCAACGCCCTCCGTCGCGTCCTCCTCTCCTCACTCGAGGGCTACGCAATCTCTTCGATTAAGATTGACGGCGTCAAACACGAATTCGATACCATCCCCGGCGTTAAGGAAGATGTCACAAACATCATCCTTAATCTTAAAAAGGTCGACCTCAAGCAGACCGTCGAAGACACCGACTTCGAGAAAGTGACGATTACTGTATCAGGCACTGAGGAATTTACAGCAGCAGATATCAGCAAGGCCCTTACAGGCTTTGAGGTCATGAATCCCGATTTGGTCATCTGTCATCTCGACCCCGCAGCAAGCTTTAACATCACGCTGACCGTCAACAAAGGTCGCTCATGGATACCCGCGGAAGAGAATCAGAATCCCAACGACGAGATAGACGTCATCGCAATCGACTCGACTTACACGCCGATTAAGAACGTCAAATACACCGTTGAGAACTTCCGTGTCGACCAGAAGACCGACTATGACAAACTGACCATCGAGATTACAACCAACGGCTCGATCCTCCCTAAAGACGCGCTCAAAGAGGCCGCTAAAATACTCATCTATCACTTCATGCTCTTCTCTGACGAGAAGATAACTCTCGAAACAACCGAGAGTGATTCAAACGAAGAGTTTGACGAGGAAGTGCTCAAGATGCGTCAGCTTCTCAAGACCAAGCTCGTCGATATGGATCTTACCGTCCGCGCCCTCAACTGTCTCAAGAGCGCCGAGGTCGACACACTCGCCGAGCTCGTCGTCTTCAACAAGACCGACCTTCTTAAGTTCCGTAACTTTGGTAAAAAATCTCTCTCTGAGCTCGAAGACCTGCTCACGAGTCTCAACCTGTCGTTCGGAATGGATATTTCAAAATACAAATTAGATAAAGACTGATAAACGATGAGACACAATAAGAAATTTAACCACCTTAGCCGCACAAAAGCCCATCGTGACGCCCTGCTCGCTAACATGACCATCTCACTGATCATGCACAAGCGCATCAACACGACGCTCGCCAAAGCTAAAGCTCTGCGCATCTATGCCGAGCCCCTTATCAACCGCGCTAAGAACGACAATATGTCAAACCGCCGTCTGGTCTTCAGCTATCTTCAGAACAAAGAGGCTGTCAAAGAGCTCTTCGGCGACATCGCCACCAAGATTGCTGACCGTCCCGGAGGCTATACCCGTATCCTCAAGACCGGCTATCGTCTCGGTGACAATGCCAAAACTTGCTTCATTGAGCTTGTAGACTACAACGAGAACATGCTCAAAGACAAGAAAGAGACTAAAGCCAAGACCACACGCCGCTCGCGCAAGAAATCTGCCGCTCCCGCTGCCGAAGCCGCTCCCGCTGCCGAAGCCCCCGCTGCAGAGGCTCCCGCAGCCGAGTAAATGGCGTCAGGCATCAGGCGCTCCGGCGCTGACGATTGCCGATAAAATAACATACACTGCCTTGCGTTATCTCCCGTCAGGAGACCCGCGCGGGGCAGTGTTATTTTTTAGGGCAACGCATCACTAAAATTTTGCATATCAACAAATAATTAGTAACTTTGCCAAGCATAAACAAGACATAAAACAAATCAAATAATATTGACTAAGTCTTTAAATAAAACGAAATTATGAAAATCGAAAAAATCATTGGCCGCGAAGTCCTCGACTCGCGAGGCAACCCCACAGTTGAAGTCGACGTAATCCTTGAATCAGGAGCTTTCGGTCGTGCATCTGTTCCCTCAGGCGCCTCTACAGGCGTCAACGAAGCTCTCGAGCTCCGCGACGGTGACAAATCACGCTACATGGGCAAAGGTGTCCAGAAAGCCGTTGCAAACGTAAACGGTCCTATCGCCGAGGCCCTTGTCGGCATGTCGGCTCTCGACCAGATTGCCATCGACGAGAAAATGCTCGAGCTCGACGGTACAGAGACTAAATCAAACCTTGGCGCCAACGCCATCCTCGGTGTGTCACTCGCTGTCGCTAAAGCAGCAGCAGACTATCTCGACCTTCCCCTCTACAAATATGTAGGCGGCTGCAACACATACGTTCTCCCCGTGCCTATGATGAACATCATCAACGGCGGTGCTCACTCTGACGCTCCTATCTGCTTTCAGGAATTCATGATTCGTCCTATCGGCGCTACATCGTTCCACGAGGGTATCCGTATGGGCACAGAAGTGTTCCATAACCTCAAAAAAGTCCTCCATGACCGTAACCTCAGCACGGCTGTGGGCGACGAAGGCGGTTTCGCTCCCGCACTTGACGGCACAGAGGATGCTCTCAACGTCATCATCAAAGCCATCGAGGCTGCCGGCTATGTTCCCGGCCGCGACGTAACAATCGGTCTCGACTGCGCTTCGTCTGAGTTCTACAAAGACGGCGTATATGACTACACATGGAAGCAGGGCGCTGACGCTCCCAAACTCACCTCTCAGCAGCAGGCCGAGTTCCTCAAAGAACTCGTTGAGAAATATCCCATCGATTCAATCGAGGACGGCATGGCCGAAGGCGACTGGGAAGGCTGGAAGATTCTTACCGACCTCATCGGTGACCGTTGCCAGCTCGTCGGTGATGACCTGTTTGTGACCAACGTCAAATTCCTCAAGAAAGGCATCGAGCTTGGCTGCGCTAACTCAATCCTTGTCAAAGTAAATCAGATTGGCTCGCTCACAGAGACACTCCGCGCTGTCGAGCTCGCTCAGCGCAACGGCTATACAGCAGTCATCTCTCACCGTTCGGGCGAGACCGAGGACGCTACTATCGCCGACCTCGCTGTCGCTACCAACGCAGGCCAGATTAAGACAGGTTCTGCAAGCCGTTCTGACCGTATGGCCAAATACAACCAGCTTCTCCGCATCGAGGAGCAGCTCGGCGCTGCCGCTCAGTACGGTTATGGCAAAAAGACCAAGCGTTCATAATAAGTCATACATATTCTCATTAAAAGCGAAATCTGCTCCGGCGGATTTCGCTTTTTAGTTTTGTTGCAGACATCCGTCACCGGTGGTGATGTGTGCGCAATCTCCCCATCGAATAAAACTACTGTATAAACAGAAAACCGGCCGTTCCGACAATAGTCAGAGCGGCCGATTATATTATCCGGTGTTTACGATGGTGGGTGAATTATTCGGCAAGCCGTATCACGCGTATGCCTATAAACTGACGGTTGCGCCGCATAAAATCATTCAACGGCTGTTTTGTGACAACTACTTTGCCCTCTGGCATCGAGGCGTGCATAAGATGAGGCTCTCCGTCGTCGCCTTTTACAATGATGCCCATATGAGTCACGTCAAGATTTTTAAGGGAGCTGACCAACCCGACTACATCTCCGTCACGTAATTTTGCTTTTATGGCTTTGTTGCCGAGGTCGCGGGATTTGATATAGGGAAAGCGATGATTGCGGTAACCCGATTCGATGCTTTTTATGCGTGCGAATGATGTTGAATCCTTGAGCGCGGGATAGCGGTCGCGGTTGGAGCTCATAAAGTCAATCGTTCTGACCATGTGCGACACCGGGTCAAACAGATTTGTCGCATCTACAAAATTGCCGCGATGCACATTGTCAACAATCCAGTCGCAGATATAGTGCAGTCGCGAGCCGTATCCGTCGGCCTCTCCGCCGCGATATCTCAGACGCTCAAGATTATATATATAATCGCGCCACGACGAGCGCCGTTCGCCAACAGTATAGGCCATCGCAAGCGCGGTCTCGACAAAAGTCGTGCAGTCTAGCTCGTCGAGATTGATTGTCAGCCATTCGGTGTTGTCATCCGATTCGAGAGTATGCGCCACATAGGGCGTGTCTATGAAACGGCGTCCTATATATCCCACACACTCGCTTGGGTTGGCGAATTTATGACCTTCAGCATCAATCAGTATCTCGTTGATGCGTGTTGTGTCGCGTCCCTCGTCGTGAAATCTGACTCTTGATGAGCCGGCAGCGGAAGCCGAATTACAGATGCACATCGACAGGGATGATACCGCAATAATATATTTGAGACTAAAATGCATATGAAAAAATTAATATACGAAGTTACTAAAAAATGTGCTGATGTCAAATCGTATTGGCTGATATTACCAACATGTTTATCTAAAATACCACGATTGACGATGACTTAAATATTTGTATGTTAAAACGACGCTCGATTGAATGAAAATTTTTGTCGCTGGCAATCAGTCTTATGGGAGGAAAGTATGTTTTATAACATAAATTTCAGTTCAAAATATTTGGAGGTTAAAATTAAAGTATCTAATTTTGCAAACGTTTTCGGCAGGCAAGCGAGCCAAGGAGGCAGGACGGGCTAAGACGGGTAGGCGCCACGCGGCGCAACTGTTAAAGCCGGTTAAAAATACGATAAAGATTTGCACGGTTGAAAAACTTGATGTAACTTTGCATCCGCTTTCAGGGACGCGGCTATCGCCGAACAACCCGAGAAGAGAACATTGAAACGATTACAATAGACATTAAGAGTAGTACAAGAGAGCATTGCACTCAAGTCAATTCTTAAACCGATAAGTCAGAGCGACAGCGAGTCAGTTCAGACAGTCTGAAGGTCTTGTGAAGGCAAAATTTTATAAAAAGAATCTTGCCTGATTATTTTAGAAAAATAAGCAAACAAGATACAACAACGAAGAGTTTGATCCTGGCTCAGGATGAACGCTAGCGACAGGCTTAACACATGCAAGTCGAGGGGCAGCGGGGAGAGAAGCTTGCTTTTCTCCGCCGGCGACCGGCGCACGGGTGAGTAACACGTATGCAACCTGCCCGTAGCAGGGGGATAAGCGGAAGAAATTCCGTCTAATACCGCGTAATATCCTTGGGAGACATCTCCCGAGGATCAAAGGAAGCGATTCCGGCTACGGATGGGCATGCGGCGCATTAGCTAGTCGGCGGGGTAACGGCCCACCGAGGCGACGATGCGTAGGGGTTCTGAGAGGAAGGTCCCCCACACTGGTACTGAGACACGGACCAGACTCCTACGGGAGGCAGCAGTGAGGAATATTGGTCAATGGGCGGGAGCCTGAACCAGCCAAGTCGCGTGAGGGAAGACGGTCCTATGGATTGTAAACCTCTTTTGTCAGGGAGCAAGTGCCCCACGCGTGGGGAGCTGAGAGTACCTGAAGAAAAAGCATCGGCTAACTCCGTGCCAGCAGCCGCGGTAATACGGAGGATGCGAGCGTTATCCGGATTTATTGGGTTTAAAGGGTGCGTAGGCGGAACTCCAAGTCAGCGGTAAAAATTCGGGGCTCAACCCCGTCGTGCCGTTGAAACTGGAGTCCTTGAGTGGGCGAGAAGTATGCGGAATGCGTGGTGTAGCGGTGAAATGCATAGATATCACGCAGAACTCCGATTGCGAAGGCAGCATACCGGCGCCCGACTGACGCTGAGGCACGAAAGCGTGGGTATCGAACAGGATTAGATACCCTGGTAGT
>DXYS01000087.1 GCA_019415705.1 Bacteroidales bacterium | reverse complement strand
GCGGCATATTTAAAGGCTGCAATTCGAATTACTCCACAAACATACTATCTACATTTCAAATATTTACATGCGCGCCGCAGGCGCTTTATGTCAGGTGTGTATTCTCTCCGAGAAAAGTGAGTTAAGGTCGGACGAGTACCCCATATACGCTACGCTTAATATGGGGTTGAGAGCGGCTTCACAGCCGCATTTAATCCCTCCGGGATATGCCCGGGGATGTTGGTTGACTTAAACTTGTCAATAGCTTTGTCGATGTCGGTAATGATTTGTAAATTTGCAGTTGGAAAAATCAACCTGTTTAAGATAATAATCCAAACAACATAAAACCCTGTCTTCCTATGACTCTGACTCAACTCACGGCAATCTCGCCCATCGACGGACGCTACCGCAGCAAATGCGAAGCGCTCGAAAATTATTTCTCGGAATATGCCCTGATACGCTATCGCGTGCGGGTCGAAATCGAATATTTCATCGCACTCTACCGGCTGCCTCTGCGTCAACTGCAGTCAGCACCGGCCGATGCCGTTGAGTCTCTGCGCGAAATCTACCGCGACTTCAATGTCGAGGACGCAGCACGCATCAAAGAGATAGAGTCAGTGACCAACCACGACGTCAAAGCTGTCGAATACTTCCTCAAGGAGCAGTTTGACGCACGCGGTCTGTCTGACTACAAAGAGTTTATCCACTTCGGCCTGACTTCACAGGACATCAACAATACGGCTGTGCCCCTCTCGCTCAAAGATGCTCTCAACGAGGTCTACCTGCCGGCTTTGGAGCGCCTGAGCGCCAAATTAGCCTGTTTAGCAGCAGAGTGGGCATCGGTGCCGATGCTCGCCAAGACTCACGGCCAGCCTGCATCGCCCACACGTCTCGGCAAGGAGCTGCAGGTGTTTGTCTATCGCCTCAATGAGCAGATTGCCGCTCTCAAGGCTTGCAAAATCAGCGGCAAATTCGGCGGTGCGACGGGCAACTTCAACGCCCACCGCGCAGCCTTCCCCGCCGAGGACTGGATTGGTTTCGCCGAGCGCTTCCTCAGCAAGAATCTCGGCATCGAGCGTGAGGCCTTCACCACTCAGATTTCTAACTATGACAATCTGGCCGCCGTCTTTGACGCCATGCGCCGCATAAACACCATCATTCTCGACCTCGACCGCGACATGTGGATGTATATCTCGATGGAGTATTTCAAACAGCGCATCAAAGAGGGCGAGGTCGGCTCATCGGCAATGCCCCACAAAGTCAATCCCATCGACTTCGAGAACTCTGAGGGCAACCTCGGCATCGCCAACGCCCTGCTGACGCATCTCGCCACAAAGCTGCCCGTGTCGCGTCTGCAGCGTGACCTGACCGACTCGACCGTGCTGCGCAACGTCGGCATCCCCATGGCACACGGCCTCATCGCCATCGCCTCGACAGCCAAAGGTCTTGACAAACTGCTGCTCAACCGCGAGGCCATCGACCGTGACCTCGGCCACATGTGGAGTGTCGTCGCCGAAGGCATACAGACCATCCTGCGCCGCGAGGGCTATCCCAAACCCTATGAGACTCTCAAACAGCTGACCCGTGTCAACACGGCCATCACCGAGCAGAGCATCTCTGAGTTTATCGACACGCTCAACGTCAGCGACGCCGTCAAGGCCGAGCTCCACGCCCTCAGCCCGTTTAATTATACCGGATATTAATAAGCATTTGGGCGATTACAAATCGCCCCTCCATATTTGACGCCGGCGTCCCATGTGGGGCGCCGGCATTGTTTTATATCGAATCCAACTCGAGGACTTGCTGGAGGACGTCGACGGCTTGCTCGACGGTCGACACGGAGTCTATCGAGAACGAGCGGCGGCCGTTGCGCTCGCGTATCTTGACGCGGCGCGGGTTGCGCTGCAGATAGTTGAGCAGTCGGCCGAACATCGGCGACTGGTAGTAAGCCTTGTTCTCGTCTCCGACAAAGAAGGTATACATGGTTTCCTGCTTGATGACAACCTTCTCGATGCCGAGTCGGCGGGCGAGTCGGCGCAAACGCGGTATGCGCAGCAGTTCGACCGTCTCCTTGGGCAACTTGCCGAAGCGGTCCTCGAGACGCGTGCGGAAGGCCTGCAGATCGAGTTCGCGCTCGATGCTGTCAAGCTCCTGATAGAGCGAGATGCGCTCGCTCTCCTGCGGCACGTACCATGCCGGCAGCAGCAGCTCGAGGTCGCTCTCGATGACGCAGTCAGCCACATAGTCGCGCTCGTCGCCCTGCCCGCTGTCGGCGGTCTCGAGGTCTGAGAACTCCTCGGTGCGCAACTCGGTGACAGCCTCTTTGAGTATCTTCTGATAGGTCTCGTAGCCGAGATCAGCGATGAAGCCGCTCTGCTCGGCGCCGAGCAGGTTGCCGGCACCGCGTATGTCGAGGTCCTGCATGGCAATGTGGATGCCCGAGCCAAGGTCAGAGAAACTCTCGATGGCCTGCAGACGACGGCGCGCAACGGGCGACAGCGGCAACCCGGCCGGAACGGTCAGATAGCAGAAGGCCTTGCGCGACGAGCGGCCAACGCGGCCGCGGAGCTGATGAAGCTCGCTGAGACCAAAATTCTGGGCGTTGTTGATGATTATGGTGTTGACATTGGGCATGTCGATACCGCTCTCGACGATGGTGGTGGCGAGGAGTATGTCGTAATCGTGAGCGGCGAAGTCGACGATGGATTTCTCAAGTTTCTCAGGGGGCATCTGGCCGTGGGCAGTGACAACACGGGCGTCGGGCACAAGTCGCTTAATCATGTTCTCCAGCTCGGCAAGACCCTCGATGCGGTTGTTGATGAAGAATACCTGTCCGCCGCGCGAGAGCTCGAAGTTGATTGCCTCGGAGACGATGTCGTCACTGAGCGCGGTGACCGAAGTCACAATCGGGTAACGGTTGGCCGGCGGAGTGTTGATTGCCGACAGATCACGGGCGCCCATAAGCGAGAACTGCAGTGTGCGCGGGATAGGCGTGGCGCTCATGGTAAGCGTGTCGACCGACACTTTCATCTGCTTTAGTTTTTCCTTGACGGCGACGCCGAATTTCTGTTCCTCGTCGACGACGAGCAGACCGAGGTCCTTAAATTTGACCGATTTGCCGATTAGTTTGTGTGTGCCGATGATGATGTCAATCTTGCCGTCAGCGAGGTCGGCAAGTATCTCCTTGACCTCCTTGGGCGAACGGGCGCGAGAGAGGTAGTCGACACGCACAGGGAAGTCCTTGAGGCGCTCCTTGAAGGTGTGATAGTGCTGATAGGCGAGCACAGTCGTCGGCACGAGCACGGCGACCTGCTTGCTGTCGGTCGCGGCCTTGAAGGCGGCGCGGATAGCCACTTCGGTCTTGCCGAAACCGACGTCGCCGCATACGAGGCGGTCCATCGGACGGTCGCTCTCCATGTCGGCCTTGACGGCGCGCGTGGCGCTCAGCTGGTCAGGCGTGTCCTCATATATAAACGAGGCCTCCAACTCCTGCTGCAGATAGCTGTCGGGCGAGAAAGCGTGGCCCTTCTCCTCCTTGCGGGCGGCATAGAGACGGATGAGGTCGCGGGCGATGTCCTTGAGTTTGTTTTTGGTACGCTCTTTGACCTTGTTCCACGAGCCGGAGCCGATGCGGTCGATTTTGGGGGCGACGCCCTCCTTGCCGCGATATTTGGCGAGTTTATGCAGGGCGTGAATCGACACAAAGATGATGTCGTTGTTCTTGTAAATCAGCTTAATCATCTCCTGAGTACGGCCGCCGACGTCAGTGCGGAGCAGTCCGGCAAACTTACCGATGCCGTGGTCGACGTGGACGATATAGTCCCCTACCTCAATCTGACTCAGCTCCTTGAGTGAGAGGGCGAGTTTGCCCGAACGGGCGCGGTCGCTGCGCAAGGTGTATTTATGGAAACGGTCGAAAATCTGATGGTCGGTGAAGACACAGCGACGGGTCACATGGTCTACAAAGCCCTCATGGAGCGTCGACTCAACGGGAGTAAAGGCGATGTCGTCACCGCGGTCAGCGAAGATAACGCGCAGACGTTCAAACTGTTTATCGTTGTCACTGAGAATATAAAGCTGATAGCCGTCGGCGATAAGTTTCTTGAACGAGTCGCTGATGAGGTCGAAATTTTTGTGATAGATACCCTGCGGCGAGCAGTCGAAGTCGATGGCAGCCTTAGTCTGTTTGCTGATATCATTGGCCGAAGTGAACTCGACGATGCGGAACGACTCCAAGCGGTGCTCGAAGTCATCAGCATCGACCACCTGCTTCATAGCTTCTGCGTCGCCCTCGTTGGTAATCAGGGCGCTCTGCGAGAAATCAGTCTCGGCGATGGCGCGGATACGACTGACAGTCAGCGAAATGTCGCGCGCAGCAATTACGGTGTCGGGCGCGATATACTCCAAGAGCGTGTCGCCGGGCGCGGCGGAGGCGACATCGGCCGTGACGGCTATACGCTCAAGGCGGTCGACGGAGAGCTGCGTCTCGACGTTAAAACTGCGTATCGAGTCAATCTCGTCGCCGAAAAAGTCGACGCGGTAAGGCAATTCATTTGAATAACCGAAAATGTCAAGTATCGAGCCTCGCACGGCGAAGTGTCCCGGCTCGTAGACATAGTCAACCTCCTCAAAGCCGTTGAGGCGCAGCCACTTCTCGGTCTCGACCATGTCGACGCCGGTCTGGCCGGCGGCAAGTCGCAGAGTGTGCTCGTCTATGTCACGGCGTGTCGCGGCGCGCTCGGCGAGAGCGTCGGGATAAGAAACTATAAATCTCAGCGCCGGGTCGTCGGCGATGCGCTGCAGTGTCTCGGTGCGCAGGATGCGGCTCGGCGGGTCGACCTGACCGTATTTGATGTCACGCTTGTAGGCCGACGGCAGCATGGCGACAGCCTCCTCGCCGACGAGGCGCGAGAGGTCGTGATAAAGATAACCCGCGTCGTCCTGCGAATCGCCGATAACAAGCATGGCTTTGCCCTTTTGTGAGAGACCGATAAGAGCCATGGAGGCCGACGAGCCGGCGAGGCCGTAGAGAGTGGCGCGTTTGTCACGACGCAGTCCCGAGACGGCCTTGCGGCGCGCCTCGGTCATAAAGCTGCTGCAAATTTCTTGGATAGTCATTGGTTTCGGGTGCCCTGAAGGCGCAATCACATCGGCCGCAATAGCAGGCCGGATTTATTTGAGTTTCAGTATCTCGCGATATCGTGCCGGAGAGTTGAGGATGGCGCGTGCCGAGTCAATGTCAGCGTCAGAACGCAGGGCCTGACGCATCTCGATGTCTGAGTCAGAGTAATAGCGGTCAGATATCTCGTTGTCGAGAATTTCGACGATGTCGGCACGGTTGAAGTCGAGGTCATGGCCGAGGTCATGGCGCAACATAGCCTCGAGACGGTCGAGCTGGGCGCTGACGCTGTCATTCATATAGCCCTCGGTGCGGGCTGCCTCGCGCAGATATTTGATGCCGTTTTCGCAAGCGCGGTCATATTTAAACTTCGCAGGATTGATAAAAGCCTTGAATTCAGCGAAGATAGAGTCACCGACCACGAAGTCAGCCGCCGGAGCGATACTATCGTGAGCAGCGCGGTAGCGGTTGGCGAAATCAAACGCCCAGAAATCGTTGACGATGTTATATAGCAAGCGATTACCCTCTTTTGCCTTGACGATTACGTCAGGCGTGATGCCTCCGCCGTCACGCACCTCTCGACCACGTGAGGTCATAAATACATTGGTGAGACTGTCAGGTATGCGCTCGACACGACCCTCTGCGTCGCGGTGGCTGTAATCAATAGCCTGAATAAGACGGCCGCTCGGGATATAATAGCGTGCTACAGTTACCTTGAATATGCCGTCATAGGGCAGCGGGCGGGTCACCTGCACCAGTCCCTTGCCATAACTGCGGCGACCGACGATGACGGCGCGGTCGAGGTCCTGCAGCGAGCCGGCGACAATTTCGGCAGCCGAGGCAGTGCCATCGTTGGTTAGAATAACCAACGGCAACTCCGGCGCAACAGGCTTTTTGGGCGTGCGGTATGTCTTGACCTGAGTCGAGTCGGCATAACGCGTACTGACAATCTCCGTTCCCTTGGGCACAAAGTTTCCGGCTATCTGCACAGCTCCCTCCAGCAGACCTCCGCCGTTATTGCGCAGGTCTATGATAAGTCCCTTGATGCCCGGGCGAGAGGCAAGGTCGGTCACAGCCTCCTTGACTTTAGCCGCGCTCGACTCGTTGAATGTAGTCAGATTGATGAATCCGATGCTGTCAGGGAGCATGCCGTACCACGGCAGCGGGTTGACCTTGATATTGCCTCTGACGATGTCAAATGTCAGCATCGAGTCCTCGACATATGGGCGACGGACGTCGACGCGGACATGAGTGCCGGCCTGACCGCGCAGACGGCGACTGACCTCCGAAATCTCGGCGTCGGGTGTTACCTCCCAGTCATCGACTTTGAGTATGACATCACCGTGGCGCAGACCGGTGCGACGTGACGGAGTGTTCCACTGCGGCTGATGAATGATGACATCCTTGCCGCGACGGAGTATATAAGAGCCGATGCCTGCAAACTGCCCTGACGAGATTGACGTTATCTCCTCCTGATTGTCAGCGGGGAAATACTCCGTATACGGGTCGATAGTGGCGAGCATGGCGTCAATGGCCGTGCGCATCGTGGCGTCAGCGTCGATAGTGTCTACATACTGAGTCTGTAACTCTTTATATATAGCATTAAATATCTGAAGGTTGCGTGATATGTCAGACTTTGTGCTGCGTGTTGTACCAACACCGGCCGTAAGGCTCAGCAACGCTCCGGCAAGCACGATTAGAGCTAATAATTTTTTCATGTGTTAAAATATTCGCTGTCTATGAAACAAAATTAATCAATATCCCTTAATTAGCATAACGCGCCACGCCAAAAAAGGATTAAAAGTAAAAAAATTTAGAAGAAAAAAGCGCGAGTACTTGCATATCTCAAAAATTGGGGCTACTTTTGCACTGCAATTCTCCGGAGGGAGACACAATCCGCTTCAATAGCTCAGTCGGTTAGAGCATCTGACTGTTAATCAGAGGGTCGT